>NZ_JBEXJN010000098.1:0-20480 GCF_040609115.1 Lentzea sp. NPDC004782
CGGGCGCCCAGGCCGAACCGGGCGGCGATCGGCAGCAGCAGCCGGTAGCCGCGGAAGGTCTTGCGGATGCGCTCGCGGCCGGCCTCGCCGGTCAGCCCGACCGGGAAGGCGTCCACGGTCACCAGGCCCGCGACGCGGTCCGGGTGCCGGTCGGCCCAGTGCCAGCCGATGATGCCGCCGTAGGACCAGCCGACCAGCAACGGCTGTTCCACGCCCCTCGCCCTGAGGACGGCGTCGAGGTCTCGCAGAGCGCCTTCGAACGAGTAGTCCGCCGAGCGCTTGGACTTGCCGCGGGCGCGCTCGTCGTAGGTGATGTGGCGGTAGCCGGGGCCGAGGTCGGCGTAGGCGCCGGACAGTTCGGGTGAGGGGTCGACGCCGAGCTCGTCGGCCAGTGCTTCCCTCGTGCGCTGATACACCCGCAACGCCTCGCTGATGCGGCCTGCCGCGGCAAGTGCGCGCATCAGTGCGGCGACGAGCTTCTCCCGCACCGGGTGCGCGGCCACCAGGTCGGTCAGTTCCGTGACCAGATCCGCGCCGTGACCGAGGCCGATCTCGGCTTCGAACCGGTCTTCCGTTGCGGTCAGCCGCAACGCCTCGAGCCGGGTGGCCGCCGCGTCGAACGCCTCGCTGTCCTGCAGGCCGACGTCCTGCATCGCCGGGCCGCGCCACAACTCCAGGGCCTCGCGCAGCCGTTGCGATCCCTGGTCTTCGCGTGCTCGGGCAACGAGCCGTTCGAACCGCACCGCATCAACGGCGTCCGCGTCGATCATCAGGCGGCAGCCGTCCGTCAGTCCCTCGACCACGACGTGCGGAACTGCCTTGCGCAGCCGGGAAACCAGGCGCTGCAGGGCGTTCGCGGCATCGACCGGCGGGTGCTCGCCCCAGATCCAGTCGATCAGCGTCGCCTTCGGGACCACCTGGCCAGGCCGGAGCGCGAGAGCGACCACCAGCCCGCGCAACCGCGCGCCCGGCACGTCGGCGACAGCGCCGTCGTCCGCACGCACCTCGAACGGTCCCAGGACCTTGATCTGCACCCAGTTGATCCTGCCAGCCGGGAACCGGTGTGACGCCGCAACGGCGCCACACCGGTCGTGATTTCAGGCCGCGGGGTGGATCACGATGTCGTCGAGCCGCGTCCGGGCGTAGAGCCTGAGCGCATCGCCGCTGACGTCCAGTGCGGGCACAGAGCTGCGCACCAGCCCCTTTGTGCTCTTCGCGTCGATCTGGACCGCCGTGCCCTCGCCGACACCGATCTCGATGCCGCCCGAGGCGTTCATCAGTTCCAGCTGACCGTTCGTGGCCCGCCCGATCCGGATCGGGCAGTCGGCTGCCTTCGCGATCACACTGCCGTCGGCCTGGCCGATGTCGAAGCTGCCGCTGGAACCACCGAGGTTGGCGTCGGACCGGGCGTGGCCGATCCAGACCTTGCCGCTCGTGCCCTGGTAGCGGACAACGCCGTCGGCCTCGCCGATCCGCACCCCGGCCGTGCTGCCCTCGATGGCGACGGACCCGGCGACGCGGCCGACCGCGAGCCCGCCGCTGCCGAGGTTGCCCCTCAACGTGGCGACGCGGTCGAGCTGGACCTGCCCCGAGCCGATGTTGACCTCGCAGTCGCCGAGCACACCGTCGGCCTGCACCTCCGTCCAGGCGGTGTTGAGGATCAGGCGGGACCCGGCGGGCAGCTCGATCGTGATGGCGACGGACCCGTTCTGGTCACCGGACTTGGTCGTCTTGACGGCCAGCACGCCGTCGGAGAAGTCGACCTTGGTCTTCTCGGCGACCTTCACGTCCTTGGAGTTCGCGCTGTTGACGGGCTCGACCCGCACCACCGTGTCGGTGCGCTCGCCGGCTGCGATCCGCACTCGGGCACCTGCGGTGGTCAGCGTGGCGGTGATCGGGTCCGGCGTGGTGAACGTGGACATGTCGTGTCTCCTTCGTCGGCCTTCGTGGTTGTTGCGACCACATTCGCCAACAGGCCGGACACGCGTCCGTCACGGCCCTGACACCGGCGACAACACCGATGTCAGGACCTGTGTCAGCGCAAACCGATGGTGTGCCCGCCGTCCTCACTCAGGCCGCGGGCGCCACCGGCCTCGATCCACATGAACACCGGTTCTGCGCGCCCGTACTCGCCGCACCGCCCGGGATCCTGTCCGATCATTGGAACCTGGTGCGGATGTCGTGTTCGTCGGCGGTCGCGGAGACCACGAGGACGGTGTCGCCGCTGCGGAAGCGGTAGTCGGTGGCCGGCACGACCGGGCGGGCGTCGTGAACGACGGCGGCCACCACGGTGCCGGCCGGGAGGTCGACGCCGGACAGCGGCCGACCGGCTGCGGCGGAGTGGTCGTCGATGTGGGTCGCGATGACCGTGACTCCGGCGGCGGCCAGCCGGAGGAGTCCGACGGTGTCCGTCGCGCCGCTGGCCTCCTCGATCAGCGGCACCAGGGATGCGACCGCAGGTAGTGCGACGTCGACACCCCAGCGGGCGTCGAACAGCCAGGCGTTGTCGGGGTCGTTCACGCGGGCCATGGTGCGGGACACGGTGAACTGGCGTTTGGAGAGCAGGGCGATGACGAGGTTGTCCTCGTCCTCTCCGGTGGTGGCGAGCAGCAGGTCGACGTTGCGCACACCCGCGTCTTCGAGAACGGCGGGTTCGCAGGCGTCGCCGTGCACCAGCCGCAGCACATCCGCGTCGGGAAGCTGCGCAAGGCGCGTGCGATCGCGTTCGATGACGGTGACTTGGTGGCCTGTGGCGGCCAGCAGGTGCGCGGCCTGCTCACCCAGCCGCCCGGCACCTGCGACGAGTACCTTCATGTGCCCAGCTCCTTGCCCAGGAAGGAATGCAACCGGCCCAGGGCGGTCGCGGCGACGGCCAGGCTCACAGCGTCGCCCGCGCGCGCGAGAGTGTCGCCGCTCGGGAGGAACGAGTGGCCGCCCCTGGTGACCGCGATGATCCGGATCTCCCCGTTCACGTCGAGGTCGTGCACCGGCCGTCCGGTGAACCAGGCGGGCAGTGTCTCGCGGACCAGGAGGGTCTCGCCGTTGCCGAAGCTGACCTCCGGGTCGAGGTAGCGGTGCCGCAGCAGCTGGCTGATCCGGTTGACCGTCCAGGTGACGCTCGCGACGGTGGGGATGCCCAGATCGGCGTAGATGTCGGCGCGGCGCGGGTCGTAGATGCGCGCGATCACCCTGGGGACTCGGTAGTCCTCTTTCGCGATGCGCGCGCCGACGATGTTGGTGTTGTCTCCGGACGTCACGGCGATGAACGCCTCTGCTGTCTCGATGCCCACCCGTTCGAGCACGCCGCGGTTGAACCCGTTGCCGACGACGAACTCACCCGCGAATCCGCTGGGCAGCAGTTCGCGGGCGTCCTGGTCGCGGTCGAGCACGAACACCTCGTGCCCGCCCGCGGACAGCTGGTGAGCCAGCGCGGCGCCGACCCGGCCGCAGCCCATGATGATCGCCTTCATGCGGTGACCTCCTTGCGACGCAGAAGGAACTTGCGGACCTCGTCAGCTCCGAGAACGAGCGCGCCACAGCCGACCACGAGCAGCCAGTCCACGACAGACAGAGGCGCGGTGTGGAACACCGCCTGCAGCAAAGGGACGTAGCTGATCGCACACATGATCGCGATGCCGATCAGTCCCGCGCCGATCAACTTGCGATTGGAGAACAGGCCCAGGCGCACGATGCTGAGCCGGTCGCTGCGCACGGTGAAGGAGTTGAAGAACTGACTGACCACGATCGTCGCCTGTGTCATGGTCAGCGCCTCGCGGTAGACGGGGTTCGCGGCGGTGAACCGGTCGAACGGGATGCCGGCGGTGTGAATGTGCCAGAAGAACAACGCGGTGGCGCTCGCGGCCTGGATGCTGCCGAGGAACAGGAACCGGCGCACGAGGGCCCAGGAGAACAACCGTTCCCGCCGCCCGCGCGGGGGTGTGTCCATCACACCGGGTTCGGGGGGCTCCGCGCCGAGTGCCAGCGCCGGCAACACGTCCGAGCCGAGGTCGATGGCCAGGACCTGCATCGCGTTGATCGGCACGAGCGGGAACCCGGCGAAGGTGGCGACCAGGATGGGGGCCAGCTCGCCGAGGTTGTGGCTGAACAGGTAGACCAGGAACTTGCGGATGTTCGCGTAGACCGAGCGGCCGAGCTCGACGGCGGTGGCGATCGAGGCGAAGGAGTCGTCGAGCAGGACCATGACCGCGGCCTCGCGGGCGACATCGGTGCCCGTGGCGCCCATCGCGACGCCGATGTCGGCGCGTTTGAGCGCGGGTGCGTCGTTGGCGCCGTCACCGGTGACGGCGACGACTTCGCCGAGCTCCTTGAGCGCGGCCACCACCCGCATCTTGTGCTCGGGTTTGACCCGCGCGAACAGCACGTCGCCCTCCCCGGTGAGCAGGTCGCGCAGCCCGGTGTCGTCGATCTCGCCGTCGAGGTCCGCGCCGGTGACCGTGCGGGGCCGGCCCGGAGCGGCCAGGATGCCGACCCGGCGGGCGATCGCCTCCGCGGTGAGCGCGTAGTCACCGGTCACCATGATCACGCGGATGCCCGCGCGACGGCAGGAGGCGACCGCGTCGACGACCTCGGGGCGCGGCGGGTCGAGCATGCCGACCAGACCGAGCAGCGTGAGGTCGTTCTCCGCCTCCACCTGACCGGTCCGCGCACCGCGGACTGCACGGACGGCGACGGCCAGCACCCGCAGCGCGGAGCCCGCCATCGCGTCGTTGGCCGCCAGCACCTCGGCGCGGGCCCGGTCGTCCAGGGCGATGTCGCCCTGCTCGGTGCGGATGCGGGTGCAGCGGGCGAGCAGCTCACCCGGAGCACCTTTCACGTGCGCCCACGTGCGCCCGCGGTAAGCGTGCACGGTGGTCATGAGCTTGCGTTCCGAGTCGAACGGGAACTCGCCCACCCTGGGGGCTGCCCGCTGCTCGGCGTCCACGTCCAGCCCCGCTTTCGCCGCGGCGACCAGCAGTGCCGCCTCAGTGGTGTCGCCGAGCACCCTCCAGCCGTGCCCTGGCTCCGGTGGCAGCACCCTGGCGTCGCAGCACAACGCCGCCACCCGCAACATCTCCCTGGCCGAGTCCGGATCGGACACCGAGCCGTCCGGCGCGTAGCCGACTCCGGTCACCCGGTGGGTCCGCGCCGCCGTCCACATCCGGGTGACAGTCATCTCGGCCTTGGTGAGCGTGCCGGTCTTGTCGGTGCAGATGACCGTCGTCGACCCGAGGGTCTCCACCGCGACCAGTTTCTTCACCAACGCCCGCCGCCGCGCCATCCGCCGCACCCCGATGGCCATCGCCACCGACAGCGTGGCGGGCAGCCCCTCCGGCACGCACGCGACCATCACCCCGAGCGCGAACACGAACGTCTCGACCAGCGGCCCGCCCGCAGGCAGCCGCACCGCGAACAGCACCACCCCCAGCGCGAACGCCGCGGCGGCCACCCGCCGGGCCATGTGCGCGATCTGCAGCTGCAGCGGGCTGCGGTCGGGTGTGGTGCGGGCGGTCAGCCGGTAGATCCGCCCGAACTCCGTGTGCTCGCCGGTGCCGGTCACCACCGCCTTGCCGGTGCCCGCGGCGACCGTCGTCCCCATCCACACCAGGTTCCGCGCCTCCAGCGGTGCCACCACGGCGGGTACCGCGTCGGCGGTGCGTCCCGCCGGATCGCTCTCCCCGGTCAGCACGACGTTGTTGACCGCGAGTTCGTGCGCCTCGACCACCCGGCAGTCGGCCGACACCGCGTCGCCGGCGTCGAGCACGACCACGTCCCCGACGACGAGTTCCGCCGCGGGTACCTCGACACGATCACCGTCACGCATCACCCGTACCCGGCGGGGCACCATGTCCCGCATCGCGTCGGCGGTCCGCTCGGCCATGTACTCCTGCCCGAACCCGATCGACGCGTTGAGCAGCACCACCGCCAGAATCGCGATCGCCAGCCGGAGGTTCCCGACGTCCGGCGGGGTGCCCAGCAGGTATGCGAACAACGTGAACGCCGCCGCGACGAGCAGCACCACGGCGAACAGGTCCGTGAACTGACCGAGGAACCGGGACACCAGCGACCGTTCCGCGAGCCGGGGCAGCTCGTTGCGTCCGCGTTCAGCCAGCCGTGAGGCCGCCTCCTGCGACGAGAGCCCACGCGGCGCGGACCCCACCATGCCGAACACGGCGCCGGGTTCGGCCGTCTGGATCGCGACCACGTCGCGTTCCCCGGCCCGCGGCATGGACGGCGCGGTGGTCATGGCCACAGCGTGCTGCCGCGCCGTCACCTGGGCACAGGCCCGGAGGTAACCGGGCAGAAGGCCCCAAGGTCCCTGGTGCTGTCACAGATTCGCAGCGCCTCCGCACTGGCCGGAGTCCAGCCCACAGCGGTGAAGCACAAGGTCGCCGCCGCTGCAGGGCCAGGCGCACGACACCCCTGCGACAGCTACTGGATCCACATCATGACCGCCTTCGGTGACCGGACCCTCGACCACGTGGACGCCACCGACATCGAGACCCTCATGAGGCAACCGCAACAACTCGCCCGGCACTCCCCCGATCGGGGACATGCCCTCTTCGGCTCTCGCTTGGAGTTTTCCGAGCGGTACCAAGGAAATCGCACAGCGCGTTCTGTGCGCGCCGATGCGAGAGGATGCCGTGCCCGAACAGCGTGATCCCTTACCCGTACTCGACCGCGTTCTCGACGTCTACGAGTGGGAGGACCGGTGGCAGCAACGCCTAGCTGATGACCTTCGCGCCCGGTTCACCGTGCTCCCCCACCGACGCCCTGCGCCACTGCTCTGCCACAGCCTGCTCGTGCCAGAAGCCGCCGAACGAGTGCGAAGCACCTTCGGCCATGTGCTCGACACCGACGCCGGACGGCTCGCCCTGCTCTACACCGCTGCCCGGCTGCTGCACCGCATCGACAAGGGCGACCACCCCGACCTCGCCACACCGATCAAGAAGCTCGTCGAGACTTTGCGAGCCGCTGCCAGACCGCCTCTTCGAGTGGTCACGGCGCCTCCCCGAGACGAGCGATGAGAGCCCCTTCGGCGCCTCCGAGTCCAAACCGGACTCGCCCAGCGCACGCCACCGTCCGGACGATCCACGGCTCCCCGACCCAAGCAGCGACGACTTCCGGGCGGTACACGTGTTCCCGGTGCCGGTTCACGGAGCCAACAGGTCTGAGCAGGTAGCCAGAAGTCGTGTTCGCAACTCGCCGTCCGGTGAGGTGGATGAAGGGTTCCTTCCTCCACCTGGTGTGGATGAAGGAGCCCTTCATCCACGTAACTGCCCGGCAGGCGGGTTGCGGACAAGACCTCTGGCAAGGCGCTTAGACCGTGGTCAGCCGGCGGACGACCACCCCGCGTACCTCGCGCGCGTCGAACGGGCCGGCCTGCCGGGAGTCGTAGCTCATGTTCTCGTTGTCGCCGGTGACCACGATCTCGTCCGCGGAGACCACCGCCGAGTCACCCGGCAGCGGATCGCCGGGCACCGCCACCGCACGCTTGATCAGCAGTGTGCGTTCCTCGTTCGTCGCACCTGCCATGAAGTCGGCAGGCGCTACGCCGCGGCCGGGCATCCTCGGCCCCAGGAGCACGACGATGTCGCCACGCCGCACCGAGTCGACCGCGCAGCGGCGCACCAGCACCCGGTCGCCGTCGCGCAGTGCGGGGGCCATGCTCGGGCCGGCCACCGTGACCACCATGAACCGCCTGCCCAGTGCGACGACGCCGAACACGGCCGCCAGCACGACCCCCGTCAGCACCACCACGGCGATCACCGCGCCACCCGCGGCACGAGGATCTCGGCGACATCGTCGAACCTGATCACCACGGCGGCGACGAAGACCGCCGTCACCGCGCCGACCAGGGCGTCGACGAACCCGGGCGGCGCGGTGTCGACCCCGGCCAGCCCGACGACCGCCACGGCTACCAGAAGACCGTTGCGCACCAGGTGCCTGCGGTTCAACAGGTCCGCCGACGCGCCGAAACACGGGCAGGCCACGCGGATGTCCCTGCGCACCGACGACTCGATGACCACGGCGAACAGCACGCACAGCAGGATCACCAGTGTGAAGCCGGCGACCGCGCCGCGGTGCGGCAGCAGGAGCAGCCCGGCGGCCGCCGCTTCCGCCGCGACGACCAACCGGGCGACCGGCCGCGGCCACGCGTCGGGCACCAGGCGCAGCCCCCGGATCGCGGCCACGAAACCGCCGAAGTTGCCCAGCTTCCCGATGGCGGACGCCGCGAACACCAGCACCAGCACGGCACGGCCCGCCAAGTCCACTGTGGACATAACTCGCTCCCCTCAGCCGACCGCGGTCGGTTCCTGATATCCCTTGGCCTGCAACGCGAACAGCCGGGCGTACGCGCCACCGGCCGCGACGAGCGAAGCGTGCGAGCCCTCTTCCGACACCACGCCGTCCTCGACGACGAACACGTGGTCGGCATCCCTGGTCGCCCCGAGCCGGTGCGAGATCAGCACTCTGGTCGTGCCGGCGGCGTACGACCGCAGCGTCTCGTGCACCTGGTGCTCGGCCTCCGGGTCGAGGCCCGAGCTCGGCTCGTCGAGGATGAGCAGGTCCCGCCTGCCGCGGAACAGGCCGCGCGCCAGTGCGAGCCGCTGCCACTGCCCGGTCGACAGCGTGACCCCGACGGCCGACCCGTCGTCGCCGGTCAGCCAGGCGAGCGCGGCCGATTCGGCCGACGCCGAGCCGGCGGTGCTGAACGTCCGGCTCAGCAGCGTGTCGTACCCGGCGGGCAGCCGCGCCAGCGTCTTGTGCACGCCGGCCAGCCGCGCCGCCTCCTCGACCAGGGGCCGGTCATCGCGGCGCTCGACGTCGCCGACCCCGACGTTCTCGGCGGCGGTCAGGTCGTACTCCATGAAATCCTGGAACACCGCGCCGATCCGCGCCCGCAGGTCGGCGGGCGCCATGTCACGCAGGTCGACGCCGTCCCACAGCACCGAGCCGCGGGTCGGGTCGTAGAACCGGCACAGCAGCTTCACGATCGTGCTCTTGCCCGCACCGTTGCGCCCGACGATCGCCACCGCCCGGCCGACCGGGATGGTCATGTTCACCCCGCGCAGCACCCACGGATGCGCCGGGGAGTAGCGGAACCACACGTCGCGGAGCTCGATGCCGCCGCGCAGCTCGGGCACCACCGCCGGCGGCGTCGCGACCGGCAGGTCGGACTCGGACCGCATCAGGGCGAGGTAGTGCTCGAACATCACCAGCGACCTGCCGGCCATCGCGTACGAGCCGACCAGCATCGACAGCGACGTCTGCACCCCGGCGACGGCCGCGACGAACATCGACACGTCACCGACGGAGAGCTGCCCCCGGCTCGCCGCCACGATCGCCGCGACGAGACCCCCGCCGGCCACCACCGACGACAGCAACGCCAACCCGCCCTGCACGCGCAGCTCGTGCCGGTCGACCCGGCGTTCCGCCGCGTTGGCCGTCACGCGTTCGGCCAGCATCCGCTGCCGGAAGAACGCGCCGATCCCGAACAACCGCACCTCCTTGGCGGCGCGGACGTCGGTGAGCAGCCGCGCGTAGAACAGCTCGCGCCGGATCGACGGGCTCATCTCGAGGAACACCGCCGCGCGGCGGCGGGCGAGCGCGCGCTCGGCCAGCACCGCCGGCACCCCCGCCGCCAGCACCACCACCGTGATCAGCGGGTCGAGCACGGCGAGCGACCCGACGAACCCCGCGACCGTCACCAGCGCCCGGCCGGCCCCGACGAACCCGTTGACGACGTTGCTCGGCGCGGACCGCCCGGACTCCTGCGCCACCCGCAACGTGTCCTGGAAGTCGGGGTCCTCGAACCGGCTGAGCCCGACGAACCGCTCGGTCGCGCCGTAGAGCCGGTCCTCGCTCAGCAGCGCGACCCGCCGGTCCGCCTCGACCCGCACGTACTCGTTCACCTGCGGCACGACACCCGCGACGACCCCCACCACCGCGAGGATGCCGACCAGCCACAGCAGCGGGTACAGCGGCGTACCGCGCAGGACGGCGCCGAGAATGAGCTTGACCAGCCACGCGGAGGCCACCGGGACGACCGCGCCGAGCACGTTCAGGGGCACGTACACGGAGAACAGCCCCGGTGCGGCCCGCCACGCCAGGCCGACCGCCGTGGCGACACCCGCGAACCGCGAGCTCACTTGACGACCGCCGCCATCGGACCGAGCAGCTGGTCGATCTCGTACGACGTCGCTGCCACCATCCCGTCTCCCTTCAGGACGAAGATGACCGGCATCGCGGTCACCTTGAACGCCGCGGCCAGCGGCCCGTTCAGGTGCTCGACCACGACCTGCGCGACCGGCTCCAGCCGGGCGGCCATCGGCCTCGACTCGACCTCCTCGCCCATCACCACCGCGATGACCTGCCGCCTGCCCTCCGGCATCACGCCGACGTGCTCGACGAAGTTCGGCAGGTTGGCGACACACGATTTGCAGTGCGGCGACATGAACGCCACCACCGTGCCGTCGACGAGGTCGTCCAACGTCACCACGCCGCCGTCGGTGGTCGTCGCGGTGAACGGGTCCGGTCGCGAACCCTGCACGAGCGAGCTCGCCAGGTTGTCCGGCACGCCGTAGTCGGGGGCCTTCTCCAGGCGGGCCTCGTGTTCGCGAAGCCGCCTGAGCACGCCCAGCGTGAGCAAAAGGTCGAACAGGCAGAGAAAACACAGCACCATCACGGAAACGACCAGCACCGCCACCGCGAAACCTCCTGTCTTCCGGTAGTGGACCAGCGCCCCGGCGGCCGGACCGCCGGGGACGCCAGGTCAAATCAGCAGGACACGCACCGGGTGCTGCAGACGGCCGTGTTCGGGCCGGTCTGGCAACAGCGGAACGCCCACGCCCCCGTGCACTGGTCACACCAGCACCCGGGCGGCGGCAGGGCCGCCGCCGTCGCCTTCGGCACCACTCGTGCCAGCACCCGGTCACCGAGCTTCTCGATCAGACGAACCATGTGACACATTCCCTTCTGGTGGAACAGAAACCAGGGCGTGCGCCCTGGTCGCGCCATGGCCGTCGACCACCTTTCCGGGCGCCGTTCACAGCTCGATGACATCTCGATGACCTCGGGTAGGCTCGCCGTCGGGGGTCACATTGTCCGAAGGGTGGAGTTTCCGGCTGCTCGGCGAGCTGGCCGCGATCAACGGGACGACGCCGGTGCCGCTGGGCAGCGGCCGGTTGCGGGTGGTGCTCGCGACGCTGTTGTTGCGTGCCGGGCAGACCGTCTCGCGGGACGAGCTCATCGACCGGTTGTGGGGAGACGCGCCGCCGGCCCGTGCCCGGTCCACCGTGCCGACCCACGTCATGCGCCTGCGGCAGGCACTGGGTGACCCGGACCTGATCACGACCCGGCCGGGCGGCTACCGGATCGACATCGCACCCGGCCGGCTCGACCTGACGCGCTTCCGCGCCATGGTCGAGCGTGCCGGGCGGCTCGACCCGGTCGCCGCGCCGGCGGAGCTGCGGCAGGCGTTGGCGCTGTGGCGTGGCCCGGCGCTGGCCGACGTGCCGTCGGAGTCGTTGCGGCGCGACGAGGCGCCCCGGCTCGACGAGGAGCGGTGGCAGGCGCTGGAGCGGCGCACCGAGCTCGAGCTGGAACTCGGCGGCCACGGCGAGCTGATCGGCGAGCTCACCGCGCTGACCGCCCAGCACCCGTACCGCGAGCGGTTCTGGCACCAGCTGATGCGGGCGTTGTCCGGAGCCGGGCGGCAGGCCGACGCCTTGGCGGCCTACCAGGAGATCCGCACGCGCCTCGACGAGGACCTCGGCATCCAGCCGGGGCCCGCGCTGCGCCGGCTGCACGCCGCGATCCTCAGCAACACCGACCAAGCCCTTCCCGTGCGCCGGCCCGCGCCGGCGGCCTCCCCGGTGCCCCGGCAGCTGCCCGCCGACGCGGCGTCCTTCACCGGACGGGACACCGACCTCGCCGAGCTGGACAAGATCACGGCCAACCGGGGCAGGGTGGTGGCGGTGATCCACGGCACCGCGGGCGTCGGCAAGACCGCGTTGGCCGTGCACTGGTCCCACCAGGCAGCCGACCGGTTCCCGGACGGCCAGCTCTACGTCGACCTCCACGGCTTCGACCCCGAGCACGCGCCGACCGATCCCGGCGCGGTCCTCGCTCGGTTGCTGCGCTCGCTCGACGTCGAGGCGGGGCGCATTCCCGTTGACAACGAGGAGAAAGCCGCGCTCTACCGGTCGGTGACCGCGGACCGGCGGCTGCTCGTGCTGCTGGACAACGCGGCTGACGAGGCGCAGGTCCGACCGCTGTTGCCGGGGACGCCCTCGTGCCTGGCGCTGGTGACCAGCCGCAACCAGCTCACCGGTCTCGTCGCCGTCGACGACGCGCACAACCTGCGCCTCGACGTGCTCGACCGGCCGGAAGCCTTGCTGCTGCTGGCGAACGTCCTCGGCCACGAGCGGGTCGCGGCGCAGGCGCGGGCGGCGGACGAGCTCGTCGGCCTGTGCGGGCGGCTTCCGCTCGCGCTGCGGCTGGCGGCGGGGAAACTGCGGGTGAGGGCGGACCAGAGCATCGCGTCGGTCGTCGCGGACCTGCGCGACGCCGGTCCGATCACGGCGCTCGAGGTGGCGGGTGACTCGCGTGCCGCCGTCCGGCCCGCCTTCGCCGTGTCCTGCGGCGCGTTGCGGCCCGACGAACGCCGCCTCTTCCACCACCTCGGTCTCCTGCCCGGCCCGGACTTCACGCCGGCCGCCGCGGCCGCGCTCCTCGACGCGCCCGAGGCGGAGGTGACTCGGTTGCTCGACGGCATCGTCCGGTCGAACCTCGTGGAGTCGCACGAACCCGGCCGGTACCGGCTGCACGACCTCGTCCTGCTCCACGCCCGCGAAGTATCCGAAGTAGACAGACGGAAACCGTTGCGGCGCCTGTACGACTGGTACGTGGCGGTGGCCGAGACCGCCGCGCGACTGCTCTACCCGCACGTGCCGATGCTGTCCGGCCCACCGGGCCAGGAGGTGTTCGCGGACGCCGCGAGCGCGTGGACCTGGCTGGAGAACGAGCTGTCCAACCTCGGCGCGATCATCGAGAGCGCGCCCGCGCACGGCATGCCGGCGGTGGCGTGGCGGCTGGCGGACGCGACCCGGGGGTTCTTCCTCGCCCGCACCTACCACAACGACATGTGGTGGGCGTTCGCACGGGGTGGCCTGTCCGCCGCGACCGCGGAGGGCGACCGGCAGGCCCAGGCGGCGATGCACATCAACCTGGCCACAGTGTCCTGGAGTGTCGGCGACAACCAGGGATTCTTCGACCACAGCGAGGAAGCGGCGACGCTCGCCCGCGACATCGGCTGGCGCGCCGGCGAGGCCAAGGCCCTGGGCAACGCGGGCCACGCGCTCCTCGGCCTCGGCCGCCGGCGGGAAGCGCTCGGGTACAGCGAGCGGTCCATCCAGATGTGGCGTGCCGAAGGGGCGCCGGAGGGGATCGTCCACGCGTTGCGGATTCTCGCCCACATGCACAACGAGTCGGGCGACCTCCGCGCGGCGGAGCGCGACTTCGGTGAGGCGCTCGACCTCGCCAGGCGGAACGACTCGGTCTTCGGCGAGCTCGACGCGCTCGCCGGCCTCGCCTGGGCCGCCTGGCTGCGCGGTGACCTGCACGACGCGGAGAAGCTGTACAGCCGGACTCTCGCGATGGCGCGGAAGCTGGGCTCGCGCTTCCGCGAGGCGCAGGGCCTCGGCAAGCTGGCCGAGATCGCGTCCGTCGAGGGCCGCCTGGCGCGGGCGGCGGACCTCGGGCAGCAGGCGCTGGCACTCGTGCGCACCGCGGGCCGCACCCAGAACGAGGTCGACATCCTCAACGCGGTCGGCCGCATCGCCGTCCATTCAGGACAGCCGAGGGCGGCAGTCACGCACCACCGGCAGGCGACCGGCCTGGCCGACGGCCCGAACCCGTACCACTACGGCCTCACCGACGCACTGGTCGGCCTTGCCGACGCGCACCTGGCACTGGCCGAACACGACGAGGCCACACCAGCGGCGGAGCGCGCGTACGACCGGGCGCGGGAACTCGGCTACCGGATCCTGCAGGGCAAGGCGGCGATCATCCTCGCCGAGGCCGAGCTGGCGCGGGACAACCACGCACGGGCCGCGGCGTACGCGCGTGAGGCACTCGAACTCCACCACGCGACCGGCCATCGCCCAGGCGCCGAATGCGCGTCGACGACGGCACGCGCCATCGCAACCCGACTGAGCGAGGCCCGCACGCGATGACGGCGCGGTGAAGGTCGCTTCCGTGCCACCGAGCCAGGACCCTCAACGTCCATAGGGGCGGCACGCCGACCGTCGAACGTGGCTCTCACAGTACCTGTATCACCAGGGTCTCCCAGACGTCCAGGACGCCTGTCAACCTGTTCGAGAGGCGCGCACGGCAATCCGTCCCAGGAGCCTGAACGAAGGCGCCGACAAACACTTCATGGACACGCGCGGCGGCTTCACCTCATCAGTTCAATTCAGCCGCACCGGGTGCGCGACCGCGTCAGCACATGCTTCCACGACAGAACGGACGAAGACCAATGGCGGACACCCCGTTCACCACTCACTCAGACCTTTTCGATCTGAGTGGGAAGTACGCACTCGTCACCGGCGGCACCAGGGGCATCGGGATGATGATCGCGCGCGGACTTCTGCAGGCGGGCGCCCGCGTCGTCGTCAGCTCACGCAAGGCGGACGCGTGCGCGGAGGCACAGCGCCTGCTGTCCGGATTCGGCGACGTTCGAGCAATCCCGGCCGACCTGTCCAGGTACGACGAGTGTCAGCGCCTCGCCGATCTGGTCAAGGCCGACTCCGAACGCCTGGACGTCCTCGTCAACAACGCGGGAGCGATGTGGCGCGAGCCGCTGGAGACGTTCCCGGCCGAGGCCTGGGACGCAGTGATCGACCTCAACCTCAAGTCGCCGTTCTGGCTGGTGCAGGCGCTGCTGCCCGCACTGCGCAGGGCGGGCACCGCCGATGATCCCGCGCGGATCATCAACGTCGGCAGCATCGCCGCCATCCACGTCGCCGAGGCGCCCAACTACTCGTACGCCAGCAGCAAGGCGGCACTCCATCAACTCACCAGGGTGCTTGCCAGGGAACTGGGCCCGCAGCACGTCACGGTGAACGCGGTAGCCCCGGGAGTGTTCCCGTCGCAGATGATGGCGGCCACGATCGACGCCATCGGCGACACGATCGCGGCGAAGGCCCCTCTGCGCCGGCTCGGCCGCGACGACGACATGGCAGGTGTGGCCGTGTTCCTCGCCAGCCGGGCCGGGTCTTACCTGACGGGCACCATCGTCCCCGTCGACGGCGGCACCGCCACAACCGCATCGGGCACCTAAGCGGCTTGCCAAAGGTCTTGTCCGCAACCCGCCTGCCGGGCAGTTATGTGGATGAAGGGCGCCTTCATCCACACCAGGTGGAGGAAGGCGCCCTTCATCCACAACACCAGACGGGTCTCAACGGGGGTACCAGCAGTACCTCCCTTCGCCTGCGGACAGGGCCTACCGTGAAGGGGTGGCCATGATCGACCTGCGCACTGAGATCAAGGAGTTCCTGAGCTCGCGTCGCGCGCGGATCACGCCCGAGCGGGCCGGGCTGCCCGTCTACGGCGGCAACCGCCGGGTCAAAGGCCTGCGGCGCGCGGAGGTAGCTCTGCTGGCAGGGGTGTCGGTCGACTACTACGTGCGCATGGAGCGCGGCAGCCTCACCGGCGCTTCCGACGGGGTGCTCGACGCGTTGGCCTCTGCCTTGCAACTCGACGAGGCCGAGCGCGATCACCTGTTCCAGCTTGCGCGGCAGTCCAGGGCGCCCGGCGGTCCACGCCGCCGCCCCGCCGTGACGGTGCGTCCGGCGCTTCAGCAGGTGCTCGACGCCATCACCGATGCGCCGGCGTGGATTTGCAGCGGCCGTTATGACGTGCTGGCCACGAATCGACTTGCCCGCGCGCTGTATTCACCGGTGCTGGCCGGCACCCGACGGCCGGCGAACACCGCGCGGTTCGTGTATCTGGATCCCGAAGCGGCAAGAAAGTTCTTCGTCGACTACGACCGAATCGCCGGTGACGTGGCCGCGAAGCTGCGCGTGGAAGCCGTCCGCAACCCGCACGACGAGGAGCTGATCGCCCTGGTCGGTGAATTGTCAACACGCAGTGAACTGTTCCGGCAGCGGTGGGCGTCCCAGGACGTTCGGCTCCACCGGTCCGGACGCAAGCGTCTGCACCACCCGGTGGTGGGCCGGCTCGACCTGGACGTCGAGTCGATGGAGCTGCCTGCCGAACCCGGCCTGCTCCTGAACGTCTACACCGCGCCCGCCGGCACGGCGACCGCGGACGGTCTAGCCCTGTTGGCGTCGTGGGCGGCCAGCCAGGAGAAGCCGGCGACCGAGATCCGAACACTCAGCTGATATTCGTACGAGCACGGCGTAGCACGAGCGCTACCCACCGGACGCTCGGCACACCCCCAGGCCCGGAGCCGGTCGACGCTCCGGAAGCTCACGCGACGTCCAGCACGGTCTTGAGCCAGCCGTCCTCGCGCCGGTCGAAGGTCTCGTAGGCCTCGACCGCGTTGACCGGGTCCTCGTGCCGGGTGATGAACGCCGTGGGGTCGACGGTGCCGCTGACGACGAGGTCCAGGAGCTTCGGCAGGTAGCGGCGGTGGTTGCAGTTGCCCATGTTCACGGTGAGGTTCTTGTTCATCGCCTCACCGATCGGGAAGCTCGAGAACCCCGGTGGATAGACGCCGATCACCCCGATCGTGCCCGCCTTCGCCGACGCCTGCACCGCCCACCGCAGCGCCAGGCTCGGCGCGTCGCCCGGTACCCACTGCTCACCCTGCGGAGCCGCATCCGGTGCCGCCTGGGCGCGTTCCTGCTCGAACTGCTCCGCCTGCTGTTCGTACTGCTCCGCGGCCGGTCCGCTCGCCGGGCGTTGTGCGTCCACGCCGACGGCCTCGATCACCCGGTCGGCACCGATGCCGCCGGTCAGCTCCTTCACCACGGCGACCGGGTCCTCGGCGTTGAAGTCGATGGTCTCCGCGTTCTGCTCGCGGGCCTTGTCCAGCCGCGACGCGATGCCGTCGACCACCAGCACCCGTCCGGCGCCCTGGCGCTTGGCCGAGGCGATCGCGAACTGGCCCACCACACCAGCACCGAGCACCAGCACGGTGTCGCCGTCGCCGACCTCGGCGAGCCGGGCGCCGAACCAGGACGTCGGGAAGATGTCCGACAGCAGGATCGCCTGGTCGTCGCTCACCGCGTCGGGAACCCGCACGAGTGTCGTCATTGCGAAAGGAACGCGCGCGTACTCCGCCTGCAGCCCGTCCACCGGTCCCGTCGTCTCCGGACCACCGAAGAAACACGTGCCCGCCGACGGGCCGTTGGGGTTGGCCGTGTCGCACTGAGCGAAGTAGCCGGCCCGGCAGTACGAGCAGGTACCGCAGCCGACGGTCGAGGTCACCACCACCCGGTCGCCGGGCGTGAACCCGCGTACCGCGGGACCGACTTCCTCCACGACTCCGACCGCTTCGTGGCCGAGCACCGTGCCCTCCACCATGCCGGGCATCGTGCCGCGCACCAGGTGCAGATCCGTGCCGCAGATCGCGCTGCGGGTGATCCGCACGATCGCGTCGGACGGCTCCAGGATCTTCGGGTCGGGCACGGTCTCCATCCGGATGTCACCGATGCCGTGCCACACCACAGCCTTCACAACGCTTCCCCTCGTCGTCAGCTCTTCATCGCCGAGTTCCCGCACAGCCGACGGCAAAACCCGGCGTGTTTGCTGCCCCGAACGGCCGTGAACCCCAGCGACTGAGCAGTCCGGCGAAGGACCTGCTGGTCCTGCGCTGGATCCGCAAACGATGAGCAGCCGCTTCCGGACGAGACGCCGGCGCGGCGACCACGGCCGAGCCCCGTCCCCACCCGTGCGGCGCGGCGGTCAGCCACGGCACAGGCGCGCGAGCACCGTCCCGCCCACCCGGATCCACGCGGTCCTCCCCCACCACCACCGCGTCCTCGAGGCCGAGCTCCTCGCCTTGGAAGAGGAACGGGGTTCCGCGCAGGGTCGACAACAGCACCGGCGCCACGTTCGCCCTCCGCGGCGAACCGCCGTAGCGGGTGCGGTGCCGTTCGATGTCGTGATCGGACAGCACCCACGTGGGCCAGGCCGCCATCGCACCCAGCTCGCGTCCGACCTCCCGCACGCACATCCGGAACACCGTCGGTCCCACGAGGCGTCCACCAAGGTTGCTCGACGCCACCCACGCGCAACTCCTCCCAGCCGGACGGGCGATCTCTTCTGGTACCCGGCTCACACCGGTCCACGCGTTTGCGTCGTTTCCTTCGGCAGGTCGCGGGTAGACAGCCGCCATGAGCACAGATGTCCGAGTCATACCCATGGCCGATCACGAGTACGCCGCGGAGGTGCACGAAGGCACGGAGACGACCACGCACCACGTCGTGTTGTCCCAGGACTTCCTCGACGACCTCGCACTGCCGGAGCTGGACGGGACCACGCTGGTCGAGGAGATCCTGCGGTACCTGCTCGACCGGGAGCCGAACACGGCGGTCCCGCACGAACTCGATCCCGCCGCACTGGTGGGCCAGGACGGCGAGTTCCTGCCGGAGCTGCGGCGTCGTCTCGGCGGGGACTGAGCGAAGGAGTCCCGCCGACGTGGTGGAGCGCTGGTACCGCAACGGGGTCATCTACTCGCTGGACGTGTGCCTGTTCCAGGACTCCGACGGCGACGGAGTCGGTGACCTGCGGGGACTCATGAGCCGCCTGGACTACCTGAGCCGGCTCGGTGTGGACACGGTGTGGCTCAGCCCGTTCCACGCGTCGCCGCGCCGCGACGGCGGCTACGACGTCACCGACCACTACTCCGTCGACCCGAGACTGGGCTCTCTCGGCGACTTCGCCGAGTTGCTCGACCACGCCGACGAACGGGGCGTGCGGGTCATGATGGACCTGGTGGTGAACCACACCAGTGACGAGCACCCGTGGTTCCAGGCCGCACGTTCCCGACGCGACTCGCCTTTCCGGGACTGGTACGTCTGGTCGGACACCGAGCCTGCGGACCGTCGGGAGGGCTCCGTCTTCCCCGGTGTGGAAACGGAAACGTGGACCTACGACGACCAGGCGGAGGCCTGGTACCGGCATCGGTTCTACCGCTTCCAGCCGGACCTGCACACGGAGCATCCAGAGGTGCGCGCGGAGATCCGCAAGGTCGTCAGCTTCTGGGCCCGGCTCGGGGTGTCCGGGTTCCGGGTGGACGCGGCACCGTTCCTGATCTCGTCGGGTTGCGGTCAGGACTTCAGTCTGCTGCGCGACATCCGGGAAACGGCGTCGTGGCAACGCAGGGACGCGGTCGTGCTCGCCGAGGCCAACGTGGAGGACCACGAGGTGCTGGAGTACTTCGGGCACAGCGACAACCGCGCGAGCCGGGCGCTCATGCTGTTCAGCTTCCGGCTCAACCAGGCGGTGATGCTGGCGCTGGCACGGTGCGACGCCGGTCCGGTCGCGACGGTGCTGGGCGAGCTGCCGGACCTGCCCCAGAACGCGCAGTGGGCCACGTTCCTGCGCAACCACGACGAAGTGGACCTCGGCAGGCTGCGGCCCGACGAGCGCGAGGACGTGTTCGCCGCGTTCGGTCCCCACCCGGACATGCGGCTGTACGGACGGGGCATCCGCAGACGGCTGGTGTCGATGCTCGACGGTGACCGCCGCCGGGTGGAGCTCGCGTACAGCCTGCTGCTCACCCTGCCCGGCACCCCGGTGCTGCGCTACGGCGACGAGATCGGCATGGGCGAGGACCTGACGCTGCCGGAACGGGAGGCGATCCGCACCCCGATGCAGTGGTCGGACGCGAAGAACGCCGGATTCTCCAGAGCGGACTCACTGATCCGGCCCGTGATCAGCACCGGACCGCGCGGCTGCGCCGAGGTCAACGTGGCCCGCCAGCGCAGCGACCCGCACAGCCTGCTCACCTGGTTCGAACGCGTCCTGCACACCCGCCGCGAGTGCGAGGAGATCGCCACCGGCGAGCACGAGGTGCTCGACGTCGGCCCGCCCCACGTCCTGGTGCACGTGGCACGCGGACCGCGCGGTGTCATGCTCTTCGCACACAACCTGAGGCCGGAACCGTGCCAGGTGTCCGTGCCGCCGCAGGCTGCTGAGGAGGAACCACCGCAGAACGTCGTGGCCGACGGCACCTACGACCGCGATGTCGACCTGTTGTCTCTGCAGCTCAACGGCTACGGCTTCCGCTGGATCCGCCTGGCCGACATCCCGTGGTCCTGACCACGGGCGGTGGCGCGGGATCGCACCGCCCCTTGCAGCAGCGCGACAACCACGTTCGCGCCCGTCGCGGCCGCCGCTGTCCTCATCGGCGCCGACCTTGCCAGAGGCCTTGTCCGCAGCCCGCCTGCCGGGCAGTTACGTGGATGAAGGGCGCCTTCATCCACACCAGGTGGAGGAAGGCGCCC
>NZ_JBEXJN010000099.1:0-20365 GCF_040609115.1 Lentzea sp. NPDC004782
TACTGGCTGTGTTTCGGCACGCTGTTGAGTTCTCAAAGAACACGCGCTCACCGGTTCCATTCTCCGTTTCCGGAGAGTTTCTCTCGGGGCTTGTGTTGAAAGCTTAGCTCGTTCGTTTTTCGCTTGTCAAATCGGCCGTTCCGGCTTCTTCGGCTCAGCGCAAACTCGCTTCGCATTCAGTTTTTCGCTTGGTTCAGAAGTTATCTGAGCGGCTTTTCCGGTGTCAAATCGGGGTCGTTTTCAGATCCCGGACAGCACGGTAGGCCGTTCATTTACTTCTGGGGGTTTGACGCCGTGAGACTTTACCCGGCCCGATCCGCGGTGTCAACCGCTCGTTCCGGGGTCTCGCTTGCGACTTGGAGAAAGTTACTCACGGGGAGGATCAAAGTCAAATCGCCTGGTCAGCGGGCTGCTTGATCGGCACGGACGGAGTCGGAGCAGCCGGCTTGGCGCCAACCGGACGCGGCCGCAGCCACAGGGTGATGGAGCGCAGACCCTCCATCGCCTTCACGATCTGGTCCGGTGCGGCCGCCTGGCGGGTGGCCAACGGCACCAGGTCGTAGCCCCAGATGCCGAACTCCTTCAGGACCGTCACCGGATCGTCACCGAAGTCCGCGGTCGCGGTCGCCGAGAACTCCAGGAACACGTGCGGCCGGTCGCGACGCAACAGCCGGACGAGACCCGCGAGAGCACGATGCCCACGTCCGGGCGTGTCCACCCGCACGACGGAAAGCTTCATGCCCTGCGCCAGGGCGATGCCTTCGAGCTCCTTGTCCAGGCGCACCGACTTCACCCGCGCGACGTCCTCCCCCGCGTCGGCGGCCAGCGGCGACACGGCCACACCACCGGTCAGCGTCGGCGAAACAGCCAGCTCACCGGCACTCTCCCAGGCCGCACCCTCGATCACGGTCAACCGCGCGGCCACTGCGGCCGGCAGGTTCGCCAAGACGTTGTGCCGCAACAACGCGGCGGCGGAGGCGTCCGGCTCGACGGCGACCACCGCACCCATCAGGCCGAGCCGCGACAACACCCTGATCGAGTGATACCCGACGTACGCACCGACATCGAGGAAGATCCCGTCCGGCTCCACGAGAGAGTCGAGCAGCTCTGCGAGCTCCGGCTCCCACACGCCGTTGGACGACAACAGCGGAAGCATGAACGCGTCGTCGGCGGGCAGCCGCATCATGCCCGCGTCGCACAACACCAACGACGAACGCACCTCGGGCGCGTTGTCGGCGGCTTCGTGCTGACGAACCACGACACGACGCAACGCGTCCGCAGTCTGCTGCGCGTGATGAGCCGCACGGATCGCCGAGTCGAGCCGCGAGTCGCGCTCGCGGAACACCTCGACGACCTTCGACTCCAGCGTGTCGATGCGGTCCAGCGTGCGGTCCAGCGCGATCGTGAGCTTGTCGATCCGCTCGGCCAGGACGTCGTTCGACTTGGCGCGCTTGGCCGCCTCGGCCACGACCGCGTCCTCGACGTCCCGCAGCCGACGGCCCTGACCGGCCATGTCCGCGCGCACGCGCACAACGCCGTCGTCGACGCCGACCAGCTGGTCACCGAAGTGCGACTGCCGTTCCGCGACCTGCTCGACCTCGGCCCGCAGCAGTTCCAGCTCGCCCGCGCCGACCCCGGCCTTCAGCGCGTCCTGCCGGTCGACCAGCTCGGACACGGTGCGCTCGACCCCGTCGATCAGGGTGTGCAGCACCTGGCGCATGTGGTTGTCGTAGTGGTCCAACGCGCGCAACACGACCTTGCGCAACGCGGGTGCCATCGGTGTCCGATGAGCCGTGTCCACGTTGGGCTGCCGTAGTAACGCGTGCTTGGCCGACTGCAGCGCGAGCATCGGGTCGACCTCGGGCTTCGGCTTCGGCCGGCGCGCCCGCCATCCCCGGTACGCGTGCTCGACGCGTTCGCGCAGCAGCTCCGCCACGCGCGGGACCGACCGCACGGCCAGCACGTGCTCACGAGCAGCGGCACCGAGCGCCTCGGCGGTGGCCAGGTCGTCGGCCAGTGAGCGCAGCAACCGCGACGCGGCCTGCACGTCCGGCTCGGCACCCTGGTGGCACGGCACGAGGACCGCCGTCTTGCCGAACAGCTCGGCAACAGCGCCGTGATCGGACGCCACGATCGGGATCCCCCGCACGGCCAGGTTGGCCAGGCGCAGCGCGATCCGGTCGTCCGCGCCACCGCGGTGCAACGACACCACGGCGTCGGCGGTCAGGCACACGTCCTCGTCCTCGACCAGCGAGATCCGCTGGTCGGCGGCAGTGGCCAGGCGCAGTCGCTCGGCCGCCTCCGGGTGCTCGAACGCCCCGGACACGGCGATCCGCAGTTCGACGTCCGAACGGTCCGGGAACGCGCTCAGGAACGCCGACACCGCACCCAGCACGTTGCCGGGCCTGTCGAGAGAGTGGTCCGCTATCGCCGCGAGCACCACCACGTCACCAGACGTGTGCTCGCGCGCGCCGACGTCGTGCACGGGCACAGGCACCACACGCACGATCGGGCCGCCGATGCGTTCGGCGGCGGCACGCGACACATCCGACGACAGCCAAAGCTCGTTCACGCCCGTGCGGTCGTCCGCGGCAGTCGCGTCCAACGCGACCTCGACGACGAACCGCCCGTCAGGCACCTCGTCGTCAGCAGAAGTGCGAACCACCACGGGATATCCGGCCGAGGTCGACACCGGCAGCCCGGACGCGCGCGCCGCCGCGAGCATCAGTTCCGCCAGCGGCCCCGATCCGACGACCGACACGCCGAGCTGGTCCAGCAGCGCCGGACCCTCCGACCGAGGCTGCGGCACGGCGGGCACCGGCAGCCGCCCGGACGCCACCCCCACTCCGGCACACCACTCGCGCCAGGCATCGGCATCCGCACCGAACGGCGCCGGGAACTGCTGCTGCAGCGCGGGGTCGGCCCGCCACACCGCGTCCGCCCACCGGGTGCCACCGTTCTCCGTCGGCTCGCACGCCCAGATGAGGAACCCACCACCACCGTCTTCCCCGAACGCCGGCAACGGCGTCGGCGAGGCGGCCCGGTAGTCGGCCCGCAGCTCGGACGGGATCACCGTCCCGTCGATCAGGGAGCCGAACCGGTACGGCACGGGCGCCACGGTCCAGCCGTTGCGCACCAGCTCAGCGCGGTACGCGGTGCACAGCTCGGCGACCTCGGGGTGCTCGGAGAGCAGCACGCGCGGCCGTTCCGCGAAGTCGGCGGACAGCAGCCACGGCCGCTTCGGGTCGAACCCGCGGAAGTGCACGGTCAGCAGGTCCTGGCCGACGACCGCCAGTGCCCCGGACTCGGTGCGGTGCAACGGCCGGTCCGCGACGTTCCACACCGACAGGCCGACCCGTGCGTCGCGCACCACGTGGTGCGGCACGATCGCGGGCATGTCCAGCGAGTTCAGGTAGGGCTCGGCGCCTTCGCCGACCGCGATGAAACCGGGGTCGAACGCGCCCAGCTCGTGCAGCTCGGCCGGGCCCGGCTGCAGCCCGTCGGACGGCAACGGCCGCAACGTGCGCGGCAGCATCACCACTGGTGCGTTGCGCAACGCCTCCAGCACGAGCTTCGTGAGCGACCCGAACACCTGCACCCACGGGTCCAGGTACAGCACGGGCATGCCCTGCGACAGCAGCGCCTCCAGCAGCCGCGGCAGGATCGCGGCCTTCAGCTCGGCGGCGTCCAGCGAGGTCGCGAGCACGTGCAGCTCGACCTCGGGCACGCCGATCTCCAGCGGTGTGATCAACCCCGGGCCGGCGTGCTCCGGTTGCGCGTCGACGACCAGCGCCACGAACCGGCCCTCGGGGTGCTCCGCGAGGAACGAGCTGGACAGGACCTTGACCGCAGGCAGTTCCGCAGCCGTGGCGACCGTGCACGCGCAGATCGCCGGCTGGAACTCGGGTACCTCTGTCACGGAGAGCAACGTATCGGCCTCACAGCACGGGAAGAAGAGTGCGCAACTCGTACGGGGTGACGCTACGCCGGTAGGCGTCCCACTCCGTCCGCTTGTTGCGCAGGAAGAAGTCGTAGACGTGCTCGCCCAGCGCTTCGGGGAGCAGCTCCGAGTTCTCCATCTCGGTGAGGGCCTCGCCGAGGTTCTGCGGCAGGTTCGCGTAGCCGGCCGCACGCCTCTCCCGGTCCGTCAACGACCACACGTCGTCCTCGGCGGGCGGCGGCAGGTCGTAGCCCTTCTCGATGCCCTTCAGGCCCGCGGCCAGGATGACCGAGTAGGCCAGGTACGGGTTGCACGCGGAGTCCAGCGAGCGGATCTCGACGCGGCGTGACGACGACTTGCCCGGCGAGTACATCGGCACACGGACCAGCGCCGAACGGTTGGCGTGACCCCAGCACACGGCCGTGGGGGCCTCACCGCCGACGATCAACCGCTTGTAGGAATTCACCCACTGGTTGGTCACACCGGAGATCTCACGCGCGTGCTTGAGCACACCGGCGACGAACATCTTGCCGATCTCGCTCAGCTGGTACGGGTCCTCCTCGTCGTGGAACGCGTTGCGGTCGCCCTCGAACAACGAGAAGTGCGTGTGCATGCCCGACCCCGGCTGGTCGGAGAACGGCTTGGGCATGAACGAGGCGCGCACGCCCTGCGTGATCGCGACCTCCTTCACCAGGTAGCGGAACGTCATGACGTTGTCCGCCATGGTCAGCGCGTCGGCGTAGCGCAGGTCGATCTCCTGCTGACCGGGCGCGCCCTCGTGGTGGCTGAACTCGACGGAGATGCCCATGGCCTCCAGCGCCTCGATGGCGTGGCGGCGGAAGTGCGTGGCGGTCTCGTGCGAGGTCTGGTCGAAGAAGCCGCCGTTGTCGGCGGGCTCGGGCTCGCTGCCGTCGCCGGGCAGGCCCTTGAGCAGGAAGAACTCGATCTCCGGGTGCACGTAGCAGGTGAAGCCGGCCTCGCTCGCCTTCGACAGGGTCCTGCGCAGCACGTGCCGCGGGTCGGCCCACGACGGGGACCCGTCCGGCATGGTGATGTCGCAGAACATGCGCGCGGAGTAGTTGCTGCCCTCCGGCGTCTGCCACGGCAGCACCTGGAACGTGGCGGGGTCCGGCTTCGCGACCATGTCCGACTCGTAGACGCGGGCGAAGCCCTCGATCGCCGAGCCGTCGAACCCGATGCCCTCGCTGAAGGCGCCCTCGAGCTCGGCCGGTGCGACCGCCACGGACTTCAAGAAGCCCAGGACGTCGGTGAACCAGAGCCGGACGAACCGGATGTCGCGTTCCTCGAGCGTGCGGAGCACGAACTCCTGCTGGCGGTCCATAGGGCGCAGCTTAAGGGCTGGAGACTCTCTACGATCAACGCATGTCCGCCCGTTGGTTGTTGGTTTGCGCACTCGCCCTGCTCACGAGCTGCACGTCCGGTGGAGATCTCCCCGATGGTGCGACATTGCTCTCCAAGTCGGCCGAGTCGATGCGCTCGGTCAAGACCGTCCACTTCACCGTCAAGGTGGACGGCGAGCTGCCGGACGTCCCGGTGAAGGAGGCGGTCGGCGACCTCACGTCCGCCGGCGAGTCGAAGGGCACGGCGAAGGTCACGTTCGGCGGGCAGCTGCTGTCGATCGAGTACGTGCTGACCGGCGGAAACCTGCACTTCAAGGGCCCGACCGGCGGGTTCACCAAGCTGCCGGCGGCGTTCGCGGGCCAGGTGTACGACCCGTCCGCGATCCTGAACCCGGACAAGGGCGTGGCGAAGGTGCTGGCCAGCGCGAAGGACCCGAAGACCAAGTCCTCCGGTGACGTGTCGGTGGTCGAGGCGACCGTGCCGAAGGACGTCGCGGCCGGTCTGGTGCCCGGCATCTCCGCGGACGTGAAGTCGACCTTCTCCCTCGACAAGGACAACAAGCTCAAGAGCGCGTTGTTCGAGCTGCCCGGTGGTCAGAAGGTCGACATCGGACTCGCGGACTTCGACAAGCCCGTCACGGTCACGGCGCCCGCATAATGCGCAGAGTCGCGCTCGCCGCGTCCGGCGCGGCCGTCCTGCTCGGTGCGCTCGACGCGTACGTCGTCGTCGGTGTCCTCACCGACATGGTGCGCGATCTCGAAATCCCCCTGAACCGGCTGGAGGACGCGACCCCGATCGTCACCGGCTACCTGCTCGGGTACGTCGCGGGCATGCCGTTGCTCGGCCAGCTGTCGGACCGGCTGGGACGCCGGTTCGTGCTGCAGGTGTCGCTGCTCGGGTTCCTGGTCGGCTCGGTGATCACGGCGTCGGCCGCCGAACAGCCGATGCTGGTCACCGGGCGCGTGGTGCAGGGCCTGGCCGGTGGCGCGTTGCTACCGGTCACCATGGCTCTGGTCGCGGACCTGTGGGAGGAGCACCGGCGGTCGACCGCTCTCGGGACCGTAGGTGCCGCACAGGAGCTGGGGTCTGTCCTCGGCACGCTGTACGGCATCGGCGTTGCGTCGCTGTTCAACGCGATGCCGTTGTTCGAGGCGTGGGAACCGCAGAGCTGGCGGTGGGTGTTCTGGGTGAACGTCCCGTTGGCGGTCATCGCGATGGTGATCGTGCAACGGACCGTGCCGAACACACGGCGTGAGGTCCGCATCGACGTCGTCGGTGGGGCGTTGCTCGCTCTCGCGTTGTCGCTGCTGGTGGTCGGGCTCTACAACCCGAAGCCCGCGGAGTCCGTGCTGCCGTCGTGGGGCTGGCCGGTGCTCATCGCCGCGTTCGTGGTTTTCGCGGCGTTCTTCCTCTGGGAACGCCGTTCTGCCGTGCGGCTCATCGATCCCGAGGGTGTGCGGTGGCGGCCCTTCTGGGCCGTGCTCGGGGTGTCGCTCGCGGCCGGTGCGGCGTTGATGGTGACGCTGGTCGACGTGGAGCTGTTCGCGCAGACCGTGTTGCGCCGAGACTCGGCCGCCGCGGCGACGTTGCTGACGCGGTTCCTGGTCGCGCTGCCCGTCGGTGCCGTCCTGGGTGGATGGTTGGCGCAACGGCTGGGCGACCGGTGGGTGTCCTTCGGTGGTCTCGCGATCGCCGCGGTGTCGTACGTCTTCATCGCCCAGTGGCCGGCCGACGTCAGCGGGTTCGCGTTGACGCGTGACCTCGCCGTCGCCGGTTTCGGGCTGGGCCTGGTCATCGCGCCGTTGTCCGGTGCTGTGCTGCGTGTCGTGCCGTCAGTCCGTCACGGCGTGGCATCGGCGTTCGTCGTCGTCGCTCGCATGACGGGCATGCTCGTCGGTGTGGCGGCGTTGTCCGCGTGGGGACTGCACCGGTTCCAGGAGCTCACGGCAGGCCTGAACACCCCGCTGCCGTTCGGGGTCGAGAAAGCCGTCTACCAGCAGCAGCTGGCCGAGTACCAGCGCAGGCTCACCGAGGCGCTGCTCACCGAGTACCACGAGATCTTCCTGATCACGGCGGTGATCTGCGCGCTCGGAGCGCTGGGTTCGGTCCTCCTCCCCGCTCGTGCTTCCCGTCAGCAGACCGCGTCCGTCTCCGGCAGTCTCAGGTCCACCAGGTAGTTCGTGCCCACGCCGTCCACGCAGCCAATGCCCGCGAGGAACGCCGTGTGCTGGTTTCCGTTGTACGTCAGCAGTCTCGCCCCGAGCGCCCGGGAGAGGTCCACACCGGACTGGTAGGGCGTCGCGGGGTCACCGGTCGTCGAGATCACCAGCACCTGCGGGAGTCCCTGCACCTTCGGCGGATGCGGTTCCGAGGTGTGCGGGGCCGGCCAGAACGCGCACGGTCCGAGCGCGGTCTCGTCGGTGGGGACCGTGTCGTTGCCGAGGATCTCCAACAGCCTCCGGCGGTTGGACTCCAGCTCGGCGCGGTCCTTCACCGGTGGCTCGTCGACGCAGCGGATCGCCACGAACGCGTCCTGGATTCGTGAGTAGGAGCCGTCCTGGGCGCGGCCGAGGTACTGGTCGGCGAGCTGCAGCAGCGTTGCTCCCTTGTTCTGCTTGAGCTCCTGCAGACCTTTCAGCGCCGTTTCCCACAGACGGTCCGTGTACATCGCCTGGATGATGGCGGTGTTCGCGTCCGAGTAGGACAGCTTGCGTTCGCCGACCGGCATCGGGGCCTTCTTCAGCGGCTCGATCATCTGCCGGAACTTCGACTCCGCGACCGCCGTGTCCTTCCCGATGGGACAGTCGCGTTGCGCGCACCAGCCCGCGAACCGCTGGAACGCCTCCTCGAAGCCCTGCGCCTGCCGTGCCGACGCGGCCACCTTGTCGCCGTCGACGTCCACCGCGCCGTCGAGCACCATCGCGCGCACGTTGCGCGGGTACATCTCGGCGTACAACGTGCCGATGCGCGTGCCGTATGAGTAACCGAGGTACGTCAGCTTCTTCTCGCCCAACGCACCTCGCAGCACGTCGACGTCCCTCACGACGTCACGGGTGCCGACGTTGCGGAGCAGGTCGATGCCGGTGCGCTCGGCGCACTTCTCGACGAAGAACCGGTTCTCCGTCTCGACGGCGTCCGCGGTCTCCCCCTTGGGGCGCAGGCGTTGCGCGTCCCGTTCCGCGTCGGTGAGGCACTGCACGCGAGGCACGCTGGCACCGACACCGCGCGGGTCGAAGCCCACCACGTCGAACCGCTTGCTGACCGGGTTGTTCGGCTGCATGTTCGCGACGTGCGCCATGCCCGAACCACCGGGACCACCGGGGTTCACCACCAGGGTGCCGACCCTGCGGCCCTGGTCGGCGGCGGGCCGGCGCAACAGGGCGACGCTGATCGTCCCGGCGTCCGGGTTCGCGTAGTCGAGCGGGACCTGCAACCGCGCACATTGGATGCCTTCACGCTCGAACAGGCCCTTGCTCTTCGCGTCGGTCGCGTAGGGCTGGCAGGCGCCCCACGACAACACCTGCTCGTAAAAGCGCGCTAAGCCCTTCCGCGCGGCGACGGGTGAGCCGTCGATGCGCGCGTAGGACGTGGACGTGCCGAGCACGACGATCAAGGCGAACAAGGCTGCGGTGACTCGGGATCGCCTCTTCGTCATTAGGCGCACCGGGTTCCGTCGGCGGGCAGCGTCTGGTCGATCAGGTACTTCACGCCGATGTCATCCACGCACTTCTCGCCCTGCAGGAAGACCGTGTGCTGGACGCCTTCGAACGTGAGCAGCCGCGAGTTGAGCGCCTTGGCCAGGTTCACGCCCGCCTCGTACGGGGTGGCGGGGTCCTTGGTCGTGGAGATGATCAGCAGCGGCGGGATGCCGTCGGCCTTGGGCGGGTCGGTGCGGCCGGTGACGGGGGCCGGCCAGAACGCGCACGCGTCGAGCGGGGCGCCGGGCGGGTTGCCGTCGTCGAGGAACGGCGCCGCCTCCTTGTACTTCTTCGCGGTCTCCAACAGCGCGTTCTTGTCCGTCAGCCGTGGGTCGTCGACGCAGTGCACGGCGTTGAACGCGTCCGTGATGGTCGAGTAGTTGCCCTGGTCGTCACGGTCGAAGTACGCGTCGGCGAGACGCAGCAGCGTGGTGCCGCGGCCCTTCTTCAGCTCGTTGAGGCCGTCCAGCAGCAACGGCCAGAGCTGCTGCGAGTACATCGCCTGGATCGCGGCGGTGATCGCGTCGTTGTACGACAGCTTGCGGTTGCCCACGTCGACCGGCTTCTGGATCAACGGGGTGGTCAGCTGGCGGAAGCTCGCGTTGGCGTTGTCACCGAGTGGGCAGTCCCGCTTCTCCCGGCACCACTTCGCGAACTCGTCGAACGCCTTCTGGAAGCCCGCTGCCTGGGCGACCAGCGACGCGAGCTGGTCCTGGGTCGGGTCCACGGCTCCGTCGAGGATGAGCGCACGCACGTTCTGGGGGAAGGTCTCGGCGTACTCCGTGCCTATGCGGGTCCCGTACGAGTAACCGACATAGGTCAGCTTCGCGTCGCCGAGCGCAGAGCGAAGGACATCCATGTCCTTAACTACGTCCCGCGTGCCCATGTTGGCGAGCATTGCCGCCCCGAATTTTGTCCCGGCGGCACACTTCCCGGCATACGCCTTGTTCTCCTGCTCCGTTTGGGCGATTCCCTCCGCGCTCGTATCAACGTCGAGGTCCAAACGCTCGGCATCGCGCTCCGGTCCGGTGAGGCACTTCACCTCCGGCTCGCTCGCGCCGATGCCCCGCGGGTCGAACCCGATCAGGTCGAACCGCTTGGCGAGCTCGGTCTTGTGGTAGTCCGCCACCATGCCCGCGGCCGACGCCATCCCGGAACCGCCGGGCCCACCGGGGTTGATCAGCAACGATCCGATCTTCTGGCCGGTGGCCCGGTAGCGCAGGACGCCGATGGTGATCGTGTCGCCGTCCGGTTTGGAGTAGTCGAGCGGGACCTGCAGCCGGGTGCACTCGACGTCGCGCTTGCTGCCGTACGCCTGCCTGCTCGACCCGGTCGTGGCGAACGGCGCGCAGTCCTGCCACGCGAGCTGCTGGCCGTAGAACTTCTCCAGACCGGTGGGGACTGTCCCGGCCGGACCGGGTTTTTCGAAGGTCACGCCGGGCTTGGCCGTCCCTTCGAGGATCGACGTGCACGAGGCGAGAAGGGGAATGACGAGCAACACGCTCAAGAGACGGACCACAGCCCGATGGTATGGGAGATGATGAGGGCATGCCGCAGCTTCGCATCGCGCTCGCCCAGGTCAACGCCACTGTTGGCGACCTTTCCGGCAATGCGTCGTTGGTCGTGGAGTGGACGCGCAAGGCCCGTGAAGGCGGCGCGCACCTCGTGGTGTTCCCCGAGATGGTGCTGACCGGCTACCCGGTCGAGGACCTGGCGATCCGCACGTCGTTCGCCCGCGCCTCCGCCGAGGCCCTGGAGGCGCTGGCCGCCACGCTGGACTCGTCCGGCCTGGGCGACGTCGCCGCGGTCGTGGGGTACCTGGAGCACGACTCGGTGGGTCCGCGCAACGCCGTGGCCGTGCTGTCCGGAGGGCGTGTCGTGGCGCGGCAGAGCAAGCACCACCTGCCCAACTACGGCGTGTTCGACGAGCGGCGGTACTTCAAGCCGGGATCGTCGCTGGACATCGTGCGGATCAACGGTGTCGAGGTCGGCATGGTGATCTGCGAGGACCTGTGGCAGGACGGCGGCCCGATCACCGCGCTCGGTGACGCCGGCGTCGACCTGGTGGTCTCGCCGAACGCGTCACCGTACGAGCGCAACAAGGACGACCTGCGGCTGCCGCTGGTGGTGCGCCGGGCCGCCGAGGCCGGTGCGCCGCTCGCCTACTGCAACCTGGTCGGCGGGCAGGACGAGCTGGTGTTCGACGGCGACTCGCTGGTCGTGTCCGCCGACGGGCAGCTGATCGGGCGGGCGCCGCAGTTCGTCGAGCACCTGATGCTCGTCGACTTCGACCTGCCGGGCGGTGGCTCGTACGAGCAGGGTCAGATCGGCGACTTCTACGTGCGCCGGGTCTTCCTGTCCGACGCCGTGCCCGCCTACGAGCCGTTGCCGGCGCCGCGGGTGTTCGAGCCGTTGTCCGATGAGGCAGAGGTGTGGCACGCGCTGGTCACCGGTTTGCGCGACTACGTGCACAAGAACGGGTTCCGGTCCGTTGTGCTCGGTCTGTCCGGTGGCATCGACTCTGCCGTTGTGGCTGCTCTGGCCGTTGACGCGTTGGGGGCCGACTCGGTCTACGGCGTGTCGATGCCGTCCTCCTACTCGTCCGAACACTCCCGTTCGGACGCCTCCGACATGGCGGCGCGCACCGGCCTGCACTTCAGCACCGAGCCGATCGGCGAGATGGTGTCGACTTATGTTTCTCAGCTTTCGCTGACCGGTCTGGCCGAGGAGAACATCCAGGCGCGGTGCCGCGGCATGCTGCTGATGGCGTTGTCCAACCAGCACGGTCACCTGGTGCTCGCGACCGGCAACAAGTCCGAGCTCGCCGTCGGTTACTCGACGATCTACGGCGACGCGGTCGGCGGCTACGCCCCGATCAAGGACGTGTTCAAGACGCTGGTCTGGGGCCTGGCGCGCTGGCGCAACGACGAGGCGGAGAAGCGCGGCGAGGTGCCGCCGATCCCGGAGAACTCGATCACCAAGCCGCCGTCGGCCGAGCTGCGGCCCGGCCAGGTCGACACCGACTCGCTGCCCGACTACGAGCTGCTGGACTCGCTGCTCACCCAGTACGTCGACGGCGACCGCGGCTACGACGACCTGATCGCCGCCGGGTTCGCCCCGGAGCTGGTGGACCGGGTGCTGCGGATGGTCGACAAGGCCGAGTACAAGCGCCGGCAGTACCCGCCGGGCACGAAGATCTCCAACAAGGCGTTCGGCCGCGACCGGCGCCTGCCCATCACCAACGGCTGGCGCGAGGGCTGACACCGCGCTTCCGGACGGCACGCGGGGCCCCCGCGTGCGCCAGGAGTGAACGAAAGCTCCCCGCGTGCACTTGAAGTGGAGCCTGCTCTACCGCGGGCGGCCTGGTCGGCTGGCTAGGTTGACCGCATGAGACGGATCTGGGCGGCGCTGGCGTACCTGGCGACCGGGCTGCTGACGGCCATCGCGTCGTGGCTCGCGTTGGGTGTGCTGCTGCTGTCGGTGGTCATCCTGCCGTTGCTGCCCCTCACGGCGCCGCTGATCCGTCGGATCGTGGACGCCGACCGGCAGCGGCTCGCGCGGTTCACCGGGGTCTCGTTCCCGTCGCCCGAGCCGCTCGACGGGCCGTGGCTGCACCGGGCGCAGCGGGTGCTGGCGGACCCGGACAGCCGGCGCGACGGGTCGTGGCTGGTGATGCACGCCCTCTTCGGCACGCTGTTCGGGGCGGTGGCCGTCGGGCTGGTGGGGTCGCTGGTGCAGCAGCCGTTCGTGCCGCTGCTCTGGTGGGTGGTGCCCGGTGGGATCGAGAACTCGTTCGGCGTCCACGTCAACTCGTGGGGCGAGGCGTTGCTGAGCGTGCCGATCGCGCTCGTGCTCGCGCTCCTCCTGACCCAGCTGCCGCGCCTGGCCGACCTGGACGCGCGATTGGCGCGGACGCTGCTGGCGCCGCCGCGCGCGTCGCTGGAGAAGAGGCTCGCCGAGGTCGTCGCGACCAGGGCCGCCGCGCTGCAGGCGCACGGCGCCGAGCTGCGGCGCATCGAGCGGAACCTGCACGACGGCACGCAGAACAAGCTGGTCGGGGTGGTGATGATGCTCGGCATCGCGGAACGGACGCTGCGGCAGAACCCCGGCGGCGCGCTCCAGGCGTTGCTCAGGGCGCAGGACGCGGCGGGCGACGCGCTGGAGGAGCTGCGCAACGTCGTGCGGAGCATTCACCCGCCGGTGCTGGAGGACCTGGGGCTGGACGGGGCGATCCAGGCGCTGGCTGCGCGCTGCCCGGTGCCGTGCGTGCTGCACGCCGAGCACCTCGGACGGCTGCCCGCGGCGGTGGAGGCGGCGGCGTACTTCGCGGTGGCCGAGGCGCTCACGAACGTGGCCAAGCACAGCGGGGCGCGGCACGCGTGGGTCAGCCTGGGGGTCAGCGGTCAGAAGCTCACGGTCGTGGTGCACGACGACGGCAAGGGCGGCGCGGACGAGAAGCGGGGAACGGGGTTGGACGGCATTCGGGGCAGGGTGGCGGCGCTGGACGGCACCGCGGACGTGAGCAGTCCCGAGGGCGGCCCTACCGTGCTCACCGTCGTGCTACCAGTGGAGAAGTGACCATGCGCATCGTGATCGCCGAGGACGACGCCCTCCTCCGTGAAGGGCTGACGTTGTTGTTGCGCAACGAAGGCCTCGACGTGGCGGCGGCCACGGACAACCCGGACGACTTCCTCTCCGCCGTGGCCGAACACGAGCCGGACATCGCCGTTGTCGACGTGCGGATGCCACCAACGTTCACGGACGAGGGCTTGAGGGCCGCCGTGGAAGCACGACGGCGGCACCCGAAGCTCGCCGTGCTGGTGCTGTCGGCGTGGGTCGAACAGAGCTACGCGCACGAACTGTTGGCGGGCACTCATGGCGGCGTCGGCTATCTGCTGAAGGAACGTGTCGGCAAGGTCGCGGACTTCCTCGACTCGCTGCACCGGGTCGCGGCGGGAGGCACGGCGCTCGATCCCGAGGTCGTGTCGCAGCTGCTGGTGCGGCGCAAGGCCGATGACGCGCTCAGCGTGCTGTCACCCCGTGAGCGCGAGGTGCTCGGGTTGATGGCGGAGGGGTTGTCGAACGCCGCCATCGGCGAACGGCTGGTCATCAGCGCTGGGGCCGTGCACAAGCACATCGGGAACGTGTTCCTGAAGCTCGGGCTCAACAGCGAGGACGGCTCGGGCGACCGGCGCGTCCAGGCCGTCCTCGCCTACCTCGATCACTGAGCCAGATCATTGGGGCCGCACGAACGGGAACAGCACGGTCTGCCGGATCGACGTACCGGTCAGCATCATCAGCAACCGGTCGACGCCCATCCCGAGCCCGCCCGTCGGCGGCATGCCGTGCTCCAGCGCCCGCAGGAAGTCCTCGTCCAGCTCCATCGCCTCGACGTCACCGGACGCGGCCTTCAGCGACTGCGCCTCCAACCGCCGGCGCTGCTCCAGCGGGTCCGTCAGCTCCGAGTAGGCGGTGCCGATCTCCGCGCCGAACGCGACGAGGTCCCACCGTTCGGCCAGGCGCGGGTCGACGCGGTGCTGACGGGTCAGCGGTGACACCGAGGTCGGGAAGTCGATGTAGAAGGTCGGGCCGACGGTCGCCGGTTCGACGAACGAGTCGTACGCCTCCTGCACGAGCCGGCCGTGGTCCCAGTCGTCGTTGATCTCGACGTCGCGCGCGGCGAGCAGCGACCGCAGCTCCGAGACCGACGTGTCCGGGGTGACCACCGCGTCCAAGGCCGTGGACACCGCCGTGTAGACCGGGATCACCGGCCACTGTCCCGACAGGTCGAACATGCCGTCCGGGCGTGCCGCCACCTCGGAGCCGAACGCCGTGCGCGCGGCGTGCTGGATCAGCTCGCGCGCCAGGTCGAGCATGACCCGGTAGTCCGCATAGGACTGGTAGGCCTCCAGCATCGTGAACTCGGGGTTGTGCGTGGCGTCCGCGCCCTCGTTGCGGAAGTTGCGGTTCAGCTCGAACACCCGGTCCACGCCCGCGACGCACAGGCGCTTCAGGTACAGCTCCGGCGCGATCCGCAGGTACATCCGCATGTCGTAGGCGTTGATGTGGGTGACGAACGGCCTGGCGTTCGCGCCGCCGTGCACGGCCTGCAGCATCGGCGTCTCGACTTCGAGGTACTCGTGGGAGTGCAGGAACTCGCGCACGCTGCGGACGACGTCGCTGCGCAGCTTCAGCAGGTGCGCCGAGTCGGAGTTGACCACCAGGTCGAGGTAGCGCTGGCGGACGCGGGCCTCCGGGTCGGTGAAGCCCTTCCGCTTGTCCGGCAACGGGTGCAGGCACTTCGCGGTCATCGTCCACGACGTCGCCAGCACGGAGATCTCGCCGTGGTCGGACTTGATCACGCGGCCGGTCACGCCGACGTGGTCACCGAGGTCCACATCGGACTTCCAGGACGCCAGCGCGGAACCGAGCGAGTCGACGGTCAGCATCAGCTGGATCTCACCGCTGAAGTCCCGCAGCCGCGCGAAGCACAGCTTGCCCATCTCCCGCAGTGCCACCACGCGTCCGGTGACCGAGACGTCCTCGCCGAAGCGTTCCCGGGCCGCCGCCAGGAGATGCGTCCGGTCGAACCCCACCGGGTACGGGTCGACGCCCGTGGCGACCAGCCGTTCGACCTTCGCGATCCGGACCCGGACCTGTTCGGGACGCCGCACCGGCTTCGGTTCGACGCGGATCGCGTCGATCTCGGCGACCTTCAGGGCGAACTCGGTGCTCACGTCCGTCTTCTGCAGCGCGCGCTTGCGCAACGACCGCAGTGACGGCACGAAACCTTCCGCGACCCCGGCCGCGATGCTGACCAGGGGCAACGACCGAGAGCTCTGGTAGCACAGGAACCTCGGCTCCCACTCCGGCAGGTACTTGGCGTTCGACCGGTAGAGCGACTCCAGCTGGAAGAACCGCGACGCCAGCGAGAGCACCCGCCGCCACGCCCGCAGCACCGGACCGGCACCGATCTTCTCGCCCTCCTCGAACACCGCGCGGAACATCGCGAAGTTCAACGAGATGCGGTGCACGCCGAGGTGGCCGGCGGCGGCCGCGAGCTGGGCGACCATGTACTCGTTCAGGCCGTTCTCCGCGGACCTGTCGCGCCGCATCAGGTCCAGCGACACGCCACGACGGCCCCACGGCACGAACGACAGCAACCCGCGCAGCGCACCGGAAGCGTCATAGGCCTCGACCATCACGCACCGGCCGTCGCTCGGATCTCCCAGGCGCCCCAGCGCCATCGAGAAGCCGCGCTCGGTCTCGGCACCCCGCCACGCCTGCGCGAGGTCCAGAATGGACGCCATCTCGTCCGGCGAGATCTCGCTGTGGCGGCGGACCCTCGTGGTGTACCCGGCGCGTTCCACCCTCGACACCGCCTGGCGCAGGCCGCGCCGTTCCGGACCGGCGAGGTTGAACTCGCGGACGTCCAGGATCGCCTCGTCACCGATCTCCAGCGCCTTGAGCCCGGCGTCGGCGTAGACCTGCGCACCGCGTTCGGACGCGCCCAGCACACCCGGCATCCAGCCGTAGGTGCGCGCCTCGGACAGCCACGCCAGCACGGCTTCCGGCCAGGCCTCCTCGTCACCGATCGGGTCGGCGGAGGCCAGGGTCACGCCACCGATCAACCGGTAGGTCAGCGCCGCCCGCCCGGAGGCCGCGAACACCACGCTCTTGTCACGCCGGGTCGCGAAGTAGCCCAGCGAGTCGGGCTCGCCGTCGGAGGCCAGCAGCCGGCGCAGGTCGAGCTCCTGCTCCGGCGTGATCATGTTCTGGGTGCGGACGCCGCGGAAGAACACGTACATCGCGCGGATCGCGACCAGCGTGCCGCCGAGGCCCAGGACCACGCTCAGCCACTGCGGTCCCTCGGGGATGTCCAGCCGTCCCAGCCGGACGACCTCACCCGTGGCCTGGTTCGCCGCCCACACCAGCTTGTCGGTCGGCACGACCAGCCTGCCGGGGAAGACCTCGGCCAGACCCCAGCCGATGAGCACCAACCCGATCATGCCCAGCACGAACGACGTGAGCGCCCGCCGCCACGCACCGCGGGCCAGCCGGGCGGGGAACCCCTCGCGCACGATCCACAGCAGCACCACGAACAACATCGACGTCGCGAAGCCCGCGCTGAGAAACACCCAATGCGGCTGTTCGCCCTCATCCAGGACTTCTTCAGGTGCGAGCGCCAAGATGACCATGATGAAGCCGACCAGCAGCAGGCCGCTCACCTGGAACAGCAGCAACGCCCAGAACGCTGCTCGCTTGTGCCTGCGCAACGCGGCGCCCAGCACGAAGAACACCAGGGCGATGAAGAGGTTGCCGTCGATCGGCAGGCCGAAGAAGTACCCGATGCCGTCGGCGACGTCGGTGAACCAGCTGTCCTCCGGCAGGATCAGTCTGAACAGCGACAACACGCCGGCGAGCTGCACGACGGTCGCGATCGCGCCCGCGGTCTTCCACTTCCACGCCGGTGCCACATCAACTCCCAGGGTCTGCCGATGACCGCCATGATTCCCTCTTCAGCCGGTCGGGTGCATATCGCCTCCTCCGGAGGTGTCGACCGGCCGGTCGTGATCCTCAGCTCAGGGCTGGGCGGAGCGTGGTTCGACTGGGACCGGACCGTGAAGCTGCTCACGCCGCTCGCTCGGGTGATCGTCTTCGACCGGCCGGGGCTCGGGATGAGCGGCCCGCCGTTGCGCGGGCCGTCGCTGGCGCGCGAGGTGGCCGTGCTGGACGCGGTGATGCGCGGTGTTCCGCGGGCGGTCCTGATCGGACATTCGATGGCGTCCATGCACGTCGAGGCTTATGCGCGGCTGCGACCGCACCGGGTCGACGGGGTCGTGCTGCTGGACCCGGACACCGAGACGCCGGGTGCCGGGGCGCCGTTCGACCTGGCCGCCGTCGTCGCGCAGGGGCTGCGGGCGTTCGGCAGCAGGTGGCTCGGCGCGCGGATCACGCGGCGGTTCGGGCACTCGTTGCGGAACCTGCTGACCGCGGCCTCGACGCTGGGCACGACCGATCCGGCGCCCGCCGACCTGGTGCAACTCGTCTACCGGCGGCCGGGCGTGGCGCGGGCGGTGCTGTGGGAACTCGCGTCGTACCCCGGTCAGGTCGCGACGCTGGAACGCCTGCGCAAGCGTCGTGAGCTGCCCAAAGTGCCTTGGTTGGTGCTCACGGCCGGACGGCGGATATGGCCGGAGCACCGGTCGTTGGCCGCCCTCGTGCCGTGGGGGCGCAGCGTGCTGGTGCCCGGCAGCAGGCACATGATTCACATGGACCGGCCGGATGCCGTGGTGATGGCCGTCCGCGAGGTCCTCAGAGGCCTGCCCGAGACTCAGTAGCCGAAGTTCTGCGTCCAGTGCGGACCGCCCGCGCCGAACTCGACGCCCACCCCGATCGTCGCGAACTCCGGGTTGAGGATGTTCGCGCGATGTCCCGGGCTCTCCATCCAGGCGGTCATCACCGCGTGCGGCGTCTCCTGCCCGTATGCCACGTTCTCACCACCGGGGTTCGGGAAGCCGGCCGCTCGCATGCGCTGCTCCGGCGTCACCCCGTCCGGGTTCACGTGAGCGCAGAACCGGCGCCGGGCCATGTCCCTGCTGTGGGACCTGGCCGCGGCACGCAGCCGTTCGTCGGAGACCAGCCGCGACAGACCCGCCTTCTTGCGGATCTCGTTGACGATCCAGAACACCGCGTCCTCCGCGGAGACCTGGGCGGACGACACCCGTGCACCCGTGCGGACACGACCGGAGCCCTGCTGCGCGGAGGTGCGCCGGGGAGCGCCGAGCGCCGCGGACACCGCCGGAAACCGGACCGGTCCCTTCGGCTCCTGACGGGGTGGCATCTGGCCCAGGCCCTCCTCGGCTGCGGTTCTCTGCGCCGATTATGCGGGCCGGACGGTGCTCAGGGCTCCACGCGGCCGCTGAGCAGGCAGAACTCGTTGCCCTCCGGGTCAGCGAGCGTGTACCAGCTCACGTCGTCACCCTGGCCGATGTCGGCACGCGTGGCGCCGAGCGCGAGCAGGCGCTCCAGTTCGGCGTCCTGGTCGCGGTCGGTGGCCCTCACGTCGATGTGCAGGCGGAGCTTCTGCAGCTTGCGGTCCGGGTTGCGCAGGAACAGCAGCGTGGTGCGCTTGTCCGGCGGTCCGATCTCCACCGATTCGTCGTCGCGGTCGAGCACCTCGTAGCCCAGGACCTCGCCCCAGAAGGCGGCGAGACGCTCGGGATCGGTGCAGTCGAGTACCAGTTCGGTGATTCGTGAAGCCACGCGTGTGACGGTAACCGCATCTGCAACCCGTTTCCGGCCAACGGTGTCACTCTGGTCTTCGGCAACCGTGCACAAGCGCCCGGGGACCCACCCACGTGGGCCTCGAGGAAAGGAACGGTCGACGATGACCACTGCCGAAGTTTCCGCGCCCTACGGCAACGGATCGGGCCAGAAGCCCCCCGCCAAGAGGGTTCGCGTCCACCACCTGCGTGAGATGAAGGAACGCGGCGAGCCGTGGCCCATGCTCACCGCCTACGACACGTTCACCGCCTCGATCTTCGACGAGGCCGGCATCCCCGTCCTGCTGGTCGGCGACTCCGCGTCGAACACCGTCTACGGGAACGAGACCTCGCTGCCGGTCACGGTGGACGAGCTCGTGCCGCTGGTACGCGCGGTGACACGTTCGGTCAAGCGCTCTCTCGTGGTTGCTGACCTGCCGTTCGGCTCCTACCAGGTGTCGGTCGAGCAAGCCGTGGCGACCGCGGTGCGGTTCATGAAGGAAGGCCAGGCGCACGCGGTCAAGCTGGAGGGTGGCGCCTACTTCGCGCCGCACATCCGCGCGATCACGGCCGCGGGCATCCCGGTCATGGCGCACATCGGCTTCACCCCGCAGTCCGAGCACCAGCTCGGCGGCTACCGCGTGCAGGGGCGCCACGAGAACCACGACACCGTGGTCCGCGACGCGCTCGCGGTGCAGGAGGCGGGCGCGTTCGCGGTCGTGCTGGAGATGGTGACCGCCGAGGTCGCGAAGCAGATCACGCACGACCTGGTCATCCCGACCGTCGGCATCGGCGCCGGCCCGGACACCGACGCCCAGGTGCTCGTCTGGCAGGACATGATGGGCCTGAACCGCGGCAAGGCGCCCCGGTTCGTCAAGCGCTACGCCGACATCGGCAACATCATGCTGGGCGCGGCGACCGAGTTCGCCAACGAGGTGCGCGGGCACCAGTTCCCGGGCCCGGAGCACACCTTCCACTGAGCGGAAGGAACGCGGGGGCCCCGCGTTTCCCTGTGGGGAACGCGGGGGCCCCCGCGTAGCCACGACTCGGGGTCTAGAGGGTCAACGCGTCCGGGTCGTGGGCGGAGGGCCCTATGCGGG
>NZ_JBEXJN010000100.1:0-20170 GCF_040609115.1 Lentzea sp. NPDC004782
TGTTCTCTTTACGGCCCCCTAACATCCATCGGCGTCCTACCCCCCCCCAAAACCACGACAACGGAGAGCATCCCGCCCGTGCCGACTTCGGCGCGGGCGGTTTGTCGTGCGCTCACGTTCGTTCACGTTCGTTCGTGTTCCTTGTGTATGCAGGGAAAACATGATGTAAAAGTGGCATCTTGACGTGCCCATTGTTAGCGATAACACTCAGGTGGTGACTGACATGACGATCGACCACGACGCGTGTGTGGTGGGTGTCGACTTCGGCACGCTGTCCGGCCGCGCCGTGGTCGTGCGCGTCCGCGACGGTGCGGAGCTGGGCACCGCGGTGCACGAGTACCGCCACGGTGTGGTGGACCAGGTTCTGCCCAAGACCGGCGCGCCGCTGCCGCCGGAGTGGGCACTGCAGGTCCCGGCCGACTACCTCGACGTCCTGCGCACCGCCGTCCCGCAGGCGGTCGAGGCGGCCGGGATCTCCGCGGCCCAGGTGATCGGCATCGGGACGGACTTCACCGCCTGCACGATGGTTCCGGTGAAGGCCGACGGGACGCCGCTGTGCGACCTGCCGGAGTTCGCGGACAACCCGCACGCCTACGTGAAGCTCTGGCGCCACCACGCGGCCCAGGCGCAGGCCGACCGGATCAACGAGCTGGCGCACCGCCGCAAGGAGCCGTGGATCGCGCGCTACGGCGGGCTCATCTCGTCGGAGTGGGAGTTCGCCAAGGGCCTGCAGGTGCTGGAGGAAGCGCCCGAGGTCTACGAGGCGATGGACCACTGGGTCGAGGCCGCCGACTGGATCATCTGGCAGCTGTGCGGCACCTACACCCGCAACGCCTGCACCGCCGGCTACAAGGGCATCCACCAGGACGGCCAGTACCCGAGCGACAACTTCCTCGCCGAGCTCAACCCGGCGTTCTCCGGTTTCGTCACCGACAAGCTCGACCACCCGCTGTCCGCGCTGGGTGACCGCGCCGGGTCGCTCACGGCGCAGGCCGCGGCGTGGACCGGTCTGCCGGAAGGCATCGCGGTCGCGGTCGGCAACGTCGACGCGCACGTGACCGCGCCGGCCGCGCAGGCGGTCGAGCCCGGCCAGATGGTCGCGATCATGGGCACCTCCACGTGCCACGTGATGAGCGGCGACGTGCTGCGCGAGGTGCCGGGCATGTGCGGCGTGGTCGACGGCGGCATCGTGCCGGGCCTGTGGGGTTACGAGGCCGGGCAGAGCGGCGTCGGCGACATCTTCGCGTGGTTCCTGCGCAACCAGGTTCCGCCCGCCTACCACGAGCAGGCGCGCGAGCGCGGCATCACCGTGCACGAGCTGCTGTCCGAGCTGGCGGCGCAGCAGCAGGTCGGCGAGCACGGGCTCATCGCCCTGGACTGGCACAGCGGCAACAGGTCCGTGCTGGTCGACCACGAGCTGTCCGGCGTGATCGTCGGCCAGACGCTCGCCACCAAGGCCGAGGACGTCTACCGCGCGCTGCTGGAGGCGACGGCGTTCGGCACGCGGGTCATCATCGACACCTTCACCGACGCGGGTGTGCCGGTGCGGGAGCTGGTGATCGCGGGCGGCCTGGTGAAGAACAAGCTGCTCATGCAGATCTACTCCGACGTGGTGAACCTGCCGCTGTCGGTGATCGGCTCCGAGCAGGGACCGGCGCTCGGTTCCGCGATGCACGCGGCGGTGGCCGCCGGTGCGTACTCCGACATCCGCGCGGCCGCGGCCGCCATGGGTTCGGTGCGGCGCGACGTCTTCACGCCGGTGCCGGAGAACGTCGAGGCCTACGAACGGTTGTTCCTCGACTACCTCGAGCTGCACGACTACTTCGGCCGCGGTGCCAACGATGTCATGCACCGCCTGCGTCAGTACCGCCGCGACGCCCTGGAGGGGAAGAGCTGATGTCCGCCACGGCAGAACTGCGCCGCACGGTCGCCGAGCTGCACCGCGAGCTGACCCGCTACGAGCTGGTGATCTGGACCGCGGGCAACGTGTCCGCCCGCGTGCCGGACCAGGACCTGATGGTGATCAAGCCGTCCGGTGTCTCCTACGACGACCTGGGGCCGGAGGCGATGGTCGTCACCGACCTGCACGGCAACCTGGTCGAGGGCGAGCTGGCACCGTCGTCCGACACGGCCGCGCACGCGTATGTGTACCGCCACATGCCCGAGGTCGGCGGTGTCGTGCACACGCATTCCCCTTACGCGACAGCGTGGGCCGCACGCGGTGAGCCCATCCCGTGCGTCCTGACGATGATCGCGGACGAGTTCGGCGGTGACATCCCGGTCGGGCCGTTCGCGTTGATCGGCGACGACTCGATCGGCAGGGGAATCGTGGAAACGTTGCGGGGCAGCAGGTCTCCCGCCGTGCTGATGCGCAACCACGGCCCGTTCACCGTCGGCGCCACGGCACGCGCCGCGGTGAAGGCCGCGGTGATGCTCGAGGACGTCGCGCGCACCGTCCACTTCGCACACCAGCTCGGCAAGCCGGACATGATCGACCAGCAGGACGTCGACCGGCTCTACGAGCGCTACCAGAACGTCTACGGCCAGTGAGCCCAGAAGGAGAGCAGCACATGCCGGACAAGCCCCAGATCTGGTTCCTCACCGGCAGCCAGCACCTCTACGGCCCCGAGACGCTCGACCAGGTCGCCGCGCAGTCGCAGCAGATCCAGCGGATGCTGAGCGACTCGGGGCGGATCAGCGCGGAGATCGTGTGGAAGCCGGTGCTGACCGACTCCGCCGCCATCCGCGCGATCATGCAGGAGGCCAACAACGACCCGACGTGCGTCGGTGTGATCGCGTGGATGCACACCTTCTCCCCGGCGAAGATGTGGATCACCGGTCTGGACCTGCTGCGCAAACCGCTGCTGCACCTGCACACGCAGCTGAACGAGGCGCTGCCGTGGTCCACGATCGACATGGACTTCATGAACCTCAACCAGGCCGCGCACGGCGACCGCGAGTTCGCCTACGTGCAGACCAGGATCGGGGTGGCGCGCAAGACCGTTGCCGGTCACGCGAGTGATCCCGTGGTGGCACAGCGGATCGACGGCTGGGCCCGCGCCGCCGCCGGGTTCGCGCACCTGCGTTCGCTGCGGCTGGCCAGGTTCGGCGACAACATGCGCGACGTCGCGGTGACCGAGGGCGACAAGGTCGAGGCCGAGCTGCGGTTCGGCGTCTCGGTGAACACCTACGGCGTCAACGACCTCGTCGCCGTCGTGGACGAGGTGCCGGACGCGGACATCGACCTGCTCGTGGCCGACTACGCCGAGGCCTACCGGCTGGCACCGGAGCTGGCGCGCGGGGCGGAGCGGCACGAGTCGCTGCGCTACGCCGCCCGCATCGAGATCGGCCTGCGGTCCTTTTTGGACGACGGCGGGTTCGGCGCGTTCACCACGAACTTCCAGGACCTCGGCGGGCTGCGGCAGCTGCCCGGCCTCGCCGTGCAGCGGTTGATGGCCGACGGCTACGGCTTCGGCGGCGAGGGCGACTGGAAGACCTCGGCCCTGCTCGCGGCGGTCAAGGCCATGGGCACCGGCACCGGCCGCGGCACGTCGTTCATGGAGGACTACACCTACCACTTCGGGCCGGGTGAGCCGAAGATCCTCGGCGCGCACATGCTGGAGGTGTGCCCGACGATCGCCGAGGCACAGCCGTCGTGCGAGATCCACCCGCTCGGCATCGGCGACCGGGAGGACCCCGTTCGACTGGTGTTCGACGCGGCGACCGGTCCCGCCGTGGTGATCGGTCTCGCCGACATGGGCGACCGGTTCCGCTTGGTGGCCAACGAGGTCACGGTCGTCGCGCCGGACGAGCCGCTGCCGAAGCTGCCCGTCGCACGGGCGGTCTGGCAGCCCGCGCCGTCGCTGTCGACGTCAGCGGAGTGCTGGCTCACCGCGGGAGGTCCGCACCACACCGTGATGACCCAGGCGGTCGGCTCGGAGGTGCTGCGGGACTTCGCGCAGATGGCGTCCACCGAGCTCGTGCTGATCGACGCGGACACGACGCCCTGGTCGTTCGCCGACAGGTTGCGCTGGAACCAGGCCTATCACCGCCTGGCGCTGGGGATCAACTGACGCGCGTGGAACTCGGCGATCTGTCGCCACATCGCGACGGGGTTGGAGTACATCGGCAGATGCCCGCTGTGCGGGATCTCGGCGAGCTCCACCCCGTTCGCGTCCAGCACGGGCAAGCAGGACAGACCGGCGCACTGTTCGCCGTAGAGGTACATCCGCGGACAGGGCAGTGACAGGAACTTCCCCATGAGGTTGCCGCGGTCGGCCAGTTCCACCATCGAGCGGAACATGCCGGCCACGGCACCGCGCTGGATCTTGTGCGGCAGGTTCGCCGCGTACATGCCACTGCCGTAGTGGGGCGCGTTGCGCGTGTGCTCGGCGGCCTTGAGGAAGAACTCCGCGGGATCGGGCTGGGCCAGCGCCTGTCTGCTCAGCACGCAGTCCTCCGGCCCCAGCACGCCCTTGATGTTCACGAAGCTGAGCACCCGGCCCGGTTCCTGGTGCGCCAGCATCAGCGCCGCGAGCGCGCCCGTCGAATGCGCGACGACGTGGAACCTGCCGATGCCCGTGCGTTCGAGCACCGCGCGTGCGGTGTGCACGAGGAACGGGATGTCGACCGCTGCTGGATCGGTGCAGTCGGTGACACCGGCACCGGGCATGTCGTAGGCGAGGAACGGACGCCCGGCGAAGTCGTGCCGCTGGGCGATGTCGAGGTAGTCCTCCTTGCTCGTGCCGAAGCCGTGCAGGAAGACGATCGGGGCGTCCACACCACCCCTGTGCACTGCCGCTACCTGGAGATTCACGCCCTGGACGCGCAGCGGTAGGCGCTCGTGGACGACTCTGTCTGCCGATGGCATGGCTGTTCCCCGGTTCTTCGCAGGTGCGCACTGCGGAATGAGCAAAGAGCATGCCATTGGCTGTGAACGCTCACAAGTGGTTGAACCCTTTGCGATTGCTGTCCGTATCCCGCTGTGCCGGCACAAAACGTCCACCAACTCGTGAGGTTTCGAACATGTCGAGTGCGCATGCACAGCCGAAGCGGAAGAAGCGGTTGCTGGTTGCCGGAGTCGCCGTGGCCGCCACCCTGTCCGCGGCGACCGCGGCCGCCGCCTTCGCGGCAGGTGGGGACAACGAGAACCAGTCGATCGCCTGCCCGCAGCCGGTCATCGGCGCGGTACCGGCCAAGGCGCAGGCCGAGGTGCAGCGCGAACTGGCCAACCTGGACAAGCAGATCGCCGAGGCCAACAACCGGTTGCGCACCTCCAAGGGGGAGGGCGGGGCGAACTTCGTCCAGAACGCGATTCTGGGTCCGTTGAAGGACAAGCGGGTCGCGGCGCTGAACCGCATCGAGACCGCGATCGGCCGCGTCGCCGAGAAGCCGGAGGGTCTGGAGAGGTTCGCGACCTGCGGCCTCGGCAAGGCGCCCGCCGTGCCTGCCGCCGCCCCCGCGAAGGGCAACAACGGCAACAAGGGCAATAACGGCAACAACAACGCCGGATCGGGCAACAACGCGGCCGGCAAGACCATCGCCTGCCCGCAGCCGGTCATCGGCGAGGTGCCGGCCAAGGCGCAGGCCGAGGTGGACCGCGAGCTCGCGAACCTCGACAAGCAGCTGGCCGAGGCGAACAACCGGTTGCGCACGTCGGAGGGTCAGGGCGGGCCGAACTTCGTGCAGAACGCGATCCTCGGGCCGCTGGCCGGAAAGCGCGCGTCCGCACTGGACCGGATCGCGATCGCCATCGGCCGCGTGGGCACGAAGCCCCAGGGCCTCGAACGCTTCGCCACCTGCTCGCTCAAGTAACTCTTCCTCGGGGTTCGAGCGGTGCCGGGCCCGTCTCCTCGGGGGCGAGCGCTTCGGGAGAGGACCTGCCGGACGGGCGCGCCACCGTCCGGCAGGACCTTGACGCAGTATGTGGTCCTCTGTAGATGTTAGCGTGAACATTGCGCGTTCAACGGAGAACCGATGAGACTTCTTGCCCTGCTAGCCGCTTCGGCGCTCACCCTCACGACCGCGGTCCCTGCCTCAGCCGCGGTCGAGTCAGTCACGGTGAAACCGGATCCGACCTACCAGCAAGAGCCGTTCCAGGGCTGGGGCACGAGCCTGGTGTGGTTCGCGAACGCCACGGGCGGTTACCCGGACGAGATCCGCAACCAGTTGGCGGAGCTGCTGTTCGGTGAGGACGGACTCAACCTCAACATCGCCCGCTACAACATCGGTGGCGGCAACGCGCCGGACGTCCCGCAGTACCTGCGTGCGGGAGCCGCGGTCCCCGGTTGGTGGAAAGCGCCTTCCGGCACCAAGCGCACGGACACCGACTGGTGGAAGCCCGGCGACCCGCGCTACTTCGACGCCGCGGCGGACCCGCGCCAGCGGTGGTGGGTCGACAGGATCAAGTCCCAGGTGACCCGCTGGGAGGCGTTCAGCAACTCGCCACCGTGGTTCCAGACGGTGAGCGGGTACGTCTCCGGTGGTTTCGACGCGAACTCCGACCAGCTGCGGGAGGACCGGATCGGCGACTTCGCCGCCTACCTGGCCCAGACGACCGCGGAGCTGGAACGCGCGCACGGCATCAAGTTCGCCACCGTGGACCCGTTCAACGAGCCCAACACCTCGTACTGGCGCACCACGCTCGGCCCGGACGGCAACCCGACGGGCGGACGCCAGGAAGGTGCCCACATGGGACCGGCCCTGCAGTCGAAGGTCGTGCCCGCGATGGCGGACGCGTTGCGCGCCAAGCACCTGAAGGCCGTCGTGTCGGCTCCGGACGAGACCAACCCCGGCACGTTCGCGAACGACTGGGCGGGCTACTCGGCGTCGGCACGCGAAAAGCTCGGCCAGCTGAACGTCCACACCTACGGCACGGACCGCCGCACGACCGCGCGTGACATCGCCAAGGGCGCGGGCAAGCCGTTGTGGATGAGCGAGGTCGACGGGCACTGGGGCTCCGGCCAGTCGTTCACCAGCATGGACCCCGGCCTCGGCATCGCGGAGCGCGTGATCGACGACCTGCGCGAGCTCGAACCGCGGGCGTGGCTGCTGTGGCAGGCCATTGAGGACTACAACAACATGACGCCCGGCGGCGAGTCGGAGAAGGGCATGAACTGGGGTGTGGTCCAGATCCCGTTCAACTGCGGTGCGAACGACACGCTCGCGACCTGCCCGGCGCGCGTCAACACGAAGTTCCACACGCTGCGCAACTTCACCCACTACGTCAAGCCGGGCGACCGCCTGGTGAAGGTCAACACCACGACCGACGTGGCCGCGGTGCGCAACACCGAGCTGAAGTCGGTGGTGCACCTGAACAAGTCGACGCAGGCGCAGTCCGTGACGCTGGACCTGTCGGGCTTCGGCTCCGTCCGTCCGAACGCCACCGTGCGGCCGATCGTCACCGACGAGCAGGGCGCGCTGGTGAAGGGCGCGGCGGTGCGGGTGAAGGACCGCAAGGCGACGCTGTCGGTGCCCGCGCGGTCGGTCACCACGTTCGAGGTCTCCGGGGTCAGCGGCGTGAACCGCGCGTCCGCGCTGGGCGGCACGTACCGGCTCACCGGTGTGCAGAGCGGCAAGTCCCTGGCGCCGTCGGGCACCTCGCTCGTGCAGCGCACCACCGACCCGAACGCGGCGGACCAGGTGTGGCGAGTGGAGCGCCGTAGCGGCGGTTACGACAGCCGCGCGCAGTTCTCCGTGGTCAACGCCTCGACCGGTCAGCGCATCGCCGCGGTGTCCGGAGACGCGGTGCTGACGTCCGCCGACAGCCCGGCCGCGCGGTGGGTGCTGTCCTCGACCGGCGACGGAACGTGGACGTTCGTCAACGCACAAACGGGGACCCTGCTCGACGTGAACGGCGAGTCGCGTGAGGACGGAGCCAGGATTGGCTTGTACCAAGCCACTTCCGGCCCCAACCAGCGCTGGTCCGCCGTTCCGAGCAAATAGTCCACTCCGAACGGTCGATTGAATCCCAACGACCGACCTCTAGTGTTGTTGATGTTTAAACGACAATAGGGGTAGTGGTGGCGCGCAAGAACTTGCTCGTGGTCTTGGTCCTGCTCACCGGAGCGTGCACGGCACAACCGCCGGCACCCGCGCCGACCACACGCACGCCCTGGAAACCGCCCTCGCTGATCAACCAGGAGGGGCCGGCCCAGGGCGTGCTGCAGTTCGTGCGGGACGTGATCGACGCCCGCACGGTCGAACTCGCCGACGGCACCAGGGTGCGCGTCGCCCAGCTGGCACCACCGGCGGCCTGCTGGGCGGCGAGCGCGCTGGACTTCGCGCGCACCACGCTGCTCGCGAGCACCGTCCGGATCACCACGTTCCTGTCCGGCGAGGTGAACCTGGTGCTGGAGGACGGCACCGACTACGCGTTGCTGGCCGTGCAGCGCGGGATCCTGCGGTCGCAGGGCGTCGACGGCGGGCCGCTGATGGCCGCCGAGAGCGAGGCCGCCGCCGCCAACGCCGGGCTGTGGGGCCCGCCCTGTGAAGGCCTCGACCTCTCACAGCCTTCACCGCAGACGCCTCAGCTGCCGCCGCACCAGCCGGACCAGCCGGCGCAGAACCAGCCGGCACCGAACCCGCCCGCACCCGGTGGCACGACACCACCTCCCCGTCCGGCTCCCACGACCACCCAGCCCCGGCCGGCACCGACGACCACGAGCCCTCGCCCGCCCGCGCGCGTTTGCGCGGTCGCGTACCGGGTCACCAACGAGTGGCCGGGCGGGTTCCAGGTGAACATGACCGTGCGCAACGTCGGTGGATCGACGATCAACGGATGGACGGTGCGGTGGACGTTCCCCGACGGGCAGTCCATCCGGGAGATGTGGAACGCGACGCCGCGCCAGTACGGGGCCACCGTCGACGCGAGCAACGCCTCCTACAACGGGCAGATCACTCCCGGTGGATCGGTGACCGTCGGCTTCAACGGCAACATGTCGTGGGGCAACGGGGCGCCGGGCGCGTTCACGCTCAACGGTCAGTCCTGCACGGTGGAGTGATCAGGCGCTCTCCCGCACCACGAGCCTCGACGGGTAGAACGTCGCCCGCTGCACCCGCCCGCGGTCGAGCACGGCCCGCGCCGCCGCCTCGGCGATGTCCTCCACCGGATGCGTCGACGTCGTGAGCGCAGGCCGGCTCAGGCCGGCGAAGGCGATGTCGTCGAACCCGGCCACCGCCACGTCGCCGGGCACCTGGACGCCCAGCGCGTGCAACCCGTCCAGGACACCCAACGCCGTGAGGTCGCTCAACGCGAACACCGCGTCGGTGTCGGGCCACCGCGCCATGATCTCGACGGCGGCTTCGGCGCCGCGGGCCGCGGTGAAGTTGCCCGGCACGACCCTCACCTCGCCCCCACATGAGTGCATCACGCGCCGGTAGGCCTCGACGGCGCGGTCGCCGCACGGCAGCCAGGACGGGCCCGTGACCATCGCGATGTGACGGCGGCCGGTGGTCACGAGGTGGCGGACCACGCCGTCGGTGCCGGTGCGGTTGTCCACGTCGAACGACGGCACGTCCGGGGTGCCGACGCCGATCGCGGCGACCCGTCCGCGCAGTGAGCGCGGGACGGTGTCGAGGGCCGGGCGGGTCGGGTTGACCACCACCAGGCCGCCCAGGCCGCGGGTCTCGGCCAGGCGGGCGAGTGAACCGGGGTCGTTCAGGGGTAACCAGTGCAGGGACACGCCGACCTCGCGCGCGGCGGCCACGTGTGCGGCCGTGGTCAGGACGCGGCCCACGTAGGGATCGCCCAGCACGGCGGCGGTGTGGCCGATCACGGCGATGGCCAGTCGTGTGCCCGTTCGGGTCACGAGGGCGCGGGCGGCGGCGTCCGGCACGTAGCCGAGCTCGGCCACGGCTGCCGCAACTCGGGCGCGCGTCTGGGGTGAGGCCGGGCCGTGGCCGGTGACCACGCGTGAGGCGGTCGCACGGGACACGCCTGCGGCCCGTGCCACGTCGTCGAGTGTCGCTCCCGTCATCTCAGCAGTATTGCGGTGGAAGCGCTTCCATGTATGTACTCGAGAGATCGGGAAGGGGAACGGATGACGGTCACAGCGCCGCGCGGGCAGGTCCGCGCCGCCGCAGCGGGAGTCGGGGTCACCTTCGGGCTCAACGGTGTCGCCGTGGCGACGTGGTTCGCCCGCGTGCCCGTCGCCCGCGACGCGCTCGGGTTGTCGGCCGGGGCGCTGGGGCTGTTGCTGTTGTCCACATCCGCGGGCGCGTTCCTCGCGATGCTGACCGCGGGCGAGGTCACGCACCGGCTCGGGCCCAAGCGCACGGTGTACGCGTCGGTCACGGCGGTGTCCGCCGGCCTCGCAGTGGCCGGCTTCGGGATCGGCGCGGTGCCGTCGGTGGCGCTGACGGCGATCGGGATCTTCGTGCTCGGGTACGGGTCGGGCACCTGCGACGTCGCCATGAACGTGGAGGCCGCCGAGGTGGAACGGGTGCTCGGGCGGACCGTCATGCCGCGGTTCCACGCGATGTGGAGCCTGGGCACCGTCGCGGCGGCCGGGCTCGCGTCGCTGGTGGCTTGGGTGACGTTGCCGGTGACGGCGCATTTGGCGGGCGTGGCGGTGGTGGTCGCGGCGGGCACCTTCGTCGCGGCACGCACCTACCGGTTCGCCGGGGAGGCGGAGGAGGGGCACAGCAGCGGGGTGCTGGCCGCGTGGCGGGAACCGCGCACGTTGCTGATCGGGTTGCTGGTGCTGGTGCTGGCGTTCACCGAGGGCACCGCGAACGACTGGGTGGCGGTGGCGTTCGTCGACGGCTACGCGTTCGCCCCCGCGACGGGCGCGGTGGTGTTCGGCGTGTTCGTGACGACCATGACGTGCGGCCGGATCTTCGGCACGATCGCGCTGGACCGCTGGGGGCGCGTGCCCGTGCTGATCGGCACGATGCTGCTGGCCGCCGCCGGGGTGGCGCTGGCGGTCTTCGGCGGGTCGCCGGCCGTGGCGATCGCCGGTGTCGCGGTGTGGGGACTCGGCACCGCGCTGGGCTTCCCGGTCGGCATGAGCGCCGCCGCCGACGATCCGGCACGGGCGGCCGCTCGGGTCAGCGTGGTCGCGGTCATCGGGTACACCGCGTTCCTCGCGGGACCACCGCTGGTCGGCCTGCTCGGCGACCACGTCGGTGTGCTGCGCGCGCTGCTGGTCGTGCCGCTGCTGTTGCTGCCGGCCCTCGCCCTCGTGCCCGCGATGCGCGAACCGCGCGGCTGAGTCCGACGTCCTTCGACTCGAGAATCCGCGAAGGGCTGTTCGATACCGTGATCGGCAGCTGTCAGTCCCTGCGGCCTGGAGGTCATGAACGTGCAGCGCGTCGGCCTTACCTCTCTCGATGGTGTGCGGCTCGATGCCGCACTTCACCGCGCACCGGACAACTCGCGCGGGACCGTCGTCCTGGCGCACGGCATCACCGTCGACCTGGACGAGGGCGGGATGTTCGTGCGGCTCGCCGAGCAGTTGGCGGTCAACGGCTTCGACGCGCTCAGATTCAGCTACCGCGGTCATGGCGAGAGTGGCGGCACCCAGGCAGGTGTCACGATCGCCGGCGAGGTGCTCGACCTCCAGGCCGCGGTCGAGCACGCCCGGCAAGAGCTGCCGGGTCCGCTGTCGATCATCGCGGCCAGCTTCGGCGCGGTGTCCACGGCGGTGTCGCTGCCATGGCTCGGAGGCGATGTCGAGCGTGTCGTCTTCTGGAACCCGGTCCTCGACCTCCGGCGGACCTTTGTCGAGCCAGAGCTGCCGTGGGGCATCGACAACTTCAACCGTGATCAGCAGAAGTTCTTACAGGAAAACGGCTTCCTCCTGATCGACGGTGAGTACCGTCTCGGTCGTGTCATGTTCGACGAGTTCAGCAGGTACCAACCGGCAGAGGACTTCGTCCGTGACTCTCGTCCGGCCTTGATGGTTCACGGCGACCAGGACAGCTACGTCTCCTACGACATCGCTCGCGATGCCGCGGCCGCCCGCGTGAACTGCGACTTTCACACGATCGTGGGCTCGGATCACGGGTTCGACTCGCGTGAGCGCGAGGACGAGGCGATCAAGGTGACCGTCGACTGGCTGGTCCGCGGGAAGCTGGTCGAGGCGTGAACATCGAGTCTCTCTACGCCCCGGTCACGATCGGCACGACCTCCGTAGTGGGGGCGCACTGCACGCTCGGCTATCCGAAGGAAGCTCGGATCCGTGAGGAGCAGAAACTTCCCGGCTCGCAGCGGTTCGGTGCTCGCGTGGTCGTCGGTGAGCGATGCCAGCTCGCGAACCAAGTCGTGCTTCACGAGGGCGTGAACATCGGTGACGACTGCGTGCTCGAGGATCGCGTCCGTGTCGGCTACGACAGCACGGTCGGTGCCGGAACGCGGATCGTCTATGGCGCGTTCGTCTGCGATCGCGTCACGATCGGCGCGAATGCTGTCGTGGCCGGGTTCATCTGCGACGGCACCCGCATCGGTGATCGCTCGACCGTGATGGGCGAGCTGGTGCACGAGTACACGCGCCACACCAGGACTGGTGGGAGGTCGACGAGAAGCCGCCGATCATCGAGGCCGACACGGTGGTCGGGTTCGGAGCTCGCGTAGTAGGGGGAGTCCGGATCGGTCCGCGCAGTTACGTTGCCGCGGGCGCTGTTGTCACGAAGGACGTGCCCGCTGAGCACGTCGTGACCGGTGTGAACCTGCAGACGCCGGCGGAGTGCTGGTCAGGTGAGCGCCTGCAGGGTCTGATCGAGCATTGGCGAGCGCAGGCCAGCAGAAAGCCCTAGGGGGCGACGAAGGCCGTGCCCTCGGTGTCGCTGCCGGTCTCGTCCTTCGGGCGTTGACGCACGAGTGGTGGTTCGAAGGCCAGCGCGGCGAGCTGTTTGGGAAAGCGGGCCCGCAGGTCTGCTCTCGGGTGGTCGATGTACAGCGCGGGCAGGAACTCGTCCACCGGCACGATCGCATGCTCCAGCTCGGCGGCCAGCAGCAGTTCGAGTGCCTTTCTGGTCACCACGTAGCCGAACGTGCAGTGGCTGTAGCCGGGCACCACGAAACCAGGAAGCGCGTCGTGATCGGGTTCGAGCGGGAATCGCCCGAGGTAGAGAAGGCCGAAGTAGCGCTTGCGCCGGGCAAGGTCCTGGAGGCCGTTGAGGAGCTCGGCGAGGAAGTTGTCCGGCAGTACGGCGTCGTCCTCCAGGACGACCGTGTAGGGCTCGGTGCCGTGTAGGGAGGCGTCGCGCCAGCACGCGAGGTGGGCGAGTGTGCACCCGATCTCGCCGTACTTCAGCGGCCTGTTCCACCACTCGTTGTCCGACTCGATCTGCCACGGGAACAGCTTGTAACCCGACGTGTCGAGGTCGGCCTGAGTGAGCTTCTGGCCGTCGAACAGGTCAGCCCAGTCGGACGTGAAGGTGACATGCAGCCCGGGAGAAAGCGAGCGCTGTATCCAGGCACGGCGATCTTGACGGCGCGGAAGGTTGATGACGTAGCAGCGCAGGTCTGCAGGAGTGATCATGACGAGGCGCGGACCGTCGCCGGGTAGCGGCTGGTGTTGTCAACGATGGCGGTGAAGGGCTTGTTCGCGGCACGGGCCAGCACCAGCAGAGGCTCAGCGGTGCTCAGATCGGTCACATCGACCAGACCGCCCACGCGGCGTGTTTCGATGACCAGCACGAAGTCGTCGTGGCCCACCAGGTTCGTCATGTAGCCGGCGCTGCGCAATCCGCGGTCTGGTTCCAGCAGGCAGCGGGCCGCTCCGAGCACACCGAGCGTGAGGCAGCCGCCGAACAGGAACACCGTCGTGCCGTTGCCGAGTGTGAGACGAGTGAGAACTGCGAGGTCCTGCAACAGTTCCTGTCTAGCGGTCCAGTGCGGACTGATCGTCAGCCCGAGCTCCGGCACAACGAGGGGGTCGTCTTCGCCGAGCGGGTGCGGCTCGAAGTGGAACGGCAGCATCGGAAGGAACTCTCGGAACTTGGCGTTCCAGGGCGGGCCGCCGACCACGCAGAGCACGTCGGCTTGCGTGTCGTAGTACTCCGACGGTGCGAAGTCACGGACGACGACATCCGGGCTCAGCTGGGCGAACCGGGTGCGGAGATAGATCAGCGTGTCGAGGTCTGCGAACTTCGCGTAGCGCAGGTAGTTGCGATCGGAAGGTTCGGCGTACTCAGGGCGTTCTGCCGCAGGGATCTCGGAGCAGACGATGTCGATACGCGCTCCCGCGGTCAGGCCCCAGAAGTCAGTCAGGTTCGCGACGGCCGGGGCGTCTGCCGGCACGTCAACCTGTCCTGCGCGACCTGCCGGTGTGTAGGTCGCCAGCAGCACGTAGATCAGCGTCTCCAGAGCTTGGTCAGCACGCCTGCGTACCGTCTTCGCCGCGCACCCCAACTTCTGCGCCAGCGATTCCTGCCGCTCGGTCAGCGTGGGGTGCTGATGCTCGGCGTCGAGGTTGAAGTCGACCTCGATGTGGGCGCGCTGATCTGTGGACAACTGCGCCACGCCCCGTTGAAGTACCGCTACGAGATGGCGGGCCTCGTCTGGGGAGCCGGGGAGAGCGCCGCTCGACTCGGCGAGGTGTTCACGAACCTCAGGAGTCAGGGCAGTGAGCACCGAGGTCGGCCGGGCGAGCGCCGCGCCCTTGCGCAGGCGGATCAAGCTCTCCCGCAGAGAGGCTGCGGACAGTGATTGGGCGGACACCACGTGTCCAGGATATGTCCAGGTGACCAGGTCACTGACCAGCAACACGGGTGCTGCGAGGCCTAGTGGATCACCAGCGCTGACGAGATCCTCAATTACGCAGGGCAAGCACCACCTGGTGAGCCTGGAGAAAGGAACCTCGCATGACCGCAATCGCTGTCGGCCTTCGCGATCCCCGCACCTTGCTCTCGCCGGAGGTCTGGGACCGCCTGGTCAAGCTGATCATGCGTGATCACAACATGGACCGCGAGCTGGCCGAGCGCACGTTCGGACAGACCCTGGCCTACCTGGTCACGGCCGCCGAGAACCCCGCAACCCCGATGGGCCCGACGCCGGCCGTCGACCTCGGCGTGCACTCGTTCGTGCTGGACACCCCGCGCTACATCGACTTCTGTCAGCAGTACGCCGGCACCTACCTGCACCACATCCCGCACCTGGCCGAGGAGCGCGACTCGCAGCCCATGGTGTTGCATGGCACGATCCAAGCGATCCGCGCCGCGGGCTTCCCGTTGGACGCGGAGCTGTGGCAGGCCCAGGACGTCGACTGCCACCAGTGCTACGCCTGCTGCCACAACAGCCCCAAGAAATAGCCGAAGCCCGGACCACGAGGAACAACACGAGTGATCACGTCAGCTGTTGCCTGGGAACGGTTCGCCACCAAGGCAAAGCCCCGTCGTGCCGTCAACGCCGCCGGTGCGACGACATGGCTCAACTGGACTCAGTACCCGGACCACGGCCCCGACGAGACGATCCTCGGAGACGTCCGCGGCAAGCGGATCCTGGAACTGGGGTCCGGCTCAGGCTGCAACCTCGCCCACCTCGCGACGCTCGGCGCCCGCTGCACCGGTGTCGACATCGCGCCCTCACGGCAAGCGGCCGCCGAGCAGAGGTGGGGCCGCAGTCCTGAGCTGGAGTTCATCACGCAGGACGTCGTGCACTTCCTGCAGGAGCCTGCGGACGACTTCGACGTGATCATCTCGATCTTCGGAGCTACCTGGTTCACCGATCCCGCGGTGCTCCTGCCGCTCATCCAGAAGCGGCTCGCGCCGGGCGGCATGTTGGTCTTCTCCCACAACGACGAACTCGACGACGGTGCGCAGCCGGACCGTGCGATCAGGAAGTGGAACTTCTCGGGACAGCAGTGGGCCGAGATGCTGTTCATCGCAGGCTTCTCCACCGCGAGTTCAGAGATCATTCCTCCGCCGAATCCTGAACTTCCAGGAACCTTGCTCGTCAGGAGCACGGTTCCGAAGTGACGCACGGACTGCGGTGCTCAGATGATGAACCACCTTGAATCCGAGCTCTCGCCCAGCTGAGCGATACGCCGGTGTACCTCTGCGGCTTGAGGGGTCCCCTGTGCCGACTTCCGAGCGTTCGTGGTGATCATCCTCAGCTCACGCAGGTCCTTGAGGACCTCGTAGCCTGCCCACTCGCGGACGTCTCGTCCATACAGCTGGCAGAACTGCCGGTACTCCTCCGGATCGAACCCGAACCGCCGGGAGTGAACCTCGATCGTCACGAGGTCCCATTCCACAGGGCCGAAGACAGCGCTCTCCCAGTCGCACAGGACTGCTCCCTGAGCGTCGTTGTCCCACAACGTGTTCCGGTGCTGAGGGTCACCGTGGATGAGGCGAGGTCCGCTGGTCTCCACGAACTGCAGACGATCGCACACGTCGTTGAAGAACTCTTCCAGCACAGCCCGTTCGTCGTCAGAGATGATGGTGCTGGCCTCGATCGAGTGCCGGATCATTCCGAGCGCGTCGAGCTTGGGCAACGCAAACGGCACGGTCTTGAGGCTGTGCAAGGACAAGAGCGGTTGTGCGATGTCCGCCGCGGAGACCGCTTGGTCCTGTGGGAGGTACCGCCACAACGTGACCGCGCAGCCTGCCACGTGCATCGGCTGCTCGATGTCAAGCAGGGGAACGGTGGGCACGTCTTGCTCAGCCAGCCAACGCACCAGCTTGACGACGTCATCGGTGTGCTTGATACCGGGGCGCACGACCTTGACGACCACGGGCGCCGTGGTCAGTCGGTACACCGCGTTCGTCTGGTGCCTGAGCAACACCATGCCCGCAGGGCCGAGACCTGCTCGACGGCACGCCTCGCTTGCGACGAGCTTGGTGCGGTCCGGACTGAAGGTGACCTCGGTGAGGTGCGTCAGTTCGCGGCCAGCCACCGCCATCAGGTTTCACTCTTCGGTGCGACGAGCTCACGCAGTTCGCTGACTGCGGGACGTTCCCACCGCTGCGTTGGAATCGCCTGCACCACATCGGTTGCCCGCTTGATGACGATGCGAGTGCGGTGCTCGGCAGGCAGGTCGAGCAGCGTGCCGGCGGCCAGAGTGCAAGCGTCGTCGATGTCGCCATCGATGGCCTCGCCGATCGCCTGATCGAGCCTGATCAGCGCAGGGTCGATGACGAGCGTCGGATCGCTGCTGTAGCGCTCGAGTGCTTCTTGCTGGACGTGGCGAGCACGATCGAACTCGCCGAGGTAGGTGAGCGTGCCGGACAGGTACAACAGCAGCCGCTTGTCGTTGAACTCGAACGCGGCGTCGGTCGAGGGTTCGTCCAGCCTGTCGACGAGGCGCTGTGCCGTGGCCATGGCTCGCTCCGCGCCTTCGGCGTCGCCGAGCCTTGCAAGGGCGCGACCTTCCGCTGCTGCAGCCAGGGCGTTGGCACTGCAAACTGTGTCGGCAGCCAGCGCCTGTGCCTCTTGTGCGAGGGAAACGGTGCGCTGCAATCGCCCGTAGTAGTACGGCAGCATGGCCTCTTGCGCACGGACTTGTGCCCGCAAGCGGCCGTTGGTGGTGTCGTCGGCTGCAAGGCGAGCGGTGCCGTACCAGTAGCTGGCTCGGTTGATCTCTCCGAGCTTCATCAGGGCATCCGCACTCAGCAGGCCGAGCACCGCTGTCGCTGTGGACAGTCGTTCCTGCACCCTCGCGGGCTGTCTTTCCTCCGCGAGCTGCCGCGCCTCGAGGAGATCCGGCATCAGCTCATCGAGGACCTCGGCGGGCGGGGTGTGGGTGTAGCTGTCGATCCGGTCGCCGACCCGTTCCTCGATCAGCTCCAGTCGCTTCATCGAACCGAGTCCCTTCGAGAGCGTCTGGTCGACGAGCAGGCGCGTCTGGTCCAACCGTCCGAGGAGATCATCCTCAGCCGCGGGTCGCGCCGGCCAGATGATCGAGAGCGCGGTGGGTGTTGACGGCGCGGTCTGTTCGAGCAGCTCGTCAAGTTCTGAGAGGGAGAGCCTGAGCGCTTCCGCGAGCTTGATCCGCTGCGCTGCTTGGGGCGTTTGTCCCCTGCGCCAGCGTGAGACAGTCGAGCGGTCCACACCAAGCGCCGCGGCCAACGAATCGATCGTGTAGCCAGTTCGCTTGCACGCTTCCACGAACATGTCGCGTCTGGGGCTCATCGACATACCTTCCCGGTCATCTCCACCCTACGGTAGTCGATTCGTGTTCTTGCAGGTCAAGGGTGATATGCCCACAAAACGCACACGCTCTGCGACGGGTTTGCGCACTTGATGCTCTGTTCGAAGTACCGCCGTTCCGACTTTGCTGGAAATTGCAGGTGACGGTGAATGAACACGAGGGCAGGTGGTGGACGTGACGGTCGCCGTTGTCGTGAACCTGACGCTGCCCCAAGCCAAGGTCCTGGTCAGAGCGGCTGTGATGGTCACCTCGGCGCTGGACTGCAAGGAAGTCAACGCCGCGGAGCAAGGGCTTCTCGCCTTTCGTGCCGCCGTCGGACTGGCCTTGTCGAAGTACTCCGGCAGCGCCGTGGCCGATGAGCCCGCGGTGGCGGCCGAGCAATCACGTCGGGCGAGCTAGGCGAAAGGGGATCGGTGATGGGAAACCTGGTCTTGTTCGCTGAGCTGCGTCAGCGGCTTGACGATCACCTCGACCTCCTGACGCGCGTTGCCGCGGACGGTGATGCGACGTCCACTCTGCCGATCATGAGGCGGGAAGTGCCCGGCTTGGTGGCTGCACTGCGTGAGTTCGTCGACGAACATCTGCCTGATGAGAACGGCTGCTGTCGCAAGTGCCGCAGCGGACCGTTCTGGCGCAGGGTGCCGGCACCCTGCCGAATGCTGATCAAGGTGCACGTCGCGCTCGGAGCAGCGAGCGCGACAACACGGGACCGCACCTGCTGGAGCACTCGGCGTAACACGCGCCACCGGTCCTCTGAGGACTGAGACCTCACACTCTCCGCACCAACGCAAGGAACTCGGCTATGCCAAGAAGGATCTCCACCGCCCGCAGCCGGGAGTTCGGTGACGGGATGCGGGCGGCCATCGCGAACTCCGGGATGAGCGCACGCGAGCTCGCAGATCTGTTCGGCTGGCATGAGGCCAAAGTCTCCGACGCGGTGATGGGCCGAGGAGGTGTCACCCTGCTTGAGGTTGCGCTGATGCTCGGGGCCTGCCGAGTGAACGTGAACGAGCGTGACCGTCTACTCGAACTCTTTCCATCAAGGGACTTGTCGGGCTGGTGGCAGCTGCACGGCAAGTGCATGCCTGTCCGGTCGCGCACAGCCCTCACCAACCTCACCGCAGCTAAAACTGTGATCAGCTGGCACACACACGCGGTACCGGTCCTTCTCCGGACAGCTGAATACATGCAAGCGCTGTTGGTCGCGTCCGCCACGGTGCCGGCTGAAGAGTTGGCGGAGCGGTTGCGTGCGTTGCAGGAGATGCAGCGGGTACTCAGCAACGATCTCGAATGCACCTTCTACATCCACGAATTCGCGCTTGACCTTCAGGTCTACGGGAGAGAAGTGCACATCAGGCAGCTGCAGCATCTCCTGCTCATCGCGAACCGGAAGAAGATCAGGGTTTTGGTCATACCCGCAGCGGCTGGTGCGCACGCGGGTATGGCGGGGCCTTTCACGCTGCTGAGGTTCCCGAAGCATCAGCCGCTGGTGTTGGTGGAGACCGAGAACTCCAGCCTCTTCGTCGAGACGGAGGAGGCCGTCGGGGGCTACGACGAGGTCGTACGCGCGCTCGACAGCGTCAGTCTGGACGACCACGAGTCGATCGACCTGATCGCTCGCCGGTTCGTGCGCCTCCAAGAGACCCGTAGCCGGACAACTGTTGGGCGGGAGGACATCTCCGACATCTTTCCGCCGCTTGGATGAGTAAGCCAGACGAAACCAGAGTTCGCCGTTGTCCCGGGTACGAAGGTAGATCAGGTTATGGCCGGGTGTTGCGGCGGGCGAGTCCCCGCAGGACGGCAGCAAGTCGTCAGACCGCAGGCTCCTCATGCCTGAGGACTTCCGGGCTACGGCCCTTGAACGAGCTGTTGGGCGGAAGCTGGCCGGATGGCGCAACGCGCTTGATCTCAGCCTCACCGAGGCGGGCGGACGTGTGGGTTTCAGCAGCGCCAAGTTGTCCATGATGGAGAACGCGATGCAGCCTTCCGCACCGGTCGGACGTCGGTCGACGGCGAGAGGAAGTCTGGTGAGCGATGAAGGGCTCCTTCATCCACGTGAGGTGGATGAAGGAGCC
>NZ_JBEXJN010000101.1:0-19791 GCF_040609115.1 Lentzea sp. NPDC004782
TGCTGGCAGGATTTCATGGTGGAGAGTGCGTACAGCGCGTCGCGGTTCACCGTGGACTGGGGTCAGGTCGAGGGTGAGGAGCAGCGGTTGCTGGCGCAGCGGCTGGCGGGGTGGCAGGAGAAGTATCCGGACGTCGGGGTCCAGCGCGTGGTGTTGCGGGATCGTCCGGTGCGGGCTCTGATGCGGTATGGGGCGGAGGCGCAGCTCGTGGTGGTGGGTAGCCACGGGCATGGTGGGTTCGCGGGCATGTTGCTCGGGTCGACGAGCCAGGCGCTCGTCTACAACGCGCCGTGCCCGCTGGCGATCGTCCGCCCGGCCGGGTGAGAGGAACACCGGGGCGGCCTTCTCGTGGTGGGGGAGGCCGCCCCGGTCGGTTCCGGTCACTTCACGGCACGCGGCGGAATGACCACGACCGGGCATTCCGCGCGCTGCAGGCATTTCAGGGCGACTCCGCCCAGCACAGCGCCCGCGACCCGGCCGTGACCGCGCGTGCCGATCACGAGCAGGTCGGCGTGCCGAGAGGCTTCGACCAGGTGCTCCGCCGCGTCGCCCACCTCGACGACTTCGGTCACGTCCGGCGCATCGGGCAGCGCCGCGCGGGCCGACTGCACGTTGGCGTGCAGTTCCTCGGCAGGGTGGCGTTGCGGCCTGTCGCCGTACGGGTTCAGGCCCATCAGGGTCGCCGGCACGAACACGGGCTCGTGGAAGTAGGTCAGCACCGCCTCCACCCTGGCGCTTCGGCGCGCCGACTCCTCCAGCGCCCACCGCAGTGCGGCATTCGCCTGCGCGGAACCGTCCACGCCGACCACGATCACAGGTTTCCTCATCTTCCGCTCCCATCGCTCGCCACGAGCGTGGCCGCTGCTCCACGTCGGCTGGCAGGGACCAACGTCATGACCGGGGCGAGCCGATTCGCCCTGCTGACAGCCGCTGCCGAGGCGAATCCTCATGTGCGCCCCGGACTGGACGCCTGCGTCGTGAAGGCCGTCGCACGGCCTGTCAGGACGAAGGTCCCGCACCGCACATGACCCCGGCCACTCACCGGTGATGACGCGGACCGTGAGGCTGAAGTGCATGAGCGAGAACGAGTCCCGGCCCGTGGTGGTCGGCGTGGACGGATCGGCCGCCGCGCGGGCGGCGTTGGAATGGGCCGTGCAGGACGCTCGGCGGCGTGGGTGCCGGGTCGACGCGGTCTGCGCGTGGCATCCGGACTACGGGTTCGTCATCGGCGCGGAGTCCGCCGCGGTGGTCATGTCGATGTCGCCGGAGGCGATGCGGGCCGCGGCTCAGGCCGGTCTGGACAAGGCCGTCGAGGGCCTCGAAGGCGTGGAGATCCGCCGGATCCTCGTCGAGGCCGATCCCCGGACCGCGCTGATCGACGCGTCCGAGGACGCTGAGCTGCTGGTGGTCGGCAACCGCGGCCACAGTCCGATCGTCGAGGCGATCCTGGGCTCGGTCAGCTCGCACTGCGTGCACCACGCCTCCTGCCCGGTGGTCGTGATCCGCGAGCCGAAGGCGGAGCAGCCGGAGCCGGCCACCGTCGACGCCGCCGTGCCGCTGACCCCTGGACCGTTGCTGTGAAGGCACGTGCCGGCCATGTCTTCCTGACGGTGGTGGTGCTCGTCACCGTCGGGGGCGGGGTGGTGTGGCTTCAGGATCCGCCGAGTGCGCGGATCTGGTGGGCCGTCGCGACGGCGGTCGCTGTCGTCCCCGCGGTGTGGTGGGTGGTCGAGGACCTGCGCGCCAAGCGGTTCGGCGCGGATGTGCTCGCGATCCTCGCCCTCGTGGGCACGCTCGTGGTCGGCGAGTACCTGGCGGGCGCTGTCGTGGCCGTCATGGTCGGGACCGGGCACGCGCTGGACGACTACGCGCGGCGCAGGGCGCGCCGGGACCTGAGCGCGCTGCTGGAGCGCGCGCCGAGGCAGGCGCACGTGCGGCAGGTGTACGGGCTGCGTGCGGTCGGGGTGGACGAGGTCGTGCCCGGTGACGAGGTGGTGGTGCGGCCCGGTGAGGTCGTGCCGGTGGACGGGATCCTGCTCGGCGACGCCACGTTCGACGAGTCCGCCCTGACCGGTGAACCGGATCCGGTCAACCGGCTGCGCGGAGAACGCGTGCGCAGCGGTGTGCTGGTGGTCGGGGCCGCGGTCGACGTGCAGGCCGCCGCCACAGCGCAGGAGAGCACTTACGCGGGCGTTGTGCGGCTGGCCGAGGAAGCGGCGGCCATGAGCGCACCCGTCGTGCGGGTGGCGGACCGGATCGCCACGGTGTTCCTTCCCGTCGCCGTGCTGGTGGCGGGCCTCGCGACGGTGATCACAGGCGAGCTGTCGCGGGCGGTGGCGGTGCTGGTGACCGCGACCCCGTGCCCGTTGCTGCTGGCCGTGCCGGTCGCGATCACGGCGGGCATGTCGCGTGCTGCCCGTGTCGGCGTCGTGCTGCGGGACGGGCAGGCGCTGGAGGCGCTGGGCAGCGCGCGGGTGGCGGTGCTGGACAAGACCGGCACCGTGACGGTCGGGCGGCCCGTCGTGGTGGACGTCGTTCCCGCGCCCGGCTGGACGGCCCCCGGCGTGCTCGGCATCGCGGCCTCGGTCGAGCAGCTGTCGGCGCACGCGCTGGCATCGGCGGTGGTGGAGGCGGCGAGAACCGCGGGATTGCACGTCGAACCCGCCCAGCAGGTCCACGAACAGCCTGGCCACGGCGTCAGCGGACGCATCGGGCCGTCCACGGTGCGCGTCGGCGACCGGGACGAGGAGCCCAGCCAGGACTGGGAACGCGCCGTGGCCGGGAAAGCGCGGCTGGACGCGGCGACGGTCGTGTGGGTGAGGACCGACGGGAAGTTCGCCGGAGCGTTGCTGTTGCGCGATCCGGTGCGGCGCGAGGCGGTCAGGACGGTGCGCCGGTTGCGGGCGGCGGGCCTGCGCCGGGTCGTCATGCTGACCGGCGATCGGCCGTCGGTGGCGCAGGACGTCGCCGGCCTCCTCGGGTTCGACGACGTGGTGGCGCGGTGCACGCCGGAGGACAAGGTCGCGCGGGTCCGGGAAGAACGGTCCGGCGGCGTCACCGTGATGGTCGGCGACGGCATCAACGACGCACCCGCGCTGGCCGCCGCGGACGTCGGAGTGGCGCTGGGAAACCGCGGCAGCGCGGCAGCCGCCCAGGCAGCGGACGCGATCATCCTGGACGACCGCATCGACCGGCTGGCCGACGGTGTCGAGATCGCCGCGCACGCCAAGCGGATCGCGACCCAGAGTGCGGCGGCCGGCATGGGGCTGGCGCTCGTGGCGATGGGCTTCGCCGCGTTCGGGCTCCTCCCCGCAGTCGGCGGCGCGCTTGTTCAGGAGGCGATCGACGTCGCGGTCATCCTCTACTCGCTGCGCGCGCTGCTTCCGTTGCGGCGCAGCAGGATGCGCCCGGAGACGACCAGGCTGCTGGCCAGGTTCGACGCGGAGCACGCTGTGCTGCAGGACGTGCGGGACGCGGTGCGCACGGCCGCGGACGGTCTCCACGCCGGCATGACGCCGGAGGCAGCGGAGGCCGTGCGGCACGCCCACCAACTGGTGACCGAGCGGCTCCTGCCTCACGAACGCGCCGAAGAACACGAGCTCTACCCGGCGTTGACGGCGGAGTTCGACGACCAGCACGCGACAGTTCCCATGAGCCGCGGCCACGCCGAGATCGAACGACTGGCGCGCCGCCTCGGACGGCACCTCGCTGAACCGGACGGCATGACCGCCGACCAGGTCGCCGACCTGCGCGCCACCCTCTACGGCCTGGACGCCGTGCTGCGCCTGCACTTCGCACAGGAGGAAGAGAGCTACTTCGTGCTCGCGGACCCGCGCTGAGGGAGGATCGACGTGGACCGGCAACTGGCGCCCGTGCGGGCGCTTCTCACCGACGGCTCGGTCGTCGAGGTGCGCGAGCTGGGACCGGGTGACGCCACGACGTTGCTGGACCTGCACAGGTCGCTCCCGGTGGAGGACAAGTACCTGAGGTTCTTCAGCACCTCGCCGCGGCAGCTCGAGGACTTCGTGCGGCGGATGGTGTCCCCGGACGAGCCGCGGCACGTGGTGCTGGGCGCGTTGCGGGAGGGACGTCTGCTCGGTGCGGCCAGCTACGTCGTGACGGACGACCCGGAGTGCGCCGAAGTCGCGCTCGTGGTGACGCACGCCGAGCAGGCGCACGGGGTCGGCACGTTGCTGCTCGAACACCTGGCTTCGCTGGCGCGCGGCCGTGGCGTGCGGAAGTTCACGGCCGAGGTCCTCACGATGAACTTCCGGATGCTGCGCGTGTTCACCGACATGGGTCTGGTGTGGACGGTCGTGCCGGACGGCGACGTCGTCCACGTCGACCTCGGGCTGGAGCCCTGCGAGCGCTACCTCGACGCGGTCGCCGAACGCGAGGCGAAGGCGGACGTGGCGAGCCTGACCCACGTGTTGCGGCCGGGTTCGATCGCCGTGGTGGGAGCGAGCCGGTCGCCGGGCTCGGTGGGCCACGCCGTGCTGCGCAACCTCGTGGACGGCAACTTCACCGGTGACCTGTACGCGGTCAACCCGCATGCCACGTCGGTGGCGAACGTGGACTGCTACAGCTCGGTGACCGCGCTGCCGGAGGCTCCGGAGCTCGCGGTGCTGTGCGTGCCGGCGAAGGCCGTACCCGGTGTCGCCGAGGAGTGCGGACGGCGCGGTGTCCGCGCGTTGGCCGTCATCTCGTCGGGGGTCGATCCGGACGAGCTCATGAAACCCGTTCGCGCACATGGGATGCGCCTGGTCGGCCCGAACTGCCTCGGTGTGTCCACGAGTTCGCCCGCGGTGCGGATGAACGCCACGTTCGCCGCCCGCGACACGATCGCGGGCGACATCGGGCTGGTCACCCAGTCCGGCGGAGTGGCGATCGCCGTGCAGGAGGAGCTGCGACGGCTCGGCCTCGGGCTGTCCGGTCTGGTCTCCACCGGGGACAAGCTCGACATCAGCAGCAACGACCTGCTGATGTGGTGGAAGGAAGATCCGGAGACGCGGGTCGTCGCCCTGTACCTGGAGTCGTTCGGCAACCCGCGCAAGTTCTCCCGGCTGGCCCGCGAGGTCGCGAAGCACAAGCCGGTGATCGCGATCCGCGCGGCGAGCAGCGAGGCCGGGCAACGGGCCGCGGCCTCGCACACCGCGTCGACGGCCACGCCCTCCGTCACCAGGGACGCGTTGTTCCGGCAGGCGGGTGTGATCACGGTCGACGGCGTGCCGGAACTGGTCGACGTCGTGCTGGCGTTGCGGCAACCCGTGCCGGGAGGCAGGTCGGTCGCCGTGCTGGGCAACGCGGGCGGTCTCGGCGTGCTGGCCGCGGACGCGTGCGTCCGCAACGGACTGCGGATGGCGGAACTGTCCGCCGCGACCGTGGACTCGTTGAGCCGTCTGCTCTCACCGGCGGCGAGTGTGCAGAATCCGGTCGACACGACGGCGGTCGTCGACGAGGAGACGTTCGGCCGCTGCCTCGACGTCGTCGGTGCAGATCCCGCGGTCGACGCGGTGATCACCGTGACGGTGCCGACCGCGCTCGGAGACCCCACGGGTGGCGTGCACGGGCTCACCGGCAAGCCGGTGCTCGCGGTGCGCACCGGTCAGACCGGACGTCTCGCGGACGAGGTGCCCTGCTGTGCCGAGCCGGCCCGCGCCGCGGCCGCGTTGGCCCGGCTGGCGGACCGCGCCGAGTGGCTCGACCGGCCGCGGGAGCTCACGCATCAGGCCGATGTCGACCTGCGGACCGCGCAGGGCGTCATCGCCCGCAACCCGGAGGGCTGGCTGCCCCCGGACGAGGTGGTGCGCCTGCTCAAGGCGTTCGGGCTGCCGGTGCTGGGCGGAACCCTGACGACGACCGAGGAACACGCCGTCGCCGCGCAACGCGCCTACGACTGCCCGGTCGCGATGAAGGCCGTCGCGGAGGACCTGCTGCACAAGAGCAAGGGCGGCGGCGTCGTGCTCGGCATCGCCGGCGAGGCCGCGGTGGCGGAGGCGTTCCGCGCCTTCCGGGACCGTTTCGGCGACCGCCTGCGCGGGGTGTTCGTGCAGCCGATGGAGTCAGGCGAGCGGGAGCTCCTCGTCGGCGTCGCCACGGACGACAAGTTCGGCCCGCTCGTCGTCACCGGGCTCGGCGGGGTCGACACCGACCTGATCGACGACCGTGCCGCCGCACTCGCTCCACTGTCCACTGCAGACGCTGACGACCTGATGCGCGGTTACCGCGCCGCCGGTGCGGTGCTCGCGGCGACCGATGAGGCAGCTGTGCGGGACGTGCTGCTGCGTGTGGCGGATCTCGCCGCCGCACTGCCCGAGATCACCGAGCTCGACATCAACCCGCTCGTCGTGACGAGCACCGGCTGCCTGGTGGTGGACGCCAGGATCCGCGTCGCCCGAGCACGACCGATCGACCCGTTTCTGCGGCAACTGAGGAGGACGAGATGAGCACGACAGCGAACCCCGTCGTGGTGGGAGTGGACGGGACCGAGGCGTCGAACGGCGCGCTGCGGTGGGCGATGGACGAGGCTCTCGTGCGCGGCTGCCCGCTGCACGTCGTCAACGCCTGGGACTTCGAGCCCCTGGCGGACTGGCGGGAGACCACCGTCGAGCAGGCCTCGGCCGAGTCGGAGGCGCTGATCGGTGAGGCCGTGCGCGCGGTGTCGCAGGGACGCACCGAGCTGCCCGAGATCGTCCAGCGGAGTCTGCGCGGATACGCGGCCGAGGTGCTGGAGAAGGCGTCGGAGGGCGCGGCGCTGCTCGTGGTCGCCTCGCACACCGGTCACTGGATGCGCCAGATCGTGCTGGGCTCGACGAGCATGCACGTCGTGCGGCACGCCCACTCGCCGGTCGTCGTGATCCCGGTGACCGACCGGGAACCGGCGGAGACGGCCCGCTGAGGCCGAGGATCAACATGATCGCCCATCTGCTGAGCACGATCGACGTGCCCGGCTGGGCAAGCGAGCTCGGCGTACGGCCGAGCTGAGCTGGTTCAAGCAGCCACCCGTGGTTCCGGACCCGGGCGACTCGCTGTCCGGACCGCTCCCGCGATCGTGTGATCGACGAAGAAGCCCTGCGCCGCCGAGAGACTCGCCCGGCACGCGCGGACGATCTGGCGGGTCGCGGACGTGTCCGGCGTCCGGCGGCACGTCTCGCAGCGAACGACCACGTCACCGGTCAGCTCGTCGACGCCGACCGACGCGGCGGACGAGCAGTCGCGGCACCATCGGTGGCCGGTGACCTTGATGACGTGGTCGGCGGAGTGCACGCAGTGGTGCAGCCAGCGGCGGTGCAGGCGGCACGAGACGCGCTCCAGCGGGTTCAGGCCGAGTTCCTCTGCCGCGTCCTCCTCGGCGAGCATCGCGGCGAGCGCACGATCGCGGACGCCGGCGTAGCGCTGGTCGCCGTCGGCGATGAAGGGCGTGGTCATGGCGTTCTCCCCGGATTCGAAGGTGCTTCCAGACTTCGGCGCGACCCGCGCCGCCAACAGCGCACGGAGACTCCTTTCCGGCCGAGACCACGGGCTCAGCGGGGTCGAGACGTTGGTCCCTGGGGCCCGGAGCGCCCACCCGGAAATCTGGAACCAGGAGGTGGACCGTGACCGCGAAACCGATGTCCAGACTCGTCCATCAGGCCTTTCCCTACCGCAACAAGCTCGCCACCGCCGGTGACCGGATCGAGAGCACGGTGCTCGTGCTGGGCGTCGCGGTCGCGATGCTGGCCGTGCCCGTGGCGGGCGCGACCGGTTCCGAGATCTTCGCGGCGAAGCGCGAGCGCGTCGCCGTCGAGCAGGTGAGCAAGACCCGCGGGGAGGCGACCCTGGTCGAGGACGCCCCACCCACGATCGGCTCCACCGAGCGGGGTGGCGTCGAGACGACGCCCGTGCTCGCGAGGTGGCGCCTGCCGGACGGAAGTGCCCGGCAGGCACCCGTCCAGGCGCACTACGACGCCAAGGCAGGGGCCACCGTGCCGATCTGGATCGACCGGAACGGAGGCCTGACCGAGCCTCCGATCACCACCGGTGGCGCCGCGATCGACGCGATCGTGCTGGCTCTCCTGCTGTGGAGCGCGGCCGCCGGTTCGATGGCGCTGCTGTACCTCGCCGCGAGGTTCACGCACACGCGGTTCCGCTCGATGCGGTGGGCCGACGAGTGGAAGCGGATCGCGCCGGAGTGGACGGGCAGGTGAGCCGTGACCGTCCCCATCGGACACACCAACACGGTTGTCGTGGGCTTGGACGGATCGGACTCCGCGCTGAACGCGGTGCGCTGGGCGGCGGCGGAGGCGGCGCGCCGGACCGCGGCCCTGCGTGTCGTGCACGCGGAGCTGCCGTTGCCCGCCGCGGCACCGGACCTGTCGGGCACCGCGCGGCAGGCCTTGCACGAGGAAGCGATGCGGTGGGTGCGCGCCGCCGTCTCCGCAGCGGCCGAGTTCGCTCCCGATGTTGACGTTCAGGTGCGCGTCGAGGTCGGGTCCGCCGCCCGGTTGCTGCTGGACGAGTCGACGACCGCGGCGCTGGTCGTGGTCGGCTCACGCGGCCTCGGCGGGTTCACCGGCCTGGTGGTCGGCTCGGTCGCGCTGGCGTTGTCGTGCCACGCCAAGTGCCCTGTTGTCGTGGTGAGAGGCGATGACCCGGCGCCGGACGGGCCAGTGGTCGTCGGGGTCAACGGCGCGCCGGAGAACTGGTACGTCGTGGACCGGGCGTTCGAGGAAGCCGAGGCGCGCGGCACCGAGCTGGTGGCCGTGCACGCCTGGCGGCCGCCGCTGGCGACGGCGAGGATCGCCGAGTCCGTCGGTGTCGTGTGGTCCGAGCTCGACCTCGTGCGCGAGGCGACGGTCGCCCAGCGGCTGGAGTCCTGCGCGGACCGGCACCCCGGCGTGGAGGTCAAGACGTACGTCGTGCACGGTTCGGCCGCGCACCGGCTCCTGGAGTTCGCCGAAGGCGCGAGCCTGCTCGTCGCGGGCGCACGCGGTACCGGCGGCCTCACCGGCATGATGCTCGGTTCGACGAGCCAGTCGCTCGTCCGGCACGCGTCGTGCCCGGTGCTCCTGGTGCGGCCCGTGCTCGCCGAACAGGTGCGTGATGCCCGAAGTGCTCGGTAGGACACGGAGACGGGACGCCGCACCCGCGTCGTCACGTGCCCCCGGGAACCGCACCCAGAGTCCTTGGGACCACTGCGGACGAGACCCATGGCAGTGGGCGCGGGGGCCGGCCCTGACGACCGTGGAACGAGACGGCGAGAAGAACTCGGGAGGAAGTCGTGAGCAATCTCGGCATGGCGATCGTCCGGCAGTACGAACGCGGTGTGGTGTTCCGGCTCGGCAAGCTGCACAACGTGCGGGAGCCGGGTTGGCGGTTCATGATTCCGCTGGCGGACAAGATGAGGAAGGTCAGTCTGCGCACGGTGACGATGCCGATCCAGTCGCAGCAGGTGATCACGAAGGACAACGTGTCGATCGGGGTCGCGGCGGTGGCGTACTTCCGCAGGGTCGATCCGGTGAAGTCGATCGTGGAGATCGAGAACGTCGAGGCGGCGATCAGTCAGATCGCGCAGACGACGGTGCGGAACGTGGTCGGTCGCTCGCCGCTGGACCACGTCCTGGCGGAGACCGAGACGCTCAACGAGAAGATCAAGGAGATCCTGGACGCCACGACCGAGCGGTGGGGTGTGCTCGTCGAGCTCGTCGAGCTGAAGGACATCGAGCTGCCGCAGTCGATGCAGCGCGCCATGGCCCGCGAGGCCGAAGCCGAGCGGGAGAAGCGCGGCAAGATCATCGCGGCGGAGGGTGAGGCGTTGTCGGCGGGCAAGCTGGCGGAGGCGGCGGACGTCATCGGGCGGCACCCGATCGCCCTGCAGTTGCGCAACCTTCAGGTGCTGGGAGAAATCGCGATCGAGCGGAACTCGACGATCGTGTTCCCGGCGCAGCTGATGGACAGCGTCCGCGCGATGAACACGTTTGTGGCCCACGAGATCCCTGCCGCACGTGACCCGTTGAGTCAGATGGGTTAGCGGTGGCACGGGCCTTGGACGCGATCACGGTCTCGTAGGTCATGAGGCTCGGCGACGCCGCCTCTACCCGCTGGGCTTCTGGCAGGGGCGGAGCGGTCGCCTCCAGCAACGGCTCGCACCCGCTGTCCCGCCACCCCGGACACGGCCTGGGGGAGAGACGTCCGGCCCTTCGTGGTGAGGCGTACGTCCCTGGTGCGGTCGCCGGGTGCTTGATGCCATTGCGGTGTGTTGATCCCACAGCTGCGGGCGCGCTTCGCGGGCGGCGAACTGACGCGTGTGCGAGAAGTGCTCCAGGTCCAGTCGTTCCGGCGGTTGTGGCTCGTGCTGGGCGTGTCGTCCGTGGGCGACTGGATGGGTCTGCTCGCGACCTCGACGTTCGCCGCCGGTCACGTGGGTGGGGCGGCGGCGAAGGGACTCGCGTTCGGTGGCGTGATCGCGGTGCGGCTGTTGCCGGCGCTGGTGCTCGGTCCGGTGGCGGGCGTGCTCGCCGATCGGTTCGATCGTCGCCGCACGCTGGCCGTGTGCGACCTGCTCAGGTGCGTGCTGTACGCCTCGATCCCGATCGTCGGGCTGGTCGTGTCCGTCCCGGCGGTGGTGGTGGGCTGGGCCGCTGTGGCCGTGTTCGTCGTCGAGGCGGTGGGCATGGTGTGGACGCCGACGAAAGAGGCGGCGCTGCCGAACCTGCTGCCCCCACAACGGGTGGAGACGGCGAACCAGCTGGGGCTGGTCACCAGCTTCGGGGTGACACCCGTGCTCGGCGCGCTGGTCATCGCGGGCCTGGACCGGTTGACCGCGACGCTGTTCGGGGCGCGGATCCCCGTGTGGGCCGATCCCACCGACACCGCGTTGTACTTCAACGCGCTGACCTTCCTGGCCAACGCCGCCGTCGTGTACTTCGGCATCCGCGAGATCGGCGGGCGCCCGCACGCCTCCGACCGCCCCGGCGCGCTGGCTCAGCTGCTCGACGGCCTGGCCTACATCCGGCGCACGCCACTCGTGCGCGGACTCATCCAGGGGATCCTGGCGGCGTTCACCGGTGCCGGCGTCGTGATCGGCACCGCGCACTTCTACACCCGATCCCTCGGGGGTGGCGACGCGACGTTCTACCTGCTGTTCGCGACGCTGTTCCTGGGCCTCGCGGCGGGCGTCGCGGGAGGCCCGAGCCTGGTGCACGACCTGTCACGACGGCGCTGGTTCGCGCTGTCGATCGGGCTCGGCGGGCTCGGGGTGAGCGGGTTCGCCCTGGCTCCGCACCTGGCGGTCGCGCTGCCCTGCGCCTTCGCGATCGGCGCCGCGGCCGGTATGGCGTTGCTGGTGGGCGAGACACTGCTGGGCACGGGTGTGGGCGACGAGCTCCGCGGCCGGGTGTTCGCCGTGGTGCTCACCGGCATCCGGATCGTGCTGCTGCTGGGCATCTCGGTGTCCAGCGCGCTCGCCGGGCTGGACGGTCCGCACTCCGTGCCGCTCGGCACCGTCGAGGTCTCCCTGTCCACCACCCGGATCGTGCTGCTCGTCGCCGGCCTGCTGACGGTGCTGGCCGGGTGGGCCGCGCTGCGCAGCATCGACGACAGGCGGGGAACCCCGGTGCTGTCCGATCTCCGCGCGGCCTTGCGCAGCCGTGATCCCGTGCCTGCCCCGAGTGTCCCGCCAGGTCGGCCCGAGGACGGGCTGTCCGGTGCCGAGGCGGCACGCCGGTTGGCCGCACACGGCCCGAACCGCGTCGAGGTGCGCCGCGGGTACCGCGGACTGCGGCTGCTGCTGGCCCAGTTCACGAGCCCGATCATCGTGATCCTCGTCGTCGCCACCGCACTGTCCATGATGGTCGGTGACCTCACCGACGGGCTGATCATCCTGGCCATCATCACCGCCAGTGGCGGACTCGGGTTCTGGCAGGAGCACTCCGCCGGACGTGTGGTCGACGCGCTGCTCGCCAGGGTGCGGGTGGAGGTCGAGGTGCTCCGCGACGGCCGGGAGATCTCCGTGCCCGCCGAGGACGTCGTCCCCGGCGACGTGGTGGTGCTGCGGGCCGGCGACATCATCCCCGCCGACGCCACCGCGCTCACCGCGCACGACCTCCTGGTCGACGAGTCGATGCTGACCGGCGAATCGTTCCCCGTGGAGAAGACGAGTACCGCCGCACTCCTCGCCGGCACCCACGTCGTCAGCGGCACCAGCACCGCCCTGGTCACCCTCACCGGCCGCGACACGCGCTTCGGCGCGGTGGCCGTCGACCTGGCCGGCCAGGACGTGGTCACCGGGTTCGAACGCGGCATGACCCGCTTCGGCACCCTGCTGGTGCGCGCGATGATCGTGCTCGTCGGCGCGATCCTGGTGGTGAACGTGGTGCTGGACCGGCCACTGATCGAGTCGCTGCTGTTCTCACTGGCGCTCGCGGTCGGCCTCACCCCGCAGCTGCTGCCCGCCATCGTCGCGGTCAGTCTCTCCGCCGGCGCCCGGCGCATGGCCGCCGAGCGGGTGATCGTCAAACGGCTGGACGCCATCGAGGACTTCGGCGCCACGACCGTGTTGTGCACGGACAAGACCGGCACCCTGACGGCCGGTGCGATCCGGCTGGACGCCGCCTACGACCTCGACGGCCACGACAGCCCCGAGACACTGCGGCTGGCCCGCCTCAACGCGGGACTGCAACACGGCTTCCCCAACCCGCTCGACCAGGCGGTGCTGCTCGGAGCTCCACCCGGTGATCCGAGACAGCGGCTCGACGAGGTCCCGTACGACTTCCACCGCAAGCGCCTGTCCGTCCTGGTCCACGATCCCGGCCGCGGGCCCCTGCTCATCACCAAGGGCGCACTGGACAACGTCCTCGACGTGTGCACCACCGCCACCGGCGATCGCCCGCTGCGGCACGTCGCCGACCAGGTCCGCCGGCAGTTCGCCACGCTCAGCGCGCAGGGCTACCGAGTGCTCGGCGTGGCGGTCAAACCGCTGCCCGGCCGCAGCACGGCGACCGCTGACGACGAGACCGGCATGGTCCTGACCGGGCTGCTCGCCTTCCACGACTCCGCCAAGGACGGCGCCGCCCAGGCCATCGCCGACCTCGCCGCGCAGGGCATCTCGGTGCGGCTGGTCACCGGCGACAACCGGCTCGCCGCTGAGCACATCGCCCGCGAGGTCGGGCTCACCGGTCCCACCCTCACCGGGGACGCCATCGACGAACTCGACGATGCGGGGCTCGCCGCACGAGCAGCCGACACGACGGTGTTCGCCGAGGTGCAGCCGCTGCACAAGCGGCGGCTGGTGGCCGCGTTCCGCGCCGCCGGCGCCACCGTGGGTTTCCTCGGCGACGGCATCAACGACGCACCCGCGCTGCACGCCGCCGACGTGGGCATCTCCGTGGACAGCGCGGCCGACGTGGCGAAGCAGGCAGCCGCCATCGTGCTGCTGGACAAGAACCTCGCTGTCATCGCCGACGGTGTCCGGATGGGCCGGCGCACCTTCGCCAACACGCTGAAGTACGTGCGGGTCACCATCAGCGCGAACTTCGGCAACGTGCTCTCCATGGCCGTCGCCGCGGCGTTCCTGCCGTTCCTCCCGTTGCTGCCGCGGCAGATCCTGCTGTTGAACTTCCTGTCCGACATCCCCGCCACCACCATCGCCGGTGACTCCGTCGACCCCGAGCAGCTTCGTCGCCCCAGCGCCTGGAACATCACCGGCATCCGCAACTTCATGGTGGTGTTCGGCCTGCTCAGCTCCGCCTTCGACATCGCGACCTTCCTCGTCCTGCGGCTGGTCTTCCACGCGGACGCGTCGCTGTTCCACACCGGCTGGTTCATCGAGTCCACCGCCACCGAACTGGCCGTGATGCTGGTGCTGCGGACCGCGAAGCCCTTCTACCGCAGCCGCCCCGGCCGCGCGCTGCTGATCACCAGCGGCCTGGTCGGCCTGGTGGTGCCGGTGCTGCCGTACACCCCGCTGGCCGCCCTCCTCGGACTCGTACCACCGGACGCGTTGCTGCTCACCGCGCTCGCCGCGCTGACCGTGCTCTACGTCGCAGCCAACGAGCTGGCCAAACGCCGTTTCCCGCTCACGTCATGAGGTGCCGAGGGCGAGAACTGTCCGAACAGACCGGAGGGCGTCTGATCGATGAACTCGTTCGTGGCGCCGGAGATCCCCGCAACCCACGATCTGCCGAGAGCGCGGTGACCGGCTGCTCAACGTGCCGCGACCAGGTGCTCGGCGATCGAGTGCGCCCACTGGTCGATCGCGTCCCAGTCCCGGTAGTCGCCGGCCATCGGACCCCGGGCCATCTTCCGCGCCAGGAACCCGGCAGCGGTCTGCGCGGTGAGCCGGCCTCCGAAGGTGATCGGCTGATCGGCGCCGATGCGGGCCGCGAGTTCCCGGACCCTGCGCGGCGCGCGCTGCGGGACCTGTGAGGCGCCGAGCGGTCCGCTGTGGAACAACCACACCGGTTTCCGCGCGAGCGCGTGTTCGGTGCGCTTCAACATCCTCACCGCCCCCGGACGCCACCGGCCCGCGTAGAGCGCGCTGCCCAGCACGACCGCCTTGTACGGCTCGACCGACCGGACCTTCGCGGCGTCCAGCACGATCACCTCGTGCGAGGCGGCGCGGATCCGTGCCGCGATCGCTTCGGCGATCTCCTTCGTACCACCCATCTTGGTCGCGTACGCGACGAGAACTTCAGCCATGACAGTACTTTCGAACCGGCGGTTTCACCGGGGCCAGAGCACTTGTGCTCCCGTGAGCAGGGACGCGGGCTACTGAACTCGTTCTTCCACCGCGGCGATCCTGGAAGGTGGAAGAGGAGGCAGTGGTGAGAGTTCTGGTGGCGTACGCGAGTGCCGCGGGCTCGACGGCGGGGGTCGCCGAGTGGATCACAGGTGCGCTGATGGCACGGGGGCACGAAGTGGTGCTGCGCCCGGTCGAGGAGGTGACCGACGTGGCGGGCTACGACGCGTTCGTGGTCGGCAGCGCGGTGCACGACCAGGCCTGGTTGCCGGTGGCCGCGGACTTCCTCGCCGCCAACCGTCGTGGTCTGAGCGGAAAACCGGTCTGGTTGTTCAGCGTCGGTTCGCCCGGCGCGTTGCGCGGCCCGTTGCGCAGGTGGGCGATGCTGGAGGAGAACGACATCCTCGCCGAGCTGCTCATGGACGTCACTCCGGTGGAACACCGGCTGTTCACCGGCGTGCTCACGGCGGCGGCGTTCGGGAAGTTCGGCGCCCTGCTGTTCCGCGCGATGGGCGGCCGGTTCGGCGACTTCCGCGACTGGGCCGAGATGGAGAAGTGGAGCGCGTCGATCGCCGACGCGCTCGCCGAACAGAAGACCTGACCGGTCAGGGCAGGGTGCGGGCGACGCGGTCCGCGAGGTCCACCGTGCGGTGGGCATAGCCCCACTCGTTGTCGTACCACCCCATCACCTTCACCACGTGGCCCTGCGCCTTGGTGAGCGACGCGTCGAACACGCAGGACGCGGGGTCGCCGATGATGTCGCGCGACACGACGGGATCCGTGGTGTAGCGCAGGATTCCCTTGAGGTGCTGAGCTGCCGCCTCCGCGAAGGCGCGGTTCACCTGACCCGCGGTGGCCGGCTCGGCGAGCCGGACCGTCAGGTCGGTGAGCGAGCCGTCCTCGACCGGCACCCGCACGGCCAGCCCGTCGAGCTTGCCGTTCAGCGACGGGATGACGAGCCCGATGGCGCGGGCCGCGCCGGTCGAGGTGGGGATGATGTTCACCGCGGCGGAACGCGCCCGGCGGAGGTCCTTGTGCGGGCGGTCCAGCAGCGCCTGGTCGCCGGTGTAGCTGTGGATCGTCGTCATGACGCCTTCGACGATGCCGAACGCCTCGTCCAGCACGGCCGCCATCGGGGCGGCGCAGTTGGTGGTGCAGGACGCGTTCGAGATGATGTGGTGCGCGCCCGGCTCGTACGTGTCGTCGTTGACGCCCAGCACGATGGTCGCGTCGACGTCCTTGCCGGGAGCGGTGATCAGCACCTTGCGGGCACCGCGTTCGAGGTGGACGCCGGCCGTCTGCCCGGTGCGGAACCGGCCGGTGGCCTCGATGACGATGTCCACCCCGAGCAGTCCCCAGTTGAGCTCCGCCGGGTCCTCCTCCGCGGTCACCAGGATGCTGTGGTCGTCAACGGTGATGGTGTTCCCCTCTGCGGAAACGTGCCTGCGCCACGGCCCGTACGTCGAGTCGAAGGCGAGCAGGTGTGCGAGCGTCTCCGGCGTGGTGATGTCGTTGACGGCGACGATTTCGATCGCCGTGTCGTTGCGGTCGATGGCGGCGCGCAGCACGTCGCGCCCGATGCGACCGAACCCGTTGATGGCAACGCGAACCGGCATGAGGATCTCCTACTTGGCTGGAACGGGGAGGGGTGCGGGTGCCATCGGTTCCCAGCGCGGGGCCAGGCGCTCTTCGAGCAGCCGCATGGTGGTGTACTCGAGGTCTTCGAGCGGCAGGCGGTGCGGCTCGAACGGACCGTGGCGGCGCATGTAGTCCATGACCTCGTTGGCCTGACTGCGGGCCCGGTCGAACGACGGGTCGTCGAACATGTCGCGCGGGCCGATCAGCTTGCCGTCGCGCACCTGGAAACCGAGCGCGGTGACCCGCGGTGGTCCGTCGAACCGCGCGGGGTGGGCCTGTCCGATGGACACCGGCATCATCGGCGCGTGGTGGGAACCGCGCATGCAGCCCGCCACGGTGTGCGGGAAGGCGAACGGTTCCAGCACCTCGCCGACCGCGGGCAGACCGGACTGGGCGCGGACGATCATCACGGGGTCGTCCTTGCCGACGTACTTGCCGGCGATGAGGGACAACCTCTGCGTGGAGGTCGCGGCGGCCTGCTCGTCCAGCGTCTTCGACCGCACGGAGTGGATGACGTACCTGGCCGGCGCGCCGATGTACATCAGCATCTCGTAGAGGTCGGCGGGGCAGTCGAACCAGATCTTCTTCTCCTGGTGCAGGTCGTAGACCTCGAACCGGAAGCCCGCGTGCATGTTCGTGTCGATGACGAGTCCGGCCGTGTTGAACGGGTCGGCGAACATCTTGTACAGCGGCAGGTTCCACGCGCCGGGTTCGGTCTTGTCCGCGAGGAAGCAGATGATCGGCTCACTGGGGCGTTCGGTGAACTCCAGTTCGGCGTAACCGGGTCCCATGCCGCGCAGGTTGCCGCTGAACGCGTCGGAGAGCAGGTCCTGACCCGCGCCGTAGAGCCCGAGGCGCTTGGCGATCTCGGTGGTGCGCAGGAAGACGTCCCAGGCGAACGAGTGGATCGGCTCGGCGTCCGCGCCGTGCTCGTGGGTCATGATGAGTGAGATGTCGTCGCCGCAGCTCGCGACCTTGGCGTCGATCAGGAGTCGGTCGCCCACAGCGGTGGACAGCGCGGCCTGTGCCGCGGCGAGCATGTCCGGGTGCACCGAGGAGTGCCCGACGAATCCGCCGGTGTCGGCCTTGATGATGCTGAGCGTGATCATGGTGGTCTCCAGGTTCAGTGGAGGGTGTGCCGCAGAAGGCGGCGTTCGGCGGACTCGATCGCCGCTCGTGCCGCGGGACCGGCGTCGTGGTCGACCGCGATCGAGGTGATGCCGCAGTTCCCGGCGATGTCGTCCTCGCCGAGCGTGGTGAAGCCGCGGTTGTAGCTGTTCACGAGCGCTCCTGACGGGTGAGGACGTCAGCGAGGGGGCGGCGGGGGGTGGCGGGCAGCGGGTCGGCGTTGAACCCGGCCCAGCCGACCCGGATGACGAGCTGAGGGCAGGTCGATCCACCGAGCACCTGGTCGCGGACGAGATCCTTGGTCTCCACGACTTCCAGCGGCTGGCTGAGCGGGCAGGACGCGAGGCCGGCGGACGTGGCCTCCAGCAGCACGGCGCTGGTCGCCTCACCGGCCCGCAGGCGGGACAGCTCGTCGTCGGAGGAGGTGCTGAGCACGATCAGGGAGCCGGCGTCCTGGCTGAGCTGCAGCCGGTCGGTCTGCAGGAGCTCGCCGGCCGCGAGCTCGCGCATCTGGAGGTTGCCGTACTGCCGCGAGCCGGCCGGGATGTTGGTCGCGGGCACGCCTGCCGAGGCTCCGGGGTAGACGCCGGTCCACTCGCGGATCTCGGCCCGGTACGCCGGGTCGGCCTCCTGCGCGGCCGCGGCCGTCGCGATCGCCATCAACAGTTCGTCGCGGGCGCGGCCCAGCACCTCCTGGGCTTCGACGCCTTCGGCGCGCGCGTCCGCCACGAGCTGATCGATGATGCCCGTGGGTACCGTCCAGGACGAGAACGCACGGCGGTCCGTGCGCCGGTTGGGGATCGTGGCCGCGAGTGCGACGTGCGCCTCGTTCGGCTCGCACGGCTGGAACTCGATCGCGGCGAGGTGGTCGGGCTGCGCCGGATTCGGCAGGCGGTGCACGACCGCTCGCCAGCCGAGCGCCGCGAGTCCCACCCGCAGGTGGTGCAGTGCGGCTCCGCAGCTGATGGTCAGGTCCGCGCCCAGCGGGTCGATCGCGGGCAGCGCGCGGGAGCGGTCCGCGTACAGGTGCAGGCTGTGCTCACCGAGTTCCCAGCGCCACGGCTGGGTGTTGTGCACCGACGGCGCGCGGCAGGCGAGGGCCACCGCCGCCCGCAGGGTGTTCTCGTCCGGTCGATCGCGGCCCATCCTGCTCACCTCCAGGTCCTGCAGCTCCGTCTCAAACCTCGCAGTGCCAACGGATCGGGGTGAGGGGCCTAGGTCCCCTGCGAGCCGGGACCGCTGTCCCGCGCGGTGCCGCCTTTGGCACGTGTCCGGCGGCCTCAACCGCGACGACGCTGGGAGCACATGTGGACGAACGGATCGCCGGAGGGTCTGTCATGCGTGAACCGACTGTTTCCTCGCTGATGACGCGTGAGGTGATCAGCGCAGACGTCGAGACCCCGTTCAAGGATCTCGTGGAGCTGCTGGAAGAGCACGCGATCAGTGCCGTGCCGGTGCTGGACGGAGGCTATCCGGTGGGCGTGGTGTCGGAGGCCGATCTGCTGCCGAAGGAGGAGTTCCGCGGCGGCACCGAGGACGCGCCCGGCCTGTTCGCCGGACGCGACGCGAAGCACCGCTTCGAGCAGGCCGCCGGGCTGACCGCCGGGGACCTGATGACCAGTCCGGTCAAGAGCGTCTCGCCCGGTACCGCGGCCAGCGCGGCGGCCAGGGAGCTCGCCGAGACCGGGGTGCGCAGGCTTTTCGTGCTGGACGACGACGGTGCGCTCGTCGGCGTGCTGTCACGGCGCGACCTGCTGAAGGTCTTCGTGCAGGACGACGACGAGCTGCGCAGGACGATCCGCGACGAGATCTTCGGCCGGACGCTGTGGGTGGACCCGGACACGATCGACGTCGAGGTGACCGACGGCGTGGTGGCGTTGCAGGGGCGGCTGGAACGGCAGAGCGAGATCGACATCGCCGACCACCTCGTGCGCGCGCTGCCCGGTGTCGTCGACCTGCGCAACCGGCTGCAATGCGCGTGGAACGACACGATCCACCCGCGCCAGACCGAGATCTTCGGCTGAAGGAGCACTCACATGAGGACCCGAGACGTGATGACGACCGAGGTCGTGGTGGTCGGCCCGGACACCGGCGCCCGCGACGCCGCCCGGTTGCTGGCCGACCGCGGCTTCACCGCCCTGCCCGTGGTCGACACCGCCGGCACGTTCGTCGGCGTGGTCAGCGAGGCCGAACTGCTGCGCGACCGGCTGCCGGAGGACCCCCGCCGCCTGGTGCACGGCGAACCGCCCGTCCCGCGGCACGCCCCCGGCGACGTCGTGGCCCAGGTGATGACCAAGCCCGCGGTGACG
>NZ_JBEXJN010000102.1:0-19478 GCF_040609115.1 Lentzea sp. NPDC004782
TGTTCGTTGTCCCCCCCCCTACTCCCCCCTCCTTGTTTCACCTCCCCCCACCACCCCCCACAAACCCGGACGGCGACGAAGCAGTGCCCGCAGTGCCGCGAACGGTGATCCGGTGGTCGCCGCTGCACCGGAGAGGAGCGTTCGTTGACGTACGCAGCAATGACCCGCAGCCTGTCCACCTCGGGCGGGATCGGTCTCGTCAGCCTCGCCGCGATGGCGTCGGCGCTGCGACTGCGACCGGGCGTGACGAGGACGATCGCCGGCACCGCGCGGTCGCTCGGCGTCGCCCAACGCCACGACTGGCTCGTGCCGAGGTGGCTGCGGGCGCTGGCGCGGCACGACGTGGTCGAGCTCGACGGCGGCGTCTACCGGGTGCGCGGCGAGGTGCCCGTCGCGAGCGCGGAAGACCTGGACGTTCTGCACGAACGGCTCGGCACCCCGCCCGAGGTGGCCCGGCTGCACCTGCGCGCCCTGGCGCACCTGCCCGAACTGCTGGCCGACGACGTCACCGCGGCCGACCTGCTCGGAACGGACTGCACTGTGCGAGGCGCATTGGCCGGTGAGGGACTTTCCTCCCTGACCGGCGAGCTGGACGACGCGTGCGCCGAGCTCGTCCGCAGGGCCGCGCTGAGGTGCGGGCCGCCGGTCCGCGTGGTGGAGCTGGGCTGCGGCGCCGGGCGCCTGACCGCGGCCGTGCTGCGCAGGTCACCGGACCTGACCCGGCACTACCGGTTCACCGACCTTCCCGGACAGCCCCTCGGGGACGAGATCCTGGACGTCAACGAGGACTTCCGCGCGCAGGGTTTCGCGGACGCCGCCGCGGACGTGGTCGTCGCGGGCCACACCCTGCACCACGCGGTCAACGTCTGCCGCACGCTCACCCGGATCCGGGATCTCCTGGTGCCGGGCGGCGAGCTCGTGCTCACGACTCCGGCCGAGGACGATCCGCCGGCGCTCACGTCGACCCACTTCCTGCACTCGCCGCGACGCGGTGGGGCGGTCCTGCGCGGGGGAGAGGTCTTCCCGTCCGGTCGTGCCTGGCAGACCGCCCTGCGCGCCGCGGGATTCGAGGTGCGCACGCAGCTGTGGGTGGGCAGCAGGTCGTCGGCGCGCCAGCACCTGTTCCACGCGGTGCGCGAACCGGCGTGAGCGGTCATCTGGCGGCCTTCTGGGCTTCCTGCACCGCGACGCGCCAGGCCTCGTCGGCGTTCTTGCCCTGTTCGACGGACTGCAGCGCCGGGCTGAACACGGTCTCCTGGATGCGCCCGTCGGCGGGCCCCTTGTACTGGGCCGCCTTGACCTTCTGCGCCTGGGCGGCGAACAGCGCGCCCGCGTGGACGTCACCGAAGTAGGTGTTGACCTGTTCCAGCAGGGACCGGTCCTCGAGGGCCTCGACCTGGCTGGGGAAGGTGCCCTTGGCCTTGAACGCCTTGATCTGCTGCTCCGGTGCCGTCAGCCAGGCGGCGAGCTCGGCGGCCTTCTTGGCGTTCTTGCCCTGTTTCGGCACGGTCAGGTAGGAGCCGCCCCAGTTGCCGCCGCCGTTGGGGAACACGTCGGTGACCGCCCACTTGCCCTCGTTCTCCGGTCCCGCCTGGGTCTCGATGACGCCGAGCATCCACGACGGGCACGCCGTGGTGGCGAACCTGCCGAGCTTGAAGCCGATGTTCCACTCGTTGCTCCACGCGGGGAGCTTGGCCGACTGCCCCTTCGCCACGGCTCTCGTGACGGCGTTCCAGTCCGCCCTGATGTCCGGGTTGGTCTCGACGACGAGCGTGTCGCCGCGGTCGAAGTAGCCGACCTCGTGCTGGTTGTGCATCGTGTTGAAGATCTGCGCCGCGCTGTCGAACCAGGCGACCCCGCCGACCTTGGCCACGAACTGGTCACCGGTGGCGAAGTAGTTGTCCCAGGTGGCGAACAGCTGCTTGACCTGTTCCGGGTCGGAGGGCAGACCGGCCCTGGCGAACAGGTCCTTGCGGTAGCACATCGCCAGCGGGCCGATGTCCGTGCCGTAGCCGATGAGCCTGCCGTCCGCAGTGGTGGCGGCGTCGGCCTTCCACTTCAGCCAGCGGTCGGGCGTCACGTCCTTCGGGCCGATCTCCTTGAGGTCGTTGAACTGGCTCGCCTTCGACATGACCTGGCTGAGGTAGCCCTCCTCGACGGCCTCGATGTCGGCGAGGCCGGAGCCGGCGGCGAGCTTGGTGAACAGGTTCTGGTGGTGCGGGGTGGCCTGCCCGGTCTTGCGCTGAGTGATCTTGATGTCCGGGTGGCTCGCCTCGTACTCCTTGAAGAGGTCCTCATAGCCGAACTCGTTGAACGTGGCGATGGTCAGTCCGGTGACACCCGACCCGTCGGCCGCCCCACTCGAACCGCAGGCGGTGGCGGACACGACGGTTGTGACGGCACAGACCAGCACGCTGGTCCAGCGACGGCCACGCATGGGAGAACTCCTCTGGTCTCGGCTGCGTATCTGGGAGCGCTCCCAGGTTTGGGGAGTGTGATCCGCGTCATTCGGGGGTGTCAAGTGTTTAACGTGGACCCTCACGTTCAGTTCAGCGCCACGAGCACCACGCTGGTGAGGGCCAGCATCATCCCGACGCGTTGAACGGGCCGGACGCGTTCGCCGAGTACGAGGTGCGCCAGCAGCACGGTGCTCACCGGGTACAGCGACGTGAGCAGCCCGACCGTCGCGAGGTCGCTCTGCCAGGCGGCCACGACGAACAGCACGTTCGACGCCATGTCGAGACCGCCCGCGAGCAGGGCGGGCCGCCGTGCCGCGGAGGCGAGGAGAAGTCCCGCTCCCCGGCGGTGCGCCATGAACGCCATCAGCGGGATGGAGGCGGCGCGGGCGGCGACGAGCGGCCAGAAGCTGTGGGTCCCGTCGGTCCGGGACAGCAGCACGAGGAACCCGCCCAGGCCGAGACCCGCGGCGACCGCGAGCACCAGCGACCACCGCGCCGATGTCGCGGGTGTCGTGCTCGCCGACACGAGTGGGATCGCCAGCAGCCCGACGGCCAGGCCGAGCAGCACGAGCGCGGGCGGGCGTCCGTCGGTGAGAAGTCCGGCCACCACGGGAAGCGCGGCGCCCACCGCCGCCGAGAGCGGAGCGACCACGCTCATCGCACCGACGGCGAGACCCCGGTAGAGGCACACGGTGGCCACACCCCCGCAGAGACCCGCGGCCGCGCCCCACGCGAGGTCGGTGGAACTCGTGCCGTCGGACAGGACGATCGCGCCGGCGAGCGCGACGACGGCTCCGGCGAGATTCGACCACAGGACCACGGTCCACACGGGCGCGCGTTGTGCCGCGACTCCGCCGAAGAAGTCGCCGGTGCCGAGAGCGAATGCGGCGGAAATGGCGAGAATGACTCCCATGCGGGCGAAGCTAGCCAGGTGTGCGGGAGCTGTCTAAAAAGATCAATTTCAACTCAAGTTCGGGACTGGAACCGCTGAAGGAATTCCGTCTGTCGCGGATTGCGCTTGCCGCGTCGGGCCTGCAGGGGGGTCGAAATGCCGACGGGCTTGTGTTCGATGCATTCGATGCCTATGTTCCTGCGCAGGTGAACCGCTTCGATTACGTCGAAGTTCTTTTCCGGTCAACGATGTTCGGAAGGGGTGTGCAGATGAGCAGGATGCTTCGTGTCCTGACCGCGACGGCGATCGCGGTCGTGGTCGGGCTGCTCGGTTCGGGAAGTGCCCAGGCGGCGACCTGGTGGACCTCGGACCAGTGGGGGACCTGGTCGAACGGCGGCTACACGCTGCGCAACAACATCTGGGGCAGCGGCGCCGGTCCCCAGACGCTGTGGGCCAACTCGTACAGCAACTGGGGAGTGTGGGCCGATCATCCCAACACCGGCGGGGTGAAGTCCTACCCGCACGCGGCGAAGGCGGTGAACAGAAAGCTCAGCTCGATCGGCGGGGTGAGCAGCAGCTTCAACGTGAACGCCCCCGCCGGTGGCGCGTACACGACCGCCTACGACATCTGGGCCGACAACAACCGGTACGAGATCATGCTGTGGATGAACAAGTTCGGTCCGGTCGGGCCGATCGGGTCGTACCAGACCTCCACGTGGGTCGGTGGGCACGGCTGGGACGTCTACCGCGGCACCAACGGCTACAACGAGGTCTTCTCGTTCATCCGTCAGGGGAACACCGGCTCGGGCACGGTCGACATCAAGGCCGTGATGGAGTGGATCAAGAATCGCGGCTGGTACGGCGACGTCACGCTGGGCGAGGTGCAGTTCGGTTACGAGATCACGTCGTCGAGCGGTGGCCTCAACTTCGGCACGAACAGCTTCTCCGTGTCGTCCTGGTGATCTGAGCAGTTCCCGGGCGAGTGCCGGCGAGGTCGGGAGACCTCGCCGGCACTCGTTCGCCGACCGGCTGTTCCGTGAAAATCGGAACTGTCCCCGCACTTGCCTCTGGGGTTGTGCACCGCACTTAGGTTGTCGGCCACCGCGGCCATTTCGGACGCGGGACTCGACAAGCCTGGACGAACCATGCGACAAAGCCGGTTGTTGACCTTTCCGGAGCCTCGCTCGTCGCGCGTGCTCCTCATTCACGACCACCGCTGCGCACCGCCGGCGGTCGGCGATCTCCTCCGTGCGGCGGGAATGCACGTCAAAGTGGTCCCGCTCGGCGAACAGGTGCTGAACCACGTTCGTGCCCACCTCCCCGACGTGGTGGTGCTGACGGCGGGCGGGCCGGAGTCCGCGGGCGCGTTCCTGCGAACCTTGCGCACCCTGTCCGCGCGGCCCGCGATCCTGCTGCTGGCCGACGGCTGCGGGCCGGCCGAGCTCTGCCTCGCCGACGACTTCGTGCTGTCCGGCGAGGCGCCCGGCGAGCTGCTGCTGCGCGTCGAGGTGCTGGTGGCACGGCGGGCCTTGCCGGCGACGGGCACGACGCTGCGGGCGGGACCGGTCTCGATCGACACCGACGCCCGGCAGGTACGGGTGAACGAGCGGTGGGTCAGCCTGACGACGACCGAGTTCGAACTGCTCTGCCTGCTGGTGCGCAACGCGGGCCGCGTGGTGACCAAGTCGGCCATTCTCGACCACGTGTGGCGCTACGACTTCCAAGGGGAGTCGAACATCGTCGAGACCTACATCTGCAGCCTGCGCCGCAAGCTCGCCGACGCCGACCGCTCCGTCATCAGGACCATCCGCGGCAGCGGCTACCTCTTCGCCGTGGACGACTGCCGCGAGCGTCTCTCGGGCTGACCAGAGATGTGGGGAAGGCTTTTCCGAACAATTTCCTGAACGCGTCTTCATGTACCGCATTCCGCGGCGTGATGTAGTTATCACGCAGTTGAGGGGACGCGGATTCGAACATCGACCGGCTCCCCAACAGTACATGAACAATGAGGAGCTGGTGGATCGTGAAGATGCGCCTCGGAATCGGCGCGGCTCTCGCCGTCGCGTCGGTCGCCGCAACGGTCGGAATGGCTGCACCCGCGTCTGCGGGTGTGAGCGACTGCCCCGACTGGGGCGTGGCGTGCGCGTTCAGGGACGTCAATTACAACGGCCCGCTCATCTGGCAGGAAGGCCGGCCCGGGTACTACTCGTTCGACGGTGCCAACACCACGACGTCGTTCATCAACCGGACCGGCTACACGGTCAAGCTCGTTTCGTGGAACAACTACCTGGGGCTCTGCTTCAGCCCGGGTGTCGCCTCGCGCGACCTTCCGAAGGAATGGGACGACAACCTGCGGGCGATCGAGATCGAGCCCTACAACTACAACGGCTGCACCCACTGGGCGTGAGGACGACGACCATGCGCAACAAGATCGTTTTCGGTGCCCTGGCCGTGGTGGCGGGTCTCGTCGCCGGTCCGGCGGCGCCCGCCTCCGCTGACCCGATCGACGACTGCCGCGGCCTCCAGCTCGTGTGCATCTTCGAGCACCCGAACCACGGCGGGCAGGCCACCTGGACTGAGGTCAACGACGGTACCTACAACACCTCGTACCGCACGCGCACCACCGCGTCGAACATCGTCAACTCGACCAACCGCTACGTGATCCTGCGGGCCTACAGCGGCGGGGGCCAGTGCCAGGTGGGGCCCTACTCCGAGGTCAACTTCCCCGGTTATCTCGACAACAACCTCGGCCAGATCGCCATCGGCAACTGGAGCAACGTTCCCGGTTGCTGATTCCGCCAGTCCCTACCGCATCGCAAGTGGAGGAATTCACGTGAAGGTCGGAAGTGTTTTGCTGCGCAGGCTCGGCGTGGGTGCGATGGTCGCCGGGATTTCGCTGGCGGGGATGGTGATGCCCGCGCAGGCGGCGTCGCCGGGTTCGCCGGAGGGCACCGCCGGGTGCTCGTACTTCAAGCGGGCGCAGGTGAAGAACAAGTGGGAGGTTCTTCACACGCTGCTCGACGGCGAGCTGCGCAACTACTCGCCGAACACGCAGATGATGGTGCTGGAGCGTCAGGTCAGCGACACGAGGACGACGGAACAGGGCTTCCGCGCGGACTGGAACATGTTCAAGGCGGTTTTCACCGCGCAGGTCTCGCAGTCGGTGACGGAGTCGAACACGATCTCGACGATGGCGCAGATTCGCATCGAGGTGCCGGGTTACCGGAAGTACTACGCCAGGGGTTCTGCCCGTCAGTGGTACGTGCAGACCGAGGTGACCGAGCGCTCCGAGAGCTGCAACTACAAGACGTACCAGGTGGAAGGCATCGTCGCCACCACGGACAGCATCGTCTGGGAGAACTGGGACAACGGTCCCGCCTGAGTGCCGGCTACTGCCCGGTGCACGACTTTGGAGATCTGAAATGAAGAAACTGCGCATCCTTTTGTTGTGCCTGGCGGCGCTGGTGACGTCGGTCGTCGTCGCGAGTCCGGCTCAGGCTGACGACAGGTGTGAGAACGCCAGGTTCTGCATGTGGGAGAACCCGAGCTTCCAGGGGTACAAGTCGTACTGGTGGGAGAACGACCTCCAGCGCAACTACCAGTACGACATCCGGAACTGGCCGCAGTCGAGGACCACGTCCTCGATCATGAACAGCACGGCCTACTACCTGCACATCTGGAACGCCGAGGGGAACCACCGCTGCCTTCCGCCCGGCTACAACTTCTGGCACGTCGGCTCGGAGTACGAGGACCGCATCACCCACCTCGGGTTGTACACCCACTGGTGCTGACTCCAGGCCTCTTCCGCTGCACCCGGACCGCTCGTGAATCGTCTCGTCGAGCGGTCCTCCTTTCCAATCGCTGTGCAATCGTTCGTGTCAATCCATTGTGGATGGAGGCGTCACGTGAAGGTCGGAAGTGCTTTGCTGCGCAGGCTCGGCGTGGGTGCGATGGTCGCCGGGATTTCGCTGGCGGGGATGGTGATGCCCGCGCAGGCGGCGTCGCCGGGTTCGCCGGACTCCACCGCCGGGTGCTCGTACTTCAAGCGGGCGCAGGTGAAGAACAAGTGGGAGGTTCTTCACACGCTGCTCGACGGTGAGCTGCGCAACTACTCGCCGAACACGCAGATGATGGTGCTGGAGCGGCGGGTGGACGACACGAGGTCGACGGAGACGGCCTTCCAGGCCGAGTGGAACCTGTTCCAGCCCGTGTTCACCGCGCAGGTCTCGCAGTCGGTGACGAAGTCGAACACCATTTCGACGATGGCGCAGATTCGCATCGAGGTGCCGGGTTACCGGAAGTACTACGCCAGGGGTTCTGCCCGTCAGTGGTACGTGCAGACCGAGGTGACCGAGCGCTCCGAGAGCTGCAACTACAAGACGTACCAGGTGGAAGGCATCGTCGCCACCACGGACAGCATCGTCTGGGAGAACTGGGACGCCGGTCCCGCCTGATCGCGTGACACCGGAGACGCCCGGCGGGACGAGTTCCCGCCGGGCGTTTTTCGTCTGCTGGCCGCCGGGCGCACCGTGGAAAGATTTCCGGAAAGCGATGAGTCCACTGCGGATGTCCTCGAACGAATGATTTTCGGATGACGCCCGGTATTTGAACGGCGTTCGGAAGTTCACGGGCGGTGGGAGCGGAAGTATTCTTCGTGGTAATTGTTGCCGCAGGCCGCCGGTCCAGGTGCCGCAGTCCAGGGGAGTGCACGATGACGGAATCCAGGATTGTCGCGACGTCTCCCGAGTCGTTCGCCAGGCGCGTGTTGCCGGTGTACGCGGCGGCGCTCGCCGGGGACGGCTTCTGGGAGCCGGGCACCGCGGCCGAGGTCCGTGAGGTGGGCGTGCACTGGGCGCGTTCGGGAGGCGACCTCGACGTCCTGCTGGACACCGTCAACCAGCTGGCCGGCGGGTTGATGGACTCCGCTCTGCGCGACCACCGCGACCTGCCCGGGCGGTGTTCGGTGCTGCGCCGCTTCGGTGACGTCTGCGGGCGGGTGGCCGTCGAGCTGCACCGGGGCTCCCGGCAGGCGCACCACGACCTCTCCGGGGGACCACGTGATCTCGCCCTGGCCCTGCTCGCCGGTGAGACGCGGGAGGCGGCCGACCGGGCCGCGCCCGGCTACGCCGTGGTCGCCGTCCACACCGAGGGCGCGTCGGTGAACGCGACGGAAAGCGCTTTCCGATGGTGCGGAGGCCCAGGCACGATGCCCCTGCTGCGAGGTGGTCGCGGGTACGTGCTGCTCTCCGTCCGCACCGAGCAGGAAGCCGTGCGGGTGTGCGAGCGGGTGGCCGACGCGCTCGGGTCGCACGGCGTGTGGACGGCGGTAACCTGGGTGCGCAGCGCGCTGGTGCCGGAGGGCAGGCGGACCGTGTCCGACGTGCTCGCTCTCGTGACCGCGCTGCGCCTGCCTCCTGGCGTCTACCGCCGCCAGGACGTCCTGCTGGAGCACGCCGCGATGCGCTCGCCCGAGACGGCCCGCCACTTCCGGCGGCTGATCGAACCCGTCATGACCAACGACGTGCTGCGCGAGACGCTGGAGGCGCTCATCCGCGAGGACGGCAACCGCACCCGCGCGGCCGAACGCCTCGTCATCCACCGCAGCACCATCGACTACCGGCTCGACCGCGTCGAGCAGCTCACCGGGCAGTCCCCGGCCACGCTGCCCGGAATGCGCACGCTCACTTCCGCGTACGCGCTCTGGACGCTGGCGGAGGAAAGCCCGGAACGCGACCTCGGCCTCGGACAGCTCAAGGGCGCATGACCGCGAATCCGCCGGCGCAATGCCAGGAACTCCAGGGGCGACGCGTTGCGCCGCCCCTCGCGGGCAGGCTCGCGATGAACGGCGCATTTGTCCAGCTGAGGTGGACGAATGCGCCGTTCATCGCGGTCGAGTTCGCCGCTCTCGCCGGGCGTACCGGATCTGCCGCGCACCGTGCGATCCGGCCTCGCCAGGCGCGTGGCGACGTGGATGAAGGGTTCCTTCATCCACACCAGGTGGAGCAAAGAGCCCTTCATCCACCATCACGACCACCCTGGGCGCGGCAACCAACCGGCAGGACACAACCCGCGCTGACACCCTTGAGCTCCTGACGCAGCACCTCAGGTGAAGGAAGGTTCCCTTCATCCGTGACGTGGCGGTCAGGCGCCGGCGTTCTCCTGCGGTGCCGCGCAGGTCGCCATCGCGGTGGCCAGCAGCTGCACGCCGCGGTCGTTGGTGGGCTGGCAGCCCGTGAGCTGCTCGATGCGGCTCAGCCGGTAGTCCAGGGTGCTGCGGTGGATCTTCAGCGCGTCGGCGGCCTTGCTCCGGTTGCCGTTGGCCGCGATGAACGCCTTCAGCGTGGTGTGCAGCGTTTCCTGCCGCAGCACGGGGGCGATCAGCGAGGCGAGGTGGTTCACCGCCGAAGGGTCCTGCAGCACCGCGTACTCGACCAGCACGTCGCCGAGCTGGTAGACGCCCGTCTCCCGTTGACCGTCGCGCACCAGCGTCAGCACCGCCTGCGCCTCCTCCCCGGCGAAGCTCACCTCGTGCGACGGGCACCACGACACCGCCAGCCAGGTTTCGCCGCCCAGGGCCTGGTGCACCTGCCGGCAGAGGCCCGCGGCCTGCCGCTCGTCGCGTGCCGGTGCGAGCACGTAGCCCTCGTTCTCCGTGACGAGCGGGAGCACCTCGGTGACGCCGCAGGCCGCGAACGCGTTGTCCAGCATGGTCGTCAGGTCGCCGGGAGCCGTGTTCTCGCGGTGCACCGCCACCACCGCGTAGCTCTTGGCCACCCGGCCGCGCAAGCGGCACGGGATGTCGTTGTGCCACAACAAACCGGACGCGAGCAGCTGCCGGTCCGAGGGGGCCGGATGCCCTTTCCCGGACGGGTACGCCTCCTGGAACCCGGTCAGCAGCGCGCGTACGAACGCGGAGCCGGTGGCGCGGATGCGGTCGATGAGGTGCTCGGTGTCGCCGAGCACCTGCTGCGCCGAAGCCACGGCCTCGACGACGTTGTCGGTCGTCGTGTGCAGTGCGTCGAGCAAGGGGTCGAGCGGTCCCCGCGCGGCCGCCCGGCGTGCGCCGAGCTCGCGGAGCCTGGCGAGCCGGTGCTCGGGAGGCGTTCCGGTGGCGATGGCCTCGCTGTGCGCGGTCAGTGCGAGGGCCAGCACCGATCGCACGTCGGCCGGGTGGCCGGCGTCGTCCAGGTCGAGCGCGGCGAGGTGCTGCGTCACGGTGTGCGCTTCCCAGACCCGAGTCATGGTTCTCCTTCGGTGGCGCCTCACTGTCCGTGCCGATGCTAGGTCCGTTTCGCCTGCTTCCCGTCGGCGTTCTGAGTTGTTTCCGCCGATGTCGGAGCTGATCAGTCCACATCGGACTGATCAGGCGGTGAACTGCCACCAGTCGACGTTGAACAGGTAACCGCTGCCACCGGCGAACCTGAAGTAGACGTCCTGGGTGCCGCTCACTCCGCTGACCGGGCAGGACACCGTCGTCCACCGCTGCCACCCGCCGGTGCCGGGCACGGTGCAGCGCGCGGCGACCGTGCCGTTCGCGCTGCCGAGACGGACCTCCAGCGTGCCGCCGGCGGACGCGGACGCCACCCGCGCGCTGAACTTCGAGGGCCCCGCACCGAAAGCCGCGCCCCTGACCTTGATCCAGTCCCCGTTCTCCAGCCAGCCGACGTTCATCCCGCCCTCGCCGGCCGGTTCCGTCTCGATGCCGGAGCCCCACGCGATGGTCTCGGCCTCCTGCCGGACGTACGGGTTGAGGGTGTCGGCCTGGGGCGGTCCGGACGTGGTCATGTTGATCGTCGGGATCGTGCCGTCGGCGTTGTAGCTGAACTTCTCGACCGCGACGGACCGCGTGAAGCCGCCACCGCCGGGCAGTGCGCCGTTGTGGTAGAAGAAGTACGAGCCGCCCTTGTAGTCGACGAGACCTGGGTGGTTGGTGAAGCTGCTGCCCTGGGTGGGCATCACGGTGCCGCGGTAGGTCCACGGACCGGTCGGGCCGGGCGAGGTGGAGTAGCCGATGAACTCCGAGCAGCACTTGGCCGCGAAGACGTTGTAGTACAGGCCGTTGCGCTTGAACACCCACGGCCCCTCCTCGTACAGGGTCGGCCGCTTGGCGTCACCGGTGCGCGTGCCGAACCCGGCGGTGGTGAGCGGAATCTGGTTCACCCCGCCCGAGTAGGAGATCATGTCGGTGTTCAGCCGCACGTACCAGAGGTTCGGGTTGCCCCAGTAGAGATACGCCTGGCCGTCGCTGTCGATCATGACCGTCGGGTCGATCTCGCCGTTCTCCACCAGTGGGCGGCCGAGGGCGTCGCGGAACGGCCCGATGGGGGTGTCTCCCACCGCCACGCCGATGGCCATGCGCCCGGTCGCCCGGTTGACCACCGGCACGTACCAGTAGAACTTCCCGTTGCGCTCGACGGCCTGCCCGGCCCACGCGTCCTGCTTCGCCCAGCTGAACGTGGAGAGGCTCAGCGGCGAACCGTGGTCGGTCCAGTTCACCATGTCCGTCGTCGACCAGACTCGCCAGTCCTTCATGGTGAAGTAGGTCGAGCCGTCCTCGTCGTGCCCGGTGTAGAGGTACAGGCGTCCGTTGTGGACCAACGGTGACGGGTCGGCGGTGTAGACGTGCTGGACGATCGGGTTGTCCGCCTTGCCCGTCGCCGGGGTGAGCACGAGAAGGCAGGCGAGGCTCGCGACTCCGGCGAGCCACCGGTGGATCCTCCGCTGACGCATGGGCCTCTCCTGGTTCTCCGGTGAACTCAGGTGAAGGTAACCAGTGCCGGGGCGGTCGAGCAAGGCTTGATGTTAACGCTAACTTCACCCCGATGTATCGAATTGCATCGAAAAAACTGGGCGAAATAGCGCGAACACTGGTCGATGGTGGCCAGTGTGGACGATGGGAGAGCGCTCCCATGTTAGCGCGCACATGTGGGCGTGCCCTCTCCGGCGGGGTGTGAGGACCGGAGAGGGCACGCGATCAGGGCCGGGCGCGGCTCAGGAGCACGCCTTGCCGTTCATGGCGGGGGAGAGGAACGGTGGGGTGCCGCCGTTGTAGCTCGCGTTGTACCCGATGGTCGCGGTACCGCCTGTCGCGAGCTTGCCGTTCCAGGACTCGCTCTGGACCCGCACGATGTCACCCGTGTCGGTCCAGGTCCCGTTCCAGCCCTGGAGGACGGTCACTCCCGGCGCCGAGAACGTCAGCGTCCAGCCGTCGACTGCCGGACCGTCGTTCTCGATGACGATCTCGCCGGTGTAACCGGACGACCACGAGCTGACCACCTTGTGGGTCACCTTGCACGCGCCGGGCCCTTGTGGGGTGGTCGTGGTCGTGGTCGTGGTCGTGGTCGTTGTGGTGCTGGTGGTTGTGGTCGTGGTGCTGGTGGTCGGCTGCCAGTTGCCGGCGGCCGCCAGGTCGTACGCGCGTTGCGGGACGAACTGGCCGGCCGGAGCGATGCAGCCGTCGGACTCGCCCGGTGGTTTCACCCACAGGAACGCGGCGATCTGGCCGTCGCCGGTCTGGTCGGTGCTCGGCGTGCCGATCGCCCGTCCGGCCGGGTCGCACCACTCGCTGCCGGCGGGGCCGTTGCCGTTGCGGCTGGTGTCGATCACGGCCTTGAGCCGGGAGTCGCCGACCGCGTTCAGCACCGACTTCGCGTAGGACACCTCGTCACCGGTGAACCGGTAGTTCGACACGTTGGTCGAGATGCCGTCGGCGCTGTTGGAGATGTCGGCCGCGCGCAACCGCGCTGCGGCCTCGCCCGGCGACAGCCAGGCCGAGTGGCCGATGTCGAAGTACACCTTGGTCTGCGCCGAACCGGACTTGAGCTTCTTGCCCGCGTAGGCGATCGACGCCTTGGTCTGGTTCTGCTGGTCGGCCGACTGGCAGTTCGTCATCAGCGGCAGCACGTCCGGTTCCAGCACGACCGCCGCCGGACGTCCCGCGATGCCCGCCGCGACCTGGTCGACCCACGCCCGGTAGGCCTCGTGCGAGGGCGCGCCGCCACCGCTCGCCCCGCCGCAGTCGCGGTTGGGGATGTCGTAGACGACCAGGATCGGGATCTTGCCCGCCGAGGCCGCGGCGCCCACGAACGCGTCGACCTCGCCGCGCACGGTGCCGGTGTTGGTGGTGGTGAACCACCTGGCCTGCGGAGTGGCCGCGAGACGTTCCCGGATGATCGGTGCCTTGGGGTCACCGGGGTTGGCGGCGGCCCATTTGGCCGCGCTGGTGTCCGGGTCCACGTAGAACGGTGACGGAGCGGCCTGAGCGTTGCCTCCGGCGGCGAGGGCGGCGACACCCGCGAGGAGTGCCGCCGCGACCACGCCGCTCGCAACAGCTTTGTTGCGCATGCGACGAATCCCCTTACAGCGCCGGGTAGGCGTTCTGGACGAGCGACTTGAACTGCTCCGGGAACCAGACGCCGGCGTGCGGCGCGCCCGGCATCGCGCCGGTGAGGTTGCCGCCGTTGGACTGCTGGTCGCCGCGGAAGGCGGGGTCGCACATCGGGTCGTGCTGCTTGCCTTCCTCGTTCGGGCCGTCGGTCTTGGTCGCGATGCCGTCGGACTCACCCGGCGGCTTGATCCAGACGTAGGCGTCGAAGTTCGGCCGCGGCGAGGCCTGCGGACGCGCGCCGATACCGGCACCGACCTGGTTGCACCAGTTGCCGCGGTGCAGACGGCGGTCGATGCGACCGGAGTTCACGTAGTCGTCCACAGTGGACCCGGTGGCGCCGGTGGGCCGGTTCGCGCCGCCCCAGCCGTTGCGGGAGGTGTCGATCAGCATGCCGATGCCCGCCGGGAAGCCCGCCGCCACGAACCGCCGGTAGAGCTCGGTGCCGTAGTCGGCCTCGTCGAAGTACGGGTTCCACTCGTAGAACTTCGCGGACTTGAGCGGCTGGCCGCCGACCGTCTTCGCCGGGTCCGTCAGGTACGGCTCCTCGACCGGGGTGTAGTTCGCGGTGTCGGAGATGAAGCCGTCGACGCTGTTGAAGCCCTTCGTCGTGCCCCGCACCACGTCGGTGTAGAGCTGCACGGCCGGCACGATGTTGCTGTCCCAGCCCAGCCACGCGGAGTGGGCGATGTCGAGGTAGTTGTAGACGTTCGAGATCGCGCTCAGCTTGTTCAGCGCGTACTGGATGCCCTGCACGTACGCACCGCTGGACTTCGCCTCCGCGCACTTGGGCTTCGCGGTGTTGGTGACGAGGTTGGGCAGCGAGTCGGGCTCGACGATCGCGACGATGCGCAGGTCGCGGTACTTCGCGTCGGCGAGGATCGAGGCGATCGGGTCGATGTACTCGGACTTGTAGCGGGCCAGGCCGTTCTTGCTGACCTCGAGCTCACCGTTGGAGGCCAGCGCCGAGCAGTCGCGGTTGGGCAGGTCGTAGACGACGACCTGGAACACGAGAGGCCGGCCGGCCGCGGCTTGCTGACGCAGCGCTTCGTCGAGGTGACCGCGCAGGCCGCGGCCCGCCGTGATGGCGCCGATGCGGTCCATCCACACGGCCGTGGAGTTCTGCGCCACCTTGCGCATCGCCGTGCCGAGCGCACCACCGGTGCTGGTCGCCAGCGTGTTGACCTGGGCGACGTAGTCCGGGTTGAGGTAACCGGCGGCACCCGCGTACGGGTTGGCCACGTGCCCGTCGGGGTTTCCGGGGTCCTCTGAGGTCGTGGTGGTGGTCGTCGTCGTGGTGGTGGTCGTGGTCGTCGTGGCGACCGGTCCGCCCGTGCACGCCGTGCCGTTGAGCTTGAAGCCCGTGGGCTTGTCGTTCGTGCCGGAGTAGGAGGCCTGGAAGCCGAAGCTGGCCGACGCGCCGGTCGCCAGGCTCTTCGACCAGTCGGGGTTCTTCGCCGCGACGTGCTGGCCGGACTGGGTGATCGTGGCGTTCCAGTAGTTCGTGATCCGCTGGTTGCCACCGAAGTCCCACTCCAGGGTCCAGCCGTCGGAGATCGCGTCACCGACGTTGTTCACCGTGACGTTCGCGGTGAAGCCGGTGTCCCACTGGTTGGCCTGGTAGTCCACCGAACATCCGGCGGCCGCGCTGGCCTGGTTGCCCACCAGTACCAGCACGCTCGTGCAGAGCGTCAGTGCCGCGACGGCTGATCCGCCGCGCACCAGATTCCTAGATCGCATGAGAGGTCCTCGCAGCATCGTTGCCGGGGGCTGAACTGGGAGCGCTCCCAGTGAGGTCGGGACAGTAACCAAGGAAGACCATTTGAGAAAGAGTTCGTCGAACGTCGACACAGCCGCGGGTGATCGCGGTTTCTGCACGCTTCGTGGTGCTTTGGAGCCAGCCCTCGCGGAACCGAAGAATGTGAAACGATATCCTTGCGTGTGCAAGTTACTTTGTGTCGTACTGTTTCGTCGAACATTGCTCTGATTCGGTGACAGGTAACGTCCAGGACACGTTTCGTAACTCGACACCACTGGGGTGGAAAGTTGCCCTGAACGGCGGGGTCTCATGGCGCCGAACGGCCCTGTGAATCACTGTTAGCCGATCTAATTGTTCGCACGTGTGAAACTTCGCGGACTGGACATCCGCCGAATGGCCGCATCCGCGTTGGTGCTCGGATCGATTCAGTGTCATCAGGGCTTCGCGTATGTAAACGGATCTTGAGCTCGGGCGCCCCTTCTCTGCGCTTTCTGGCGCAACGCATGGCTGCATTCGGTCCATGTCCGTGGCGAAATGCTCGGCGTTTGGAGCAAATTCTGGGTGGACCCTCTTTTGGAGAGGTTTCTTGTCCGTTACAGTCCGCGTCTGGGAGCGCTCCCAGAAAAAGCCTCTTGCACCCCTGCCATTGGAGGCTCACATGCATTGGCGCATGTCGAGAGCGGTAACAGAGATGCCGGTCGAGTCGCCGGCGACGGTCTTTCCGGACCTCGAGCTCACCTGCTCCGGTCGCGCCATCGGCGTCGAGCCCAGCTGAAACCTCGGCGCGGGACGTTCGGCAGACGCGGGCGTCCCGCGCCGAATCCAAGCCCGCGGGTCAACGGCTGACCCGTGACGGAGGAGGAACGAATGAGGTACCGGACCAGAGCGGGACGGCTGCGAAGTAGGCCCGCCGCCCTCGCCGCGGCCACGATCGTCATGGCGGCGTTGATGCCGGCCGTCGCGCACGCGGCGGTGGCGTGCTCGGTGAACTACAGCATCTCGAACGACTGGGGTAGCGGCTTCGTGGCCGACGTGGCCATCAAGAACGAGGGCGACCCCATCAACGGCTGGACGCTCAGCTGGACGTTCCCGGACGGTCAGCAGATCACCAACCTGTGGAACGGCAACTACACGCAGTCCGGTGCCAAGGTCAGCGTCACGCCGGTCGACTGGAACCGCGGCATCGGCACCGGCGGCTCGGTGGCCTTCGGCTTCCAGGGCACGCGAAGTGCTTCCGCCAACGGGAAACCGACCGACTTCGCCGTCAACGGCGTGTCGTGCACCGGTGCCAACAAGGCTCCGTCGGTGGCGCTGACCTCGCCGACGGCGGGCCAGTCGTTCCAAACTGGACAGACGATCCCGCTCGCGGCGACCGCGTCCGACAGCGACGGCACCGTCGCCAAGGTCGAGTTCCTGGTCGACGGCGTGGTCCTGTCCACCGACACGACCGCTCCCTACGAAGGGTCGTGGACGGGCGCGTCCGTCGGTGACCACGTCGTCGCCGCACGCGCGACCGACAACCTCGGTGCGGTCACCTCCACGGCGCCCGTGCCGGTGAAGGTGCTGGCCGGCGCGACGATCGTGGCCTCCCCGGCGACGATCAACGTCAAGCAGGGCGACAAGGCGACCTTCGGCGTGACGCTGGCGAGCCAGCCGTCGTCCTCGGTGACCGTGGCCGTGGCCCGGTCGTCGGGCAGCGCGGACCTCACCGCGGCACCGACGTCGCTGACGTTCACCACGTCCAACTGGAACACGCCGCAGAACGTGACCGTCACCTCGGCGGCCAACGGCGGCGACCTGGCGTCCGCGGTCTTCTCCGCCACCGCGACCGGCTACGCGCCGGCTTCGGTGACGGCCAAGGAGATCTCGTCGACGATCCCGAAGTTCCAGGAGGCGTTCCTCACCCAGTACAACAAGATCAAGGACCCGGCGAGCGGTTACTTCCGCAAGTTCGGCGACCTGCTGGTGCCGTACCACGCGGTGGAGACGCTGATGGTCGAGGCGCCGGACCACGGGCACCAGACGACGTCGGAGGCGTTCAGCTACTACCTGTGGCTGGAGGCGAGCTACGGCCGGATCAGCGGTGACTGGGCGCCGTTCAAGGCGGCCTGGGCGTCGATGGAGAAGTTCATCATCCCGTCCAAGGCGGACCAGCCGACCAACGACAAGTACAACCCGGCCAAGCCGGCGACGTACGCGCCGGAGCACGACAAGATGAGCGGCTATCCGTCCGAACTGGACGGCAACGTGCCGGTGGGTCAGGACCCGATCGCGGCCGAGCTGAAGGCCGCCTACGGTTCCGACGACATCTACGGCATGCACTGGCTGCTCGACGTCGACAACACCCTCGGCTTCGGCCGCTGCGGTGACGGCACCACGGCACCCGCGTACATCAACACCTACCAGCGCGGTTCCTCTGAGTCGGTGTGGGAGACCATCCCGCAGCCGTCGTGCGACACGTTCAAGTTCGGTGGCCCCAACGGTTACCTGGACCTGTTCACCAAGGACAAGTCCTACGCGAAGCAGTGGAAGTACACCAACGCGCCGGACGCGGACGCCCGCGCGGTGCAGGTGGCGATGTTCGCCGAGCAGTGGGCGAGCGCGCAGGGCAAGGCGTCGGAGATCGCGCCGGAACTCGCGAAGGCCGCGAAGATGGGCGACTACCTGCGGTACGCCATGTTCGACAAGTACTTCAAGAAGATCGGCAACTGCACCAGCCCGGCGACGTGCCCCGCCGCCACCGGCAAGGACAGCGAGCACTACCTGATGTCCTGGTACTACGCGTGGGGCGGCGCGACCGACACGGCCAACGGCTGGGCGTGGCGCATCGGTGACGGTGCCTCGCACCAGGGTTACCAGAACCCGTTGGCGGCCTACGCGTTGGCGAATGTTCCTTCGCTGAAGCCGAAGTCGGCCACGGGCCAGCAGGACTGGGCGAAGAGCACGGACCGCCAGCTGGAACTGCTGCAGTGGCTGCAGTCCGCCGACGGTGCCATCGCCGGTGGTGTCACGAACAGCTGGAACGGTTCGTACAGCACGCCTCCCGCCGGTACGCCGACGTTCTACGGCATGTTCTACGACCCGCACCCGGTGTGGCACGACCCGCCCTCGAACCGCTGGTTCGGCTTCCAGGTGTGGCAGATGGAGCGCACGGCCGCGCTGTACCAGAAGACCGGTGACCCGCGGGCGAAGAAGATCCTGGACAAGTGGGTGCCGTGGGCGCTCGCCAACACCACGGTCGGCACGGGCGGAGCGTTCCAGATCCCGTCCGACCTGGAGTGGACCGGCGCGCCGGAGACCTGGAACCCGACCTCGCCGGGCGCGAACGCGAACCTGCGGGTGAAGGTGCTCAACTCCAGCCAGGACGTCGGCGTCGCGGCGTCGCTCGCCAAGACCCTGCTCAACTACGCGGCCAAGTCGGGCAACGGCCCGGCGCGGACCGCGGGTGAGGGGCTGCTGACGGCGTTGCTGGACCACCAGGACGCCAAGGGCATCGCCATCCCCGAGACGCGGACCGACTACAACCGGTTCGACGACCAGTACAACGCCACCACCGGTGAGGGCGTCTACGTCCCGCCGGGCTGGACGGGCACGATGCCGAACGGCGACAAGATCGGCCAGGACTCCACGTTCCTGTCGATCAGGTCCTTCTACAAGAACGACCCGGACTGGCCGAAGGTGCAGCGCTACCTCGACGGCGGCCCGGCCCCGACCTTCACCTACCACCGGTTCTGGGCGCAGGCCGAGATCGCCACGGCGTTCTCGCTGCAGGCGGAACTGTTCGGATAGCAGGTCGGCGCTGACGCGTCCCCGGCACGACGGCGCCGGGGACGCGTCAGCCCTCACCACGATCAGGGCCCCGACGAAGCCGTTTTGCTGGTGGATGAAGGGGGCCGGGCGACCCCCGGGGTCGGTGGAGGGGCCCGGCCTACCCGACGCGCGGGCGCGGCCCCGCACACCCCACTCAACAAAAGAGGTTTTTGC
>NZ_JBEXJN010000103.1:0-18778 GCF_040609115.1 Lentzea sp. NPDC004782
CGGCGCTCCCTCCCACTACTGGTGCAGATAGGCCCGGTTCATCGAGGGCGAACGCGCCCAAGACCTGTCGCGACTCAGGGCTGCAGGCGGATCCGGTAGCGGTGGCCGTAGCGATGCCCGGTGACCCACAGCTCGTCCGCCGCACCGGCGATCCCCGTGACCACGTCGTCCACCCCGGTCGGCTGCTCGGCGACCGTGACCGCGGTGAGGTCCGCGACCGCCGTGACCACGCCGGTCGACAGGTCGACGCGGATCAGCCAGTCCGTCCCCGACACCACCGCCCACACCTGCGGATAGCCGTTGACGACCACGCAGGCCAGGTCACCGAGCCGCGCGGTGGACCACTCACGGCTGGCGACCCGCACCTCGCTGATGAGAGCGGCGGTGTCGTGGTCGCGCAGCAGCAACCGCGTCGTGCCGTCGGACTGCACCAGACGGGTGCCGTCGTCACACAGGCCCCAGGTCTCGTGGGACGCGGGCGCCCGCCTCCGCTCCGCCAACGTGACCGGATCGCGCAGGACGGTGAAAGCGGAGCTCAGGTGCCACAGCCCGGCCGGGGCGAGCGCGATGCCGCCGTCCGCCGGCGCCCCCGGCACGTTCTGCTGGGCGCGCACGCCACCGCTCACGGACAGCGCGCGGACCGTCGGGCCGGTGATCTCCACCAGGTCGTCGCCGACGAGCTCCAGGCCGCGGGCGTCGGCCCGGTCGGTGCGGACGCGGTCGAGCACCCGTGCGTGGAAGTGCCGTGACACGGACGTGGTCGTGGTGACCGGGGAGGAAACGGCGAAGTGCGGCGGAGTGGAGGCGGCGGACGCGCAGGCGGACGGCAGGAACGCCAGCAGTGCGGCGAATGCGAGCCGCCGGTTCAGCAAGCCGTTGACGCACGAGGAAGTCACGAGATCGATCGTGTCGGCCGACCGGCCGTGACCACCTCGCCCGCGGCGGATGACCTTCAGGCCGCGCTCATCCGCCGCGGAGGAGGCCGGGAGCAGGAACTGCCCGCGACTCTGGCGGCGTTTCCACACGGAGGGACGACGACATGGCTGACACGCGACGTCGATGGCTCGCCCGGTTCGCCTTTCTCACGGCAGCGGCGGCGGTCGCCCTGGTGCCGGCGGTGGCCGGGCCGCGGGCCGGCATCGGACTCGTGCTGGTCGGTGTGGCGGGGATGGCGGTCACCCTCGCAGGTGCCTGGTGGTTCCTCGTCCACCACGGCGTCGTGCGGTGGCTCGCCGGATTCCTGGTGATCTTCGCGCCGGTGGCGGTGGCCGTGGTGTACGCGCAGGCCCACCTGGTGTGGGTGGCCGGGGCCGCCGCGGTGCTGTGGATGATCGCAGTGGCCTGCGGGCGGCGTGCGCTCACCGGCGTTCATGATCCGGACGAGGTGGAGACCGCGCCCCCGCGACGGCCGTTCCTGATCATGAACCCGCGCTCGGGCGGTGGCAAGGTCGAACGGTTCGGACTGGTGGAGCGGGCGTGGTTGCTGGGTGCGCAGGTGTGCCTGCTCGACGGCACGCGGGACGTCACCGAGATCGCCCGCCAAGCCGTCCGCGAGGGTGCCGACCTGCTGGGCGTGGCCGGAGGTGACGGCACCCAGGCGCTCGTGGCGGACGTCGCGGCCGCGCACGGGGTGCCGTTCCTGGTGATCCCCGCCGGGACCCGCAACCACTTCGCCCTCGACCTCGGCCTGGACCGCGACGACCCGGTCGGCTGTCTCGACGCCCTCACCGACGGCGTCGAGGTGCGCGTCGACCTCGGCGTGATCGGCGACCGCACGTTCGTCAACAACGCGTCGTTCGGTGCCTACGCCGAGCTGGTGCGCAGCCCGGCCTACCGCGACGACAGGGTGGGCACGATGCTCGACCTGTTGCCCGGCCTGCTCACCGAAGAGCAACCGGCGCGACAGCTTCACCTCAGGGCCGGGGACGCCGAGGTGGACGGCCCGCAGGCCGTGCTGATCAGCAACAACCCGTACGGGACCGGCGACCTGGCCGGGTGGGGCCGCCGGCCGCGGCTGGACGGCGGCCGGCTGGGCGTTCTCGCCGTCACGGTCCACGACGCCGCCGAGGCCGCCGGTCTGCTGCGCGGGCGACGGGGCTCGAACGCGCTGCTCGAACGGACCGAGCCGGAGGCCGTGATCACCGCCGACGTGCCGTTGCTGCCGGTGGGTGTGGACGGCGAGGCCGTCACGGTGCCGACCCCCGTTCGCTGCACGACCCGGCCCGGGGCCTTGCGGGTGCGGGTGCCGAGGAACCGCCGGGCGCCACGACGCGGCCTGGACTGGCACGAGCTGCGCCGCCTGGCCTTCACCTGATGCGGGTGAGGCCAGTAACCACACAAGGAGGAGGACATGTGCCGATGGCTCGCGTACTCGGGTTCTCCGGTCCTGCTGGAGGATCTCCTCTACAAACCGGAGAACTCGCTCGTCACCCAGAGCAGGCACGCCCGGCTGGGCGTGGAGGCCATCAACGGCGACGGGTTCGGCGTCGGCTGGTACGCGACCGCCGCCGAAACCCCCGGCGTGTTCCTCAGCACCGAGCCGGCCTGGAACAACCGGAACCTGCGCGAGCTGTCGGCGCGGATCGCCTCGGGCCGGGTGTTCGCGCACGTCCGCGCGTCCACCGGCACCGCGGTGCAGCAGACCAACTGCCACCCGTTCCGGCACGGCCGGTGGCTGTGGATGCACAACGGGCTGATCGCGGACTTCCCGTTGGTGCGCAGGGAGCTCGCGCTGCGCGTCGACCCGTCGCTCTACCCCGAGATCGAGGGGTCGACGGACTCCGAGGTCCTCTTCTACCTGGCCCTGACGTTCGGCCTGGAGACGGACCCGCCGGCGGCCGTGGCCCGTGCGGTCGGCTGCGTCGAGGAGGCGGGAGAGAACCAGGGGATCGTGCACCCGGTCCAGATGACCGTCGCGACGACCGACGGCGAGACCACCTGGGCGTTCCGCTACTCCAGCCGGGGCCGGTCGCGAAGTCTCTTCCACAGCAGGGACATCACGACGCTGCAGGAGCAGTACCCGGACAACCCGACGCTGCACTCGCTGTCCGCCGGCACGCGGCTGGTGGTGTCGGAACCGCTGGGCGACCTGCACGGCGCGTGGCGTGAGGTGCCCGAGTCGTCCTGCGTGGCGATCAGCGGCGGGGACGAGGAGATACGCGTGTTCGAACCGCTCAGATCCAGCCGGTCGTGAGCTTCTGCACGGCGGTGCCGTCGGCGTCCGCGAGCTTGGTGGCGACGAACGCGCGAGCCCAGTCCGAGGTCTGCAGGCGGAACGGCGGCTGCTCGTCGGTGAGTGCGCTGATGATCGTCGCGGCGGCCTCGTCCGGGGTCTGCGCGCCGCTGAACGCCGTGGCGGTGCGGCTGAGGTAGCCCTGCAGCGACGCGCCGTACGGGCCGGCCGCCTCGATCGCGGACTCGCGGTCGACGCCGACGTTGGCGACGAACTCGCTGGCCACGGCGCCCGGCTCGACGACGGTCACGGTCACGCCCTGCTGCGCGGCCACCGGGGCGAGCGACTCCATCATGCCCTCGACGGCGAACTTCGCGGCGCAGTACGCCTCGTTGAACGGCTGGCCGACGACACCGCCGACGCTGCTGACCGTGACGACCCTTCCCCCGGCGGCGCGCAGGTGCGGCATCGCTGCCTTGGTCATCGCGACCACGCCGAAGTAGTTGACCTCCATGACCTTGCGGTAGTTCTCGACCGAGTCGGTCTCGACGGTGCCGATGTGCCCGGCGCCCGCGTTGTTGACCAGCGCGTCGAGCCGGCCGTGGTCGCGCACGACGCTCTCGACGACCGACGTCACCGACTCGGGGTCGGTCACGTCGAGCCGCCGGACGTCCACGCCCTCGAGCCGATCGTCGGCGCGGGAGGTGTCGCGCATCGTCGCCACCACGCGGTAACCGGCCTGCTGGGCCTGGATCGCGGCGGCGAGGCCGATGCCGGAGGACGTGCCGGTGATCAGGACGACGGGAGACATGCTGCTCCTTGGTTCAGGGGGTGGATAGTTATTGACATGAACTAGTTTGTCAGACGATGGTTCATGTAGTCAACTATTTCCGGTAGGCTGGTCGCATGGACGCGCTCACAACCGAGGTGATCGGGCTCATCGCGCGGATCGTCCAGCGCTACACCAAGGAGTACGAGCAGGCCGCCTCGTCGCTGGAGCTGACGTCGATCCAGGCGAAGGTGCTGGTCGCGCTGGACGAACCGAAGCCGATGCACCGGATCGCCGAGAAGCTGGGCTCGGAGCGGTCGAACGTGACCGGGATCATCGACCGGCTGGAGGCGCGCGGGCTCGTCGAGCGCCGGCCGGGGGAGACCGACCGGCGCGTCAAGTACATCGTGCGCACCGAACTGGGCGAGGAGCTGACGGTGAAGTTCCAGCGGCAGCTGAGGTTCGCCGCCGACCCGCTGGCCAGTTTCGGCACCGCGGACAAGAAGCGGCTGCGCGACCTGCTTCAGCGCATGCTCGGCGAAGACCTCGCGTAGGCGGACGGGGTGGTGCCCGTCCACCGGCGGAACGCGCGGATGAACGCGCCCGCGTCCGCGTAGCCGAGCCGCAGCGCGACCTGCTCGACGGTCAGCTGGTGCAGCGTGATGAGCTCGATCGCCGCGGCCCGCCTGGCCTCGTCGACGAGGTGCCGCAACGACGTTCCCTCGTCGGCGAGATGGCGGCGCAGCGTCCGGGTCGACAGGTGCAGGCGCGCGGCGATCTCGCCGGCGTCGGTCACGCCCTCCGCGATGATCTTCCGGACGTTCTGCGCGACGCACGGGGAGCAGCGTTCGAGCAGCAGCGAGCGGCACGCGCGTTCGCAGGCCGTCATGGTGAGCGGATCTGCTTGCGGCAGAGGGAGGTCCAGCACGGCGGCGTCGGTGACGATCGCGTTGTGCGGCGCGCCGAACCTCACCGGTGCGCCGAGCGCGCGTCCGAAGTCGACGGACGTGGGATCGCAGCGGAGCTCCACGCGCATCGACGGCGGCGGCCGGTCCAGGATGGTGCGCAGCATGCCCGCCGTGACGGCGATTTCCCGTTCGACGAGAAAGGGCCGCAACCCCGCCTGGTCCTGTCCGTCCTCCACCACCAGCTGGGCCTCGTCGCCGCGCATCCGCAGGCTCAGGCCGGTCACCGCGTAGGTGAGCGGCAGGTAGCGCAACCCGAACTCGACGGCGGCCCGCACGGTCGGGCAGGTCAGCAGCGCGAAACCCCAGACCCCGTAGGCGCGCAACGAAAGCCGTTCGCCGACCGCGAGGCCGACACCGGGCGCGTGCCCGGTCGCACGGACGAGGTTCGCCGCCACGGCCAGCTCCTGCGTGCCGTGCACCACCGCGTCCCCGGTCAGCATCTCGGGTGTGATCCCGGTGTCCCGCAAGCACTTCCGCGGGTCGACGCCGTGCTCGGCGCCCACCTCCACCATGGCGCGCACTCCGGCTGTGCCGCGGCGGAACCGGACCGGTTGGCCGAAAAGGTCAACACGTCGGCCGCGATGGCCATCAGGCGACACCGTTGATCTCCCTAACGTCGAACCAGGTTGAGGGCGCCGGTGCCCGAAGCCGTTCCCACGATAGGGGCGGCCGGGTGACCGACTGGCGGCATCACCCGGACGCCGATGATCCAAAAGGAGCACCTATGACCCGCACGGTTCTGGTGACAGGCGGCAACCGGGGCATCGGCAGGTCCATCGCCGAGGCGTTCCTCGGCGACGGCCTGAACGTGGCGGTGACGCACCGCGGCGGTGACTGCCCGGACGGCGCGTTCGGCGTGAAGTGCGACGTGAGGGACCGCGAGCAGGTCGACGCGGCGTTCACCTCGGTGGAGGCGGAGCTGGGCCCGGTGGACGTGCTCGTGGCCAACGCCGGGGTCACCGACAGCACGCTCATCACTCGCATGACCGAGGACACGTTCACCTCGGTCGTGGACACGAATCTCACCGGCGCGTGGCGGTGCGCCCGTCGTGCCGCCGCCCCGATGGCGCGCGCCCGGCACGGCCGGATGATCTTCATGTCGTCGGTGGTCGGCATGTACGGCAGCGCGGGCCTGACCAACTACGCGGCCAGCAAGGCGGGCCTGATCGGGCTCGCCCGCTCGCTGGCCCGCGAGCTGGGCAGCCGCGGCGTCACGGCGAACGTCGTCGCGCCCGGCTACGTCAACACCGACATGACCGCGACCCTGCCCGAGCAGTACGGCAAGCAGTACCGCGACGCGATCCCGTTGCGCCGCTTCGCCGAACCGGACGAGGTGGCCGCCACGGTGCTGTGGCTCGCCAGCGACGCCGCCCGGTACGTGACCGGTGCGGTGATCCCGGTCGACGGCGGGCTCGGGATGGGGCACTGATGTCGTCCGTCCTGCTGATCGACGACGAGGTCCTGGTCCGCAGAGGGTTCCGGCACGCGCTGGAGGAAGCGGGCGACCTCGTGGTGGTGGGAGAGGCCTCCGGGGTCGCCGAGGGACTGCGGCTCGCCCAGCGCCACCGGCCGCGGGTGGTGATCACCGCGGACGTCACGGAGCTGGTGCGGCTGCGGGCCTGTGCCCGTGGCGTCATCGCGCTGGCGGGAGAGGGGAGTGACGCGCAGCTGCACCAGGTGCTGACCGATGGCGCCCGCGGGTTCCTGTTGAAGCGGGCCAGCCACGAGGAGCTGCTGGCCGCGGTCCGGGCGGTGGCGCGGGGCCACGCGTACCTCTGCGCCGAGGTGACCGGACGGCTGCTCGACCGGTTCGAGATCCTGCCCCCGCCCGAGGAGGTCGACCGCGGGCTGGGGCTGCTGAGCGAGCGCGAACGGCAGGTGCTCGCGCGCATGGCGCGGGGGCGCAGCAACGACGAGATCGCGCGCGAGCTCTACCTCACTTGTGCAACGGTCAAGTCCCACGTGTCGCACATCCTGGCGAAACTGGGCCAGCCCAACCGGATGCACGCCGCGCTGTTCGCTCAGCGGCTGGGCCTGCTCACCCGCACGGGCTAGCGGCAGGGCATCGCCTGAGGTCGATGAAGGGCGCCTTCATCGACCTCAGGTGGAGGAAGGAACCCTTCATCGCCAACGGCGACCGGTCCGAGCCGCACCGGCGGTTCGGCATTCAGCCGGAGCGGGTGAACGCGAGCACCACGTTGTGGCCCCCGAACCCGAAGGAGTTGGAGATCGCCGCCCCGATCCGCGCGTGCCGCGGCCGGTCCGCGACGATCTCCAGCTTCACGTCGGAGTCCTGGTCGTCGAGGTTGCGCGTCGGCGGCACCACACCGTCCCGGACGGCGAGCACGGTGAAGATCGCCTCGACCGCGCCCGCGCCGCCGATCAGGTGACCGGTCACCGACTTCGTCGCGGTGACCAGCGGGTGCGGGCCCAGGGCTTCCAGGACGGCGGCCGCCTCGACGCGGTCGCCGACCTGGGTGCCCGGTGCGTGCGCGTTGACGTGCGTGACGTCGTACGGGCTCAGGCCCGCGGAGCGCAGCGCGTGCCGGATGGCGCGGATCTGGCCGTCCGGTGACGGGGCGGTCATGTCGTGCGCGTCGGACGTCATGCCGATGCCGGCGAGCTTCGCGGCGATCTTGGCCCCTCGGGCGCGGGCGAACGGGCCGCGTTCCAGCACGAGCGCGCCCGCGCCTTCCGCCATGACGAAGCCGTCGCGGGCCGCGTCGAACGGCCGGGACGCGCTTTCGGGGTCGGAATGCTTGCGGGACAACGCTCCCATCCGCGCGAACGCCGCGATCGACAGCCTGCCCAGGCACGCCTCGGTGCCGCCCGCGACGACGATGTCCGCGAGCCCCCGGCGCAGCAGCGCGGCACCGAGCGCGATCGCCTCCGCTCCGGACGCGCACGCGCTCGTCGGTGCGTGCGCTCCTCCTCGCGCGCCGAGGTCCATGCTCACGGCGGCGGCGGGGCCGTTGGGCATGAGCATCGTGACGGTGAACGGCGAGACGCGGTCCGGGCCGAGCTCCTGGCAGCGTTCGTACTGCTCGACCAGCGTGCCGCCGCCACCCAGCCCGGTTCCGAACACCACCGCCAGCCGTTCGGACTCCACCTCGGGTGCGCCCGCGTCCGCCCAAGCCTGCCGGGCCGCGACGACGGCGAGCTGCTGGCAGCGGTCCATTCGGCGGCGGGCCACGCGGTCCAGGTACGGGCCGGGGTCCTCGTGCACCGGCGCGCCGATCCGCACCGGCAGATCGGCCGCCCACGGCGTGTCGAGCACGCGGGCGCCGGAACGGCCGGCGAGCAGTCCGTCCCAAGTGGACTGGACGTCCCCGCCCTGGGGAGTCGACATGCCGAGTCCGGTCACGACGATCTCCTCCTCTCCACCCGGCAGCGGGGGCAGCGACGGGTGCATCAGGGAGAAGTCGAGGAAGGTGCTCTCGTAAGACATGCATCGAGGAGACCACCACGACCGCCGCCGCGGCAGCGGTCGCGCGACGGATCCCGGACTCCGTCGCGCGACCGATCACAACGGCGCCGGATCTCCGTAACGTCCGCCCCGCAAGGGAAATCGGCGATGAGCGGGAGTTGATGCGCGGTGTCAGCTGAAGTGGCGGCCGACGTGGCCAACCTGGCGGACCTGTGCCGCAGGCAGGTGGCGCTGAGAGGCGAGGAACGCGCGTTCGTGTTCCTGGAGAGCGGTGTGGTGGAGTCGGCCACCATCACCTACGCGGAGCTCGACCGCAGGGCACGCGCGATCGCCGTGCGGCTGCGGGAACTGGCGCTGCCGGGATCACGCGCGCTGCTGTGCCATCCACCGGGAATCGAGTTCGTGGCGGCGTTTCTCGGGTGCCTGTACGCGGGGATCATCGCCGTGCCGGCCCCTTCGGTCCGGCGGGCCACCGGCGATGCGCGGCACAGCCGGTTGATCGCCATCGCCGACGACTGCCGGCCCGCGCTGGTTCTGTCTACAAAGGACACGATCGTCTCCGTGCACGCCATCCTCGGCGACCGGCCGGTCACCCCGCTCGCCACGGACGAGGTCGTCGACGGCGACGGCGAGTTCCAGGGCGTGCACGAGTCGAACGAGGTCGCGTACCTGCAGTACACCTCCGGCACGACGGGCAGGCCGAAGGGCGTCGTGCTGACGCACGCGGGCGTGCTGCACAACCTCGCGCTGATCGTGCGCGGCGGCTCGCGGCCGGACGAGGACTTCGGGCGGGTCGCGCCGACCGTGTCGTGGCTGCCGGTGTTCCACGACATGGGGCTGATCGGCGGTGTGCTGCAACCGCTCTACCTCGGCCAGCTGTCCGTGCTGATGTCCGCGCAGTCCTTCGCGCGGGTGCCCGCCAACTGGTTGCGCGCGATCTCCCGGTACGGCGCGGAGATCGCCGCCGCGCCCAGCCTCGGCTACGAGCTGTGCCTGCGCCGCGTCAGCGACGACCAGCGCGACGGCCTGGACCTCAGCCGCTGGCGCATCGCGGCGATCAGCGACGAACCGCTGCGCGCGGCCACGATCGACCGGTTCGCGGCGCGGTTCGCCCCGTGCGGGTTCCGCCGGGAGGCGTTCTTCCCCAGCTACGGCATGGCGGAGTCGACCGTGCTGGTCAGCGGCGGCCCGCTGGAGGGCCAGCCGATCGTGCGGCCGTTCGACACCAACGCGCTGGAACGCGGGCGGGTCGCACGGGCGACGAGCGGTGCCGGCGCGCGCAGCCTGGTCGGCTGCGGCGAACCGGATCCGTCGCTGGAAGTGGTCATCGTGGATCCGGAAACCCGTGAGCCCGTCGGAGATGACGAGGTCGGCGAGATCCTGGTGTCCGGGCCCAGCATCGGTGCGGGCTACTGGGCCGACCCGGTCGGCACCGAACGCACGTTCGGCGCTCAGGTCGCGGGCCGGAAGTTCCTGCGCACCGGGAACCTGGGCTTCCTGTTCGAGGGCCAGCTCTTCGTCACCTGCCGGATCCCGGACCTGCTCGACGTCGACGGCCGCCAGCTCTACCCGTACGACGTCGAGGCGACCGCGGTGGGCAGCCACCCGTCGCTGCGCGCGGCGTGCGCGGTGATGGACGGCGAGGACGTGGTGGTGCTCGCCGAGGTCGAACACCGGTACCGCGCCACGCCGCGCGACGAGATCCGCAACGCCGTCGCGGCCGCGGTGCAGGCCGAACACGGGATCGTGCCGGGCCGGGTCGTGCTGCTCTCGCCCGGCACGCTGCCGCTCACCACGAGCGGGAAGCTGCGCAGGGCCGCGTGCCGGACGCTGATGTTGGGAGACAAGGGATGAACCTCCGCGACGGAGTGCGGCTGCCGAAGGGTGTCGCCGGCGGCAGGCGCAAGTTCACCACGCTGGTCGAGCTGTGCCAGGCCCGTGCCGCGGCCGAACCGGACATGCGCGCGTACACCTTCTACGCCGACGGGCGCACCGAGTGGGACGCCCTGACGCTGGCCGACCTCGACCGCCGGGCGCGGGCACTGGCGGTGCACCTCACGGCGCTCGCGCAACCCGGCACCCGCGCGTTGCTGTGCTTCGAACCCGGTCTGGACTTCCACATCGCGTTCCTCGGCTGCCTCTACGCGGGTCTGATCGCCGTGCCGGTCGCACCGCTCGACGGCACCCGCACCAGCGTGAAGGTGAGCCGCATCGAGTCGATCGTCGCGAGCTGCCACCCGGACCTGCTGCTCTCCACCGGTCTCACGTTCGCCAAATGCCTGCCGGTGATCGAGGAGTCACTCCCGAACCTGGTGCGTCTCGCCGTGGACGAGGTCGAGCCGGCGCTGGCCGACCGGTGGGCGCCGCCGTCCATCGGCATCAACACGCCCGCGTACCTGCAGTACTCCTCGGGATCCACGGGTGAACCCAAGGGGGTGACGCTGACCCACGGCAACGTGCTGCACAACCTCGCGTTGATCCACGACAACCTGTACCGCCCGTCCGACGAGGAGGGCCTGCCGCGTCCGACGAGCGTGTCGTGGTTGCCGTCGCACTACAACATGGGCCTGATCGGCGGTGTGCTGGATCCGTTGTACGCGGGCAGGTCCGCGTTGCTGTTCCCGGCCGGGGTCTTCGTGCGCAGCCCGATCAGCTGGCTGCGGCTGATCTCGCAGGTCGGCCGGGCGGACAGCTGCGCACCGAACTTCGCGCTCGACCTGTGCGTGCGGCGCATCGCCGAGGCCCAGCTCGCGGGCCTCGACCTGAGCGGCTGGGAGATGGCGCTGATCGGCGGTGAACCGGTCAGGGCGCAGACCCTCGACCGGTTCTGCGAGGTGTTCGCGCCCGCCGGGTTCCGGCGCGGCACGCTCGTGCCCGGTTACGGCCTCGCGGAGTCGACCGTGATGGTCACCAGCGCTGTGGTGGGGGAGGGCCCGGTGACGTTGCGCTGCGACGCCGAGGCGCTCACGAAGGGCCGCGCCCGCCCGATCGACCCGCCCGGAGGCAGGCAGCTGGTGAGCTGCGGCCCCGTTCCGCCGTCGATCACCGTCGTGGTGGCCGACGAGGTGACGCTGCAGGAGTGCGCGGAAGGTGAGGTGGGCGAGATCTTCGTGCAGGGACCGAGCGTCGGCACCGGCTACTGGAACCGGCCCGACCAGGTGTTCCACGCCGAGCTGCCGGGCAGGCGCGGCGCGTTCCTGCGCACCGGCGACACCGGGTTCCGCTGGGACGGCGAGCTGTTCGTCACCGGCAGGGCCAAAGAGGTGATCATCGTGGCCGGCGCGAACCACCACCCGCACGACCTGGAGGCCACCGCGGAGACCGCGCATCCGGCCGTGACCGGGTGTTGCGTGCTCGGAATCGAGGACGGGCAACGGGAACTGGTCGTCGTGCTGGCCGAGGCGGCCGGCGAGGCCGACCCCGAGGAGGTCGCGATGGCGGTGCGCCGCACCGTCCACACCGGACACGGAGTGCGGGTGGACGACGTGGTGCTGCTCGCACCGGGCACGCTGCCGCGCAGCACCAGCGGGAAGCTGCTGCGGGGAGCGTGCCGGGACGCGTACGGCGCGGGCAAGCTCCGGCGCCAGATGCCGCGGGCGTGAGATGCCGCGGGCACCCGGCAGGGCTGTCAATGGGGCAGTCCGACGTCAGCAGAGCGTCGGTGGTGGTGGCCGCACACGTGGTGCGGTCCCGTGATCGACTCTTAACCTCGGTGCCGTCCTGCCTGCAACGACGGAGGCGAGCACATGCGGTTGAGCAACGCGTTCCTGGCACTCGCCGCGGCCACCGGCCTGGCCGCGGCGTCCCTGTCGATGTCGAGCGCGGCGGTTCCGCCGCCGCAGCCCGGCACGCTCGGCAAGTACGACATCACCGGCACCTACGTGAGCGGGGTGTCGTCCGGCGGCTACCTGGCCAACCAGCTCCACGTCGCGTATTCCAGCGTCTTCCAGGGCGCGGGCATCTTCTCCGCCGGTGCCTACGACTGCGCCCAGAACAACGTCAACACCGCCCTGTACGCGTGCATGGACACCTTCCAGGCGCGCAAGACACCGTCCGAACTGGAGCAGCTGACCCGCACCCGCGCGGCGGCGGGCACGGTCGACCCGCCGCAGAACCTGTCCGGTGATCCGGTGTGGCTGTTCCACGGCACCGCCGACCAGACCGTCGACCGGGCGGTGAACGACGACCTCGCGACTTACTACCGCGACTTCGGTGCGCGCGTGGTCTACAACAACACCAGCGCGGCCGGGCACGCGTGGGTCAGCCCGATCGGCCCGAACAGCTGCGGCGCCACTTCTTCGCCGTACATCAACAACTGCGGGACGGCCGACCCGGTGAAGGAGATGCTCGGGCACCTGTTCGGTCAGGTGAACCCGGCCGCGTCCGCGGTGTCGGGCAAACTCGTCCAGTTCGACCAGGGCCAGTACGTGCCCGGCGGGAACCCGGCGGCGGTCAGCATGGGGCGCGAGGGTTTCGCTTACGTGCCAAGGGCGTGCGACACCGGGCCGTGCAGGCTGATGGTGACGCTGCACGGGTGCTACCAGTACTACGGCCTGGTCGGGAACGCGTTGCTGGACAAGAGCTATCTCAACGAATACGCCGACACCAACAACATGATCGTGCTCTACCCGCAGGCCACCACGATGACGGGCAACCCGCGCGGCTGCTGGGACTGGTGGGGCTACCAGTCCGCCCAGTACCCGCTCAAGTCCGGCCCGCAGATGACCGCCATCGTGAACATGGTCAAGGCGCTGAGCACCGGACAGCCGACCACCACCACCACGCAGCCGGTCCCCGACTGCGTGACCGCGAGCAACTACGCCCACACCACCGCCGGTCGCGCCTACGCCTCGCTCGGGCAGACCTATGCGCTGGGCTCGAACCAGCCGCTCGGCCTGTGGAACACGTTCACCACCAGCAGCATCCGGCAGACCTCACCGAACTACTGGGTGAAGTGCTGATCGTCGGCGGTCGCGGTCCGGGTGAGCGCGGCGACGGTCTCCTCCAGCCCCCGCTGCACCTCGTCGCCCTGCGCCTCCCGCACGCTGTGCAGGCTCACCGTGATGCGCGACCGGTCCGGCGCCAGCTCCTCGATCTGCAGCTCGCCGTGGTAGTCGTCCGGGCCCTCGGCACCCCATTCCAGCCGGCGGCGCCGCGGGTCCTGCCGCACCCACGCCTCGCCGTCGACGTGGTGGCCGTGCACCTCGGCCTCCACGTGCACCTGCTCGCCGCCCTCCGGCTCGGCGGCGGTCATCTGCGGGAAGTAGCGGGGGAGGTTCCTGGGCTCGGCCAGGAAACCGAACAGCGTGTCGGCCGCGATGTCGGCCTCGGCCGTGTGCGTGTAGGTCGTCATGGCACGCGGGGTACCCGGTCACCGGCCGCGGCGAACTGCAGGACGTCGCGCGTGCGGGCCGCGCGTTCGTGCCACCCGCGCTGGTCACGCCGGAACACCGGGTCGACGAACGCCCCGAGCGCGAAGAACGCCACGACGACCAGGTCCAGCCGGCCGAGGTCGACCAGCGGCGACACGACGGTCGCGTAGGTCAGCAGACCGGACGCGCCGAGCAGTTCGCGCAACGCCAGCTGCACCGGGTTGGCGCGGGACCCGTCCTCGGCGCGGATCCGGTGGCGCATCAGCCATCCGCCGATCGTCCACCCACCCGTTGCGGCCGGCAGCACGACCCGCAACGCCACCAGCACGGCTACCGCCCAGCGCGGATCCGGATGCAGCACCAGCTTCGTGAGCGACAGCACCAGCACGAGCTCGGCGGCCAGCCCGAGCAGCCGGCGCGGCACCGTCACGGTCCCGTCCGGCGCGGTCGCGTCGTCGGACGGCGGCACCCTGGGCACCACCAGCGCGGCGGGCGCCAGCATCCAACCCACCAAGGCGCCGACGGTGTTCGAGATCAGGTCGTCGACGTCGGCGATGCGGTACGGGCACGGGTAGAAGCCGAGATTTCCGGTGTACTGCACGACTTCGACGGCCAGCGACAGGCCCAGCCCGATGGCGATCACGGCGAGCGGCCCCTTGCCGTACGCCTTGCGCAGCACCACGCCGAGCGGGACGAACAACGCGACGTTGAACAACTGCTGCAGGAACACCTGCGACCGCACCATCGCGGCGATGCCGTAACGCCCGTTCGCCGCGAGGTTGTTGTTCATGTCGGTCACCCACTGGAACGGGACCGTGGACAGCATCTGCTCGCCCTGGCACGTCCGCGCCGGGTCGTCGGGGAACGGCAGGAAGATCAGCGCCAGCGCGACGAGCCCGTAGGCCAGCAGCCCGTACAGCACGAACGCGCGGCGCGGCTCCACGCGGCCGAACCGGAGGTAGTGCAACAACACCAGCGGGATGAGCACCAACAACCCGATGCCCACGAACGCCAGGAATCCGGTCCGCGCGGAGTCCCAGTACGACGCCATCATGAGCGGTCCAGTGCCCGCTGGCGTCCCCTCGTCAAACCAGGTCTGACGAAGATCCGTCGGACGGACCAGGCGGATACCTCCGGTCAGCACCTGCTGCTCGATGAAGGGCGCCTTCATCCACGTGAGGTGGATGAAGGCGCCCTTCATCCACGTCGAGAGACGGCCTTGGGAGCCGAGTGTCCCCGAGCGAGCTACGCGCGGATGTCCACCGCGCGGTGACGATTTCGCGCCGCGGAATCCCTAGCGTTCGGCGCAACGTCTCACGGAGGAATGATCATGCGCCTGTTGTGGCAGTTCGGAGCGGTCGCGCTGGTGGCTTTCGCCGGTAGTGCGCTCGTCGGCCTGATGCAGTGGAACGCCCCGCTCACCCTGGTGGCCGGTCTGGCGGTGGCCGCGGCGTTGCTGTACGTGTACGCGTGGGTGGTGCGGCGGACCGAACGGCGGGAACCGGCCGAAGTCGCCGTGCGGGGAGCGGGCGGCGCGTTCGGCCGAGGGCTGCTGGTCGGTGGCGGGATGTTCGCCGCCGTCATCGCGACCATCGCGCTCTTCGGCGGGTACGAGGTTCGTGGCTGGGGTTCCGCGGCAGGAGCGGTGGCGCTGCTCGGTTTCACGGCCGCCGCCGTGGTCGCGGAGGAGCTGATGTTCCGCGGTGTCCTGTTCCGCCTGGCCGAACGCCGGCTCGGCACGTGGGCGTCGCTCGGGCTGACCGGCCTGTTGTTCGGCGCGGCGCACCTGTTCAACCCGCACGCCACGGTGTGGAGCGCTCTCGCCATCGCGATCGCGGGTGGGTTCATGCTCGCCGCCGCCTACGCCGCCACCCGCAACCTGTGGGTGCCGATCGGCGTGCACTTCGGCTGGAACTTCGTGCAGGGCGGGGTTTTCGGCGCCAGCGTCTCCGGCACGGACGCTCCCCGCGGGGTGCTGGACGGCGTGACGTCCGGGCCGCTGCTGATCGGCGGCGGCGAGTTCGGCCCGGAGGCGAGCGTGTTCTCGGTGCTGGCGGGCGTGGTGGTGACGGTCGCGTTCCTGCGGCTGGCTCGGCGGCGCGGCACGATCGTGCCCTTCCACCGCCGTTCCACCTCCACGACTACGCTCATCGCGTGATCCGGCAGATCGCGGACCTGTGGCGACGATCGGACGTCGTGGTCCGGGACGTCCCCATCGCGCTCGCACTGGCACTGGCCTCGTTCGTGCCCGCGTTGCAGCACCGCGGCACGCAGCTGGGCGACCTGCCGAGCCGCCCGATGGACGCGCTGGCCGCGGCCGTGATCGCACTCGAATGCCTGCCGCTGATCGTGCGCCGGCGGTGGCCGCTCGTCAGTCTCGTCCTGGTGTCCGCCGGGTTCGCGGCCGACCAGCTCCTCGGCTACCACGCGGTCGCGGGCACCGCGCTGCCCATCGCGCTGCTGAGCACGGGCCTGCACCTCGGCCAGCACCGCCGCACCACGGCGGTGCTGGCCTCCGCCGCCTACGTGCCGCTGGCCGTCGTGCTCGACCGGCAGGGCTCGGGCGAGGGCGTGGCCGGGTTCGTGACGTTCTACCTGGCGCTGGCCGCCGCGTGGGTGATCGGGGCGTGGCTGCGGCTGTCCAGGGCCGCCGAGGAGGAGCGGCGCCGGCACGTGGCCGAGGCGACGCGTCTCGCGGAACGCACCCGCATCGCGCGTGAGCTGCACGACGTCGTCACCCACCACGTGACGGCGATGGTGGTGCAGGCGGAGGCGGCGCGATACCTGACGTCCGCGCCCGACCGTCTCGACCGGACGCTGACCGCGATCACCGACACCGGCCGCAGGTCCATCGCGGACCTGCGGCACCTGCTGGACCTGCTGAACCCCGACCACGGCGCCGAGCCGATCGGCGACCTGGCCGCGTTGGTCGAGCAGACCAGGCAGGCCGGGCAACCCGTCGAGTTCGCCGAGGAGGGCGCATCGGTGCCGGGCAGCGCGAAGGTGGTGGCGTACCGGGTGGTGCAGGAGGCGTTGACGAACGCCCTCAAACACGCGCACGGCAGACTGACGACCGTGCACGTCCGGAACGGAGAAGGCGAGATCGTGGTGGAGGTCGCGACCGACGGCACGGGCCCGACCGCCGCCTCACCGGGTGGCAGCGGCCGAGGACTCCGCGGTCTGCGCGAGCGGGTCACCCTGCTCGGCGGTGAGTTCCACGCGGGCGGACAGGACGGTGGTTTCGTGGTGCGGGCGAGGATTCCGTCGTGACGACGAGGGTGCTGGTCTGCGACGACCAGGCGCTGATCCGCACCGGGTTCGCGACGATCATCGACGCGCAGCCGGACCTCGAAGTGGTCGGCGAGTGCGGCGACGGGCGGGCCGCGGTCGACCTGGCCGCGCGGCTGCGGCCGGACGTGGTGGTGATGGACGTCCGGATGCCGGTGCTCGACGGCATCGAGGCCACCCGGCTGCTGGCGGGCGCCGGCGTCGCGAGTCCCGCCAAGGTGCTCGTGGTGACGACGTTCAACCTCGACGAGTACGTGTACGAGGCGTTGCGCGCGGGCGCGAGCGGGTTCCTGCTGAAGGACGCGCCGCCCGCCCAGTTGCTGCACGGCATCCGCACGGTCGCGGCCGGCGCGGCACTGCTCGCGCCCGAGGTGACCCGGCAGCTCGTCGGCCGCTACGCCGAACGCATCCGGCCCGCGGGCGCACCCGAGGGCGTGCCGCTGACCGCGCGGGAGCTGGAGGTGCTGCGCCTCATCGCGGAAGGCCTGTCCAACAGCGAGATCGCGGGTGTGCTGGTGCTCAGCCACGAGACGGTCAAGACGTACGTGTCGCGCATCCTCACCAAACTGGACCTGCGGGACCGCGTCCAGGCGGTCGTCTACGCCTTCCGGCACGGTCTGGTGGCCTGAGAGCCCGCTTCAGTCCATTGAGGACGAACGCACTGCGGGCCTCTCTCCTGTTGGAGGGAGGCCCGCGGCGTGGGGGTGGTGGGGGTTAGTTGGTGGGGGCGATGGGGGTGGTGTCGATGGCGTCCCAGGTGCTCCAGCCGGGGGTGTTGTCGGCGAGGTAGGTGTGGGTGAGGTGGGCGTTGGTGTCGCGGGCGAAGACCTCGGTGACGTTGCCGGTGGGCTTGTAGACCACCGACGGGGTGCCGGTGATGGTGGTGGTGCCGCCGATGGCGTCCCAGGTGCTCCAGCCGGGGGTGTTGTCGGCGAGGTAGGTGTGGGTGAGGTGGTTGGTGCTGTCGCGGCCGAAGACCTCGGTGACGTTGCCGGTGGGCTTGTAGACCGCGACGGGGTCGGAGGCCAGGGTGACGGCGGGCATGGGCAGCAGGTCGCTCCAGCCGGGGGTGTTGTCGGCGATGTAGGAGTGCACGGCCGCGCCGCTGCTGGTGCGGGCGAAGGCTTCGGTGACGTTGCCGGTGGGCTTGTAGATGACCGACGGGGTGCCGGTGATGGTGGTGGTGCCGATGGCGGCCCAGCTGCTCCAGCCGTTCATGCCGTCACCGAGGTAGGTGTGGATGAGGTGGTTGGTGCTGTCGCGGCCGAAGACCTCGGTGACGTTGCCGGTGGGCTTGTAGACCGCGACGGGGTCGGAGGCCAGGGTGACGGCGGGCATGGGCAGCAGGTCGCTCCAGCCGCCGGAGTCGTCGGCGATGTAGGAGTGCACGGCCGCGCCGGCGCTGGTGCGGGCGAAGACCTCGGTGACGTTGCCGGTGGGCTTGTACACCACGGCCGGGGTGCCGGTGATGGTGGTGGTGCCGATCACCGCCCACGGTGACCACGACGACATGCCGTCACCGAAGTAGGTGTGGATCAACCGGTTGGCGGTGTCACGGGCGAAGACCTCGGTCACGTTGCCCGCTGTCTTGTGGATCGCGACCGGGTCCGAGGCCAGCTGCTGGTCACCGTGCGGCAGCCACTGCGACCAGCCACTCATCCCGTCGGACAGATACGTGTGGATCAGCTTGTTGTCCGTGCCCCGCGCGAACGCCTGCGTGGTGTTCCCCACCGAATGCCACGTCGTCCGCCCACCCGCAACACCCACCCCAGCAGGGGGCAG
>NZ_JBEXJN010000104.1:0-18009 GCF_040609115.1 Lentzea sp. NPDC004782
GGACAAAAGCGCCGTTCATCAAGCGACGTCGAGCTGATGGGCGCGCTCTCATGGGGTGCGGTGAACTTGTCCTGTTTGACATGGCCGATACCTCCGATCGGAGGTAGCTCGGCGTTCCGAGCCTGTGCCTGGATAGATGGGAGCGCTCTTACAACGTTGTAAAACGAAGGGGACCTCGCCGATGAGAAAACCCGCCTCCGCCCTCGTCGCGCTGCTGCTGGCGCTGGGCGTCGCGCCCGGCACACCACCCGCGGGCGCCGCCGAGCCCGTGCACGGCCTGAAGGGCGAGTACTTCAGCATGTCGGCGCCGGGTGCGCGGGACTTCGCGACGCTCGCGGGCACCGTGCTGGACGCCGAGGTGAACCACCCGGACCTGACCTCGGTGTTCGGTTTCCTGGCCGGCCGCACCGAGCACACCACGGCGCGCTGGACCGGCCGGATCGCGGTGCCGCGGACCGGCGACTACACGTTCCACGCCATCGGCGACAACGGTTTCCGGCTGTTCGTCGACGGGAACCCCGTGATCGACCACTGGGTCGGTGACTGGGACCGCGAGCAGACCAGCGCGCCGGTGTCGCTGACCGCCGGGCGCCAGTACGACTTCCGGCTGGAGATGTTCCAGGACACCGGTGGCGCCGACATGTTCCTGCGCTGGTCGAGCGCGTTCACTCCCAAGCAGATCGTGCCGGAGTCCGCGTTCACGCCGCCCGCGGACTTCCGGGTCGTCCCGCGCACCGCGCAGATCTCCGGCGACGGGCGGGTGCTGACGGCGGAGTTCGACGGCCGCGTCACCGGCGTCGCCGACCTGAAGGCGCACCTGAGGGTCGACGTGGACGCGACACCCATGCCGGTCGACCTGGTCACCGCGAACCGCGACCGCCTCACCGTCCGGCTGAGCGAGAAAGTGCTGAAGAGCCAACGGGTCCGGCTGTTCTACGACGGCGCGGGACAGCTCACCGCAGGAGGCACGAAGATCGAGAAGACCGCGCGCACAGTCTCGAACGGGTCGACGGAACGCCTCCGGACGCCGTGGGGTGAGAAGGCCGACCCGCGCAACCCGTTGCCGGAGTACCCGAGGCCGCAGCTGGAACGCGAGAAGTGGCTCAACCTCAACGGTCCGTGGGAGTTCGCGGGCGCGAAAGCCGGCCAGCAGCCGGTGTTCGGGCAACGGCTGCCGGAACGCGTGATCGTGCCGTTCCCGATCGAGTCGCAGCTGTCCGGGCTGGAACGGCACGAGGACCACATGTTCTACCGCCGCACGGTGACCGTGCCGCGCGACTGGTCCGGGCAACGGGTGAAGCTCAACTTCGGCGCGGTCGACCACGAGGCCAGGGTGTGGGTGAACGGCAAGCTGGTCGCCGAGCACTCCGGCGGCTACACGGCGTTCGGCGCGGACATCACGGATGCGCTCGAACGCGGTGGCGAGCAGGAGATCGTCGTCGCGGTCACCGACACGACCGGCCCGAACCAGCCGAAGGGCAAGCAGTCGCGCGATCCCGGCGGCATCTTCTACACGCCGTCGTCGGGCATCTGGCAGACCGTGTGGCTGGAACCGGTGCCGGACAAGGCGATCGACGAGCTCAAGATGACGCCGGACCTCGCCACGAGCTCGCTGTCGCTCACCGTCTCCTCCACCTCCAGCGCCACCGTCACGGCGGTCGCCAAGGACGCGCGGGGCAGGCAGGTCGGCACGGTTTCCGGTCCTGCCAACGAGAACCTGTCGCTCAAGGTTGCGGACCCGCACCTGTGGTCGCCGGACGACCCGTACCTGTACCAGCTGGAGATCAGGCTCGGCGCCGACAGGGTGAAGAGCTACTTCGGCATGCGGTCCATCGGCGTCGCGGACGTCGGCGGGCAGAAGAAGCTCACGCTCAACGGGCAACCGGTCTTCAGCCTCATGATGCTGGACCAGGGTTTCTTCCCGGACGGTCTGAACACCGCGCCGAGCGACGACGCGCTCGCGTTCGACCTCAAGGCGCAGAAGGACCTCGGCTTCAACTCCGTCCGCAAGCACATCAAGGGCGAACCGGCCCGCTGGTACTACCACGCGGACCGGCTGGGACTGCTGGTGTGGCAGGACTTCGTGTCCGTCGAGGACGGTGACGACCCCGTGTCACAACAGGCGTTCCTCAGTGAGAACCGCGAGATGATGAAGCAGCTGCACAACTCGCCGTCGATCTTCGCCTGGATCGTGTTCAACGAGGGCTGGGGTGAGTGGGACCGCACCGTCACCGGCCGGATCACCGAGGAGGTCAAGTCCGCCGACCCGAGCCGGGTCGTCAACGCGCACAGCGGCGTGAACTGCTGTGCCTCCAAGGGCGACTCCGGCAAGGGCGACGTGATCGACCACCACGACTACAACAACACCGACCCGGCCCGCCCGGACGGCCGGCGTGTGGTGATGGACGGCGAGCACGGCGGCTTCACGCTGCGCACGCCGGGACACCAGTGGCCGGGCGCGCCGGCGAACATCTACAGCGGTGTGGCGGACAAGGCGGCGCTGACCGCGAAGTACGTCGACAACACCCGCACGTTCTACCTCGGCCAGGCGCGCGCAGAGCTGTCCGCGTCGGTCTACACGCAGGTCACCGACCTGGAGAACGAGCTCAACGGGTTCTGGACCTACGACCGCAAGCGCATCAAGGTCGATCCCGGCCCGGTCCGCGAGATCAACCGCCGCGTCATCGAGGCCGGGGCGAACGCGGGCAAGCCGTACCCGTACGCGGGACGCGGCGAGTGGAAGCTCGACGAGACCGGGGGAGCGGTGGCGAAGGACTCCAGCGGCGGCGGCAACCCGCTGCGGCTCAGCCCGACCGGCGCGAAGTGGGCCAACGGCGCACTGGAGCTCAACAACGGCTCAGCCGAGACCTACGGCCCGGTCGTCGACACCACCGGCGACTACGCGGTGTCGGCACGGGTGCGGCTGGACGAGCTGCCCGGCAACTACGCCACGGCGGTGAGCCAGGACGGCCGGGAGCGGGAGAACCCCTTCTACCTGCAGTACGGGCAGGGCGCGTTCGCGTTCAGCACACCCGGCGGCAACCGGGCGCGGTACGAGATCACACCGGAGCTCGGCCGCTGGTACGAGCTGAGGGGAGAGCGCAGAGGCGGCGAGATCCGGCTCTACCTCGACGGTGCACTGGTCGCGACCGCACCGGCCGGGCCGGCGATCGTCAGCACCGGCGGCCTCGCGGTGGGCCGGGCCAAGTTCGGCGGCCAGAACGCCGACTTCTGGCACGGTGCCGTCGCGGACGTGCGGGTCAGCTCCTGATGGCGGTGGGGACCGCGGTGCCTGCCGCGGTCCCGCCCGGCAGGTAATGTCCGTTCGATGGGGAAGATCGTCCGCATCGGCGTGTTCTACGACGGCACGTGGTTCGCGTACCTCAGCGACTTCTACGCGACCGCGCACCCGCGGGCCGCGCGGATCGCGCTGGACGGTCTGCACGACGCGCTGCGCTGGTTCGTCCACACCGAGACCGGACGCCCGCTCGACGAGTGCGTGGTCGCCGAGGCGCACTACGTCCGCGGCCGCATCGACACCCCGGCCGCCTCCTTCGACGCCGCGCTGGCCGCCGCCGGCATCACCCGCCACGACCTGCCGCTGCACGGCGGCAAGGAGAAGGGGGTCGACGTCCAGCTGGCGCTGGAGGCGTGGGACCGGGCGACCACCGTGCCGTTGGAGTGGGTCGTGCTGCTCACCGGCGACGCCGACTTCGCGCCGCTCGTCGCCAGGCTGACCGCGCGAGGCGTGCACGTGATCGTGCCGGTGGTCGACGTGCGGACGATCGACCGCGCGCCCTCGTGGACCCCGCGCACGGCCGCGCCGCTGCGGGCCGCGACGCCGTTCACCCCCGGGTTCGACGCCCTGTTCGCGCCCTCCGACCTGCCGGAACACCCGTTGCGGAGCCCGTTCGTGCGGTCCTCCCAGGCGGTCGCCTCACCCGTGGGCGCGCCTCGCGGCCGTCGGCGCGGCACGGTGGCGACGTGGCGGTCGGGGGAGTCGCACGGGTTCATCACGGACACGCGTGGCGGGTCCTGGTTCGTCTCGCGCGACGACCTGCCCGAGGGACTGACGCTGCTGCTGGCGGGCACGCCGGTTTCGTTCACCGGGTCGCCGGTGCCGGTGCCGGGCCGGAAGTACCCGCGCGCGCAGCTGGTCCGCCTCGACGACGTCACGCCCGGCGCAGCAGCGCGCGGGCCTTCTGCTCCCTGACCGGGTCGCCGTAGCGGGGGATCAGCGCGAGCGCGCCGGTCAGGACCTCGCGGGCGGCGTCGGGTCGGCCTGCGGCCAGCAGGGTTTCGCCCAGGTCGATCAGTGTGTTGACCTCACTCGGCGTGTCGGCGATCCGGCGCCACTGCTCGGCGCTGCGCTTCAGGCTCGCGATGGCGTCCGTGAGCCGTCCATCGGCCCGTTGCGCGAGGCCGAGCACCACCAGGGCGTACGCCATGCCGTGCGCGTCGTCCATCGGTTCGAAGATCGCGATGGCGTCGGCGAGATGACGCTGCTGGGTGACGCGATCGCCGATCAGGCCGTGGATCTCGGCCAGGTTGACGAGCGTCAAGCCGCGCGACCGGCCCTGGTGCGCCAGCGCGAGCGCCCGTTCGCCGTACCCGATCGCCCGGTCGAACGCCCCGCTCAACCGGTGCACGTAACAGGCGTTGTTCAACGCCCTGCCGGTCATCGCCTCGTCGCCGAGCGCTTCGAACACGGCGACGCTGTCCTCGACGTGCCGCAGCGCGGCGGAGAAGTCGCCGCCACCGCGCTGGGCGAGCTCCGCCTCCGCCACGGCGAGGTCGAGCAGCAGGCACGCGCGCCTCAGGTCGTCGCCGGGCTCGCGCAGTGCGGCCTCGCACACGTCCCGCCAGTCCCGCCACAGCCCCTGCGTGCGGTAGAACTCGAACAACCCCAACGCGAGGCTCACGACCGGCGCGCCCGAACCGGCCTGGTGCACCGCCGCGAGCAGGTGGGGCCGTTGGCCGTCCAGCCACCTGAACGCGGTGTCGGCGTCGGTGAACTCCGGCGCGGGACGAGGGGCCGGTGCCAGGGCGTGGACCGGGGAACCGGGGTTGGCCAGCGCGAGGCTCTGCCACGCGACGGCCCCGTACAGCTCCAGCAGGCGGGTCAGCGCCGCTGACCGCGCGGTCTCGTCCGCCAGACCGGCGCCGTACACGCGCAGCAGGTCGTGCAGCCGGTAGCGACCGGGCGCTGCCGCCTCCAGCAGGCACGCGCCGGTCAGCCGTTCGAGCAGCCGTTCGGTCTCCTCCTCGTCGTGGTCGAGCACGCGTGCCGCCGCAGTGACGGACAGGTCCGGCACGTCGGGCCACGCCAGCAGTGCGTACGCCGCGGCGTCGCCGGCCGCCAGCAGGTCGATCGACAACGCGAAACAGGCCTGCACGCCGCACTCGTCCTCGTCGAGCACGTCCAGCCGCCGTTCCGCGTCGGCCAGCCGTTCCGCGAGGTGCGCCACGGGCCACGCGGGCCGGGCCGCGAGACGTGCCCCGGCCAGCCGCACCGCCAGCGGCAGTCCGCCGCAACGCCGCACCACTTCCGCGGCCGCTTCCGGTTCGTCCACCACCCGCGGTGCGCTCGCCGCCAGCAACGCGAGCGCGTCCGGCTCGGCCAGCACGTCCAGGTGCACCTGCCGGGCGTGCTGAACGGCGAGCAACGCCCGGCGGCTGGTGATGATCGCCGCCGCACCGGACGTGCCCGGCAGCAACGGCGTGACCTGCTCGGAGTCGGCGGCGTTGTCGAGCACCAGCAGGATCCGCCGACCGGCGAGCTCCGTGCGCAACCGCGCGGCGGCCTCCGCGACCGAACCGGGCACGTCCTCGCCCGGCACGCCGAGCGCGCGCAGGAACAGCCCGAGGGCCGCCAGCGGTGGCACCGGCTCGCGCGCCCCGTGCCCCTGCAGGTCGACGTAGAGCTGACCGTCCGGGAAATCCGCGGCGACCAGATGACCCGCGTGCACGGCCAGCGAGGTCTTGCCGACCCCGCCCATGCCGGTGATCGCGACCAGACCGGCCGTGGCGCGGTCCCGCACGATTCCCGCGACGAGCTCCGTCTGGTCCGACCTGCCGGTGAAGTGCTCGATGTCGGCGGGCAGCTGTCTGGGTGCCGGCGTCCGGCTCTGCCGAGGCCGGCCCCTGCGTGATCCGGCGCGGACGAACTCCTCGCGCTCGGATTCCGTCAGGCCGAGTGCCGCGACCAGCAGATCCATCGTGGCGGCCTGCGGAAAACGGCGGTCACCGCGTTCCAGCGCGCCGATGGCCTGTTCGCTGAGCCGGGCTTTCTCCGCCAGTGCCTGCTGGGTCAGTCCCAGCGCGGCCCGATGGCCGCGCAGCAGTTCGCCGAACGTGCGATCCATACCGATTCCCCCTGGCCCCGGGCTGGAGTCTATCGGCGGGCCGGCCGGTGGAAGTACCGGCAGAAGTTGTGCGTGAATCCTGCCGCCGTTTCTTCCTGGATCGCGGCACCGCCGTCTGATTGCATCGGGAAAGCCGGTTCCGGTGTGCATCCGTGGTGCGTGTTCAAGAGGGTGGATCCAGTTGTGAACGGATGGCTGGGCCTGCTCCGGCGAATTCCGCGACGAATGCTGTGGCCCGGTGTCGTGGGCGCCACGATGCTCACGGCCGGCGGTCTGGGGGCCGGTGCGACCGTCCGCAGGGACCCGCTGCTCAGCGGCACGGTGCTGAACGCGATCAGGTACGGCCACGGCCACGACCTGGCGTTCATGGTCCTGTTCGCCGGGCTGGGGCTCATGGTGCTGTCGTGGGTGCGGCTCGGGCGCCTGGTGCTCACGGGTTCCGCCGGTGGCCGCACGGTCGCAGTGGCGGCGGCGGCGTGGACCGCGCCGCTGGTCATCGCGCCGCCGCTGTACAGCAGGGACGTCTACAGCTACCTCGCGCAGGGCGCGGTGGCGTTGCGCGGGTTCGACCCGTACGCGCGCGGTGCGTCCGTTTTGGACCTTCCGCTGCGGGGCAACGTGGCGGGGCTGTGGCAGGAGGCGCCGTCGCCGTACGGTCCGCTGTTCCTGTTGCTGGGCAAGGTGACCGTCTTCCTCACCGGTGACAACGTCATCCTCGGCGCGATCTTCATGCGGGTCGCGGTGCTGGCCGGACTGGCGCTGCTGACGTGGGCGATCCCCCGGCTGACCCGGCACCTCGGCGGGCGCGCCAACGTCGCGTTGTGGCTCGCGGTCGCGAATCCGCTGGTGCTGGCGCTGGGCATCGGGGGCGTGCACAACGACATCCTCATGGTCGGGCTGATGGCCGTGGGCGTGCTGCACGTGCTGGAACACAAGCACCTTCGGGGGTTCGCCTTCCTCGCGCTGGCCACGGCGGTGAAAGCGACCGCGTTCCTGGTCGTGCCGTTCCTCGTCTGGGTGTGGGCCGCGCGGCTCACCGGGCCGGCACGGCATCGCTTCCTGATGTCGGCCGGTGCCGGTGGCGCGGTGTTCGTCGCCGCCTTCGCCGCGGCCACCGCCGCCGCGGGCGTCGGCCTCGGCTGGATCGGCGTGCTGAAGTCGCAGACTCCCTTGCTGACGTGGATGTCGTTGCCCTGCGCCGCGGCGGAAATCCTCTTCTACTCGATCGGCACGCACGTTCCCGGGTGGACCCGCGAAGGCTTCCTCGGGTTCTTCCGCGCGGCCGGTGTCGTCGTGCTCGCCGGGGTTCTCGTGCGGCAGTGGTGGCTCGCGCGCGAAGGCGGGGTGGACGCGGTCCGCCGCGCGGCCCTCGCCCTGCTCGCGGCGTCGCTGCTCGCCCCGTCCGTGCTGCCCTGGTACTTCACCTGGTCGCTCGCCCTGGCGGCCGCGTTCGCCTGGAAGGAGCGCTGGATCGCCGTCCTGGCCGGGGTTTCGGTGTGGATGGTGTTGGTCACGTTGCCGGACGGCACGATCGTCTGGCGCTGGACCTACGACAACATGAACCCGTGGGTGTGGTGGCCGTACCTGGCCGCCACGGTGGCGGCCGGGGTGTGGGTCGGACGGTCGCTGCTGCAGTCGCCGCCCGTCCAGGCCCCGCAACTGGTGGGAGGCACCGGTGGTTGAGCTCGAGAACCGGGTGCTGAGGTTCGCGCCGCTGGTGCTGTGCCTGTCCCTGGGCAGCTACGCGTGGACGCTGGGCAACCCGGCGGACTGGGGCATGATCGACCTCAAGGTCTACTGGAGCCTCGCGCCGAACGTCCTCACCGACCGGCTCTACGACATCAACCTGCCGTTCACGGCCGACTTCCCGTTGCCGTTCACCTATCCGCCGTTCGCGGCGCTGGTGTTCCTGCCCCTCTCGGCGCTGCCGTGGCTCGCCGCGCGGATCGTCTGGCAGGTGCTGTCGCTGGTCTGCCTGTGGTGGCTGGTGCGGACGGCGCTGAAGCTGCTGGCCGCCGGGGCGGGGGAGCCGTACGACCTCAGGTGGTCGCGCCGGGCGTTGCTGTGGACCGCGATTGCGCTGTGGTGCGAGCCGGTGCGCAAGACCCTCGACTTCGGACAGATCAACCTCGTGCTGGTCGCCGGCGTGTTCGCGGCGATGGTGGCGACGCGGCAGTCGGTGGCGGGGCTCGGTGTCGGTGCCGGTGCCGGGCTGAAGCTGACGCCGGGCATCTCCGTGCTGTACTTCCTGGCCACGCGCAGGTTCACCGCGGCGGCGTGGTCGGCGGCGGGCTTCGCGATCACCGTCGCGCTGGGTTTCCTGGTGTCTGCTTCGGACTCGTGGCGGTACTGGTTCGAGCTGCTCGGCGCGGCCGACCGGGTCGGGCCGGTGGGGTCGGCGATCAACCAGTCGTTGCGCGGCGCGTTGTCGCGTTCACTCGGATTTGACGTCCAGGCGTCGTGGCCGTGGTTGCTCGCGGTCGCGGTGTCCGGGGTGCTGACGTGGCTCGCGTTGCGCGCGGCGGTGCGGGCGGGTGACGAGCTGGCAGCCGTGGTCGCCGTGCAGCTGTTCGGGTTGCTGGTCTCGCCGATCTCGTGGAGCCACCACTGGCTGTGGATCATCCCGCTGGTGCTCTGGACCGCTTACGGCGCAAGACGGCCGGGCCGGATCGCACTCGGCGTGGCCTGGGTGGTCGTGACCGGCTCCGACGTGATCACGTTCCTGATCCACCAGCAACCGTCCATCTGGGAGATTCCGAGGCCGTGGCCGCTCGCCGCGCTCGGCTGGGTGTACCCGGCCCTCGGAATGCTCACCCTGGCGGTGATGCCCCGGCTGCTGCACGCGGCACAACGTTCGGAGGTCGCGCTGTGAAGCTGGAACGACGGTTGCTCGCCATCGCCCCGTGGCTGCTGGTGATCTCCGCGGTGGCGCGCACGTGGATCATCGTCACCGGCTTCGGCAACGAGTCGATCGACCTGTACGTGTACTGGTCGCTGGCCCCGCACGTGCTCGACGGCGACCTGTACCAGGTGGTCTCGCCGCATTCGCCGCCGGACTTCCCGCTGCCGTTCACCTACCCGCCGTTCGGGGCGCTGGTGTTCTTGCCGATGACCTGGATGTCCTGGGGTCTCGCGCAGTGGAGCTTCCGCCTGCTGTCGGTGCTGTGCCTGTACTGGATGGTGCGGGTGGCGTTGCGGCTGGTCGCGGGCGAGGCCTGGGCGACCGGCGCGCGGCTGTGGCGGCAGCGGGCGATCCTGTGGACCGCGGTGCTGCTGTGGATGATGCCGGTCTTCCACACGTTCGAGTTCGGCCAGATCAACCTGGTGCTGGCGGCGGCCGTGCTCGCCGCGATGGTGGCGCGCGACCAGCGGACCGCCGGTGCCGGCCTCGGCCTGACGGCGGGCGTGAAGCTCGTCCCGGCGATCTCCGGCCTGTACTTCCTCGCCTCCCGGCGGTGGGCGGCCGCGGGCTGGTCGGTGGCCGCGTTCGCCGCCACCGCCGGGCTCGGCTTCCTGGTGGACTTCGACCAGGCCAGGAAGTACTGGTTCGAGCTGCTGGGCGACGCGGACCGGGTCGGCCCGATCGCGACCGCGCACAACCAGTCGTTGCGCGGGGCGCTGTCCCGCTCGCTCGGGCACGACGTGGGCCTGTCCTGGCCGTGGCTGGTCGCGGCGGCCATCTCGGTGGTGCTGGCGCTGTTCGCCCTGCGTGCTGCCGTGCGGGCGGGTGACGCGTTGATCGGCGTGCTGGCCGTGCAGTTCCTCGGGCTGTTGCTGTCGCCGATCTCGTGGGACCACCACTGGGTGTGGGTGGCGCCGCTGCTGGTGTGGCTGGTGCACGCGCGCATTGCACCGTGGGCGCGCAACACCCTGCTCGCGTTGTGGTGTCCGGTCATGTTCTGGGACGTGATCGCGTTCCAGCTGGACCGGCAGCCGACGATCTGGACGATCAGCCGTCCTGGCTGGTTGTCGGCCCTCGGCTGGGTCTACCCGGCGTTCGCGCTGGTGACGCTGGTGGTGATCGCGGTGGCGCGCAACGGTGCGCACGAGGTGGCCGAACTGGCGGACCGCGACGAGCGCGAACTGACTACTCAACGCCTTTAATCAAGAACCAACATTGTCAAAAGGTGGTCGTCCCGGCATCCTCACCGTCGGCAAGCTACGACGGCGTCGGATCGGGCGGTATGAACTCAACAGGATCGAACAACGCGGCTGAGGCTTTCCAGCGTCTGCACGGAGTCGCGCCAACGGGCGTGTGGTCGGCGCCCGGCCGGGTCAACCTCATCGGTGAGCACACCGACTACAACGACGGGTTCGTGCTGCCGTTCGCGATCCCGCAACGGACGTGGGTCGCCGCCGCACCGCGCGAGGACGGCGTGCTCACGCTGGCGAGCGGCTCGGCGACGGCCCCGCCGCTGCGGCTCGCCGACCTGGAACCGGGAAGCCCGCGGGACTGGACGGCGTACCCCGCCGGTGTCGCGTGGGTGTTGCGGCAGCAGGGCATCACCGGCGGCGCCGACCTGGTGATCACCGGCGACGTGCCGCACGGGTCCGGTCTGTCGTCGTCGCACTCGCTGGAGGTCGCCACCGCGCTCGCGTTGCTCGGCCTGGCGGAGCGGGAGGCGTCCACGAGCGACGTCGCCAAGTGGGTGCAGCAGGCCGAGAACGACTTCGTCGGCGCCCCGACCGGACTGCTCGACCAGACCGCGTCGCTGTGCTGCACCGAGGCGCACGTGCTGTTCCTGGACGTGCGGACGGGACGGCAGGAGCAGGTGCCGTTCGACGCCGCCCGGCACGGCCTGGAGGTGCTCGTGATCGACACGCGGGTCAGCCACTCGCTGGTCGAGTCGGGGTACGCCGAACGCCGTGCGGGCTGCGAGGAGGCCGCACGGCTGCGGAACGTCCCGGCGGTGCGCGACCTCGACACCGAGGCCGGGCTGCCGGAACGGTTGCAGCCGCTCGTGCGGCACGTGGTCACCGAGAACGCGCGGGTGCTGAAAACCGTTGAGCTGCTTCGGCAAGACCGGTACGAGGAGATCGGGCCGCTGCTGAGCGCCTCGCACGCGAGCCTGCGGGACGACTACCGGGTGTCGTGCGCCGAGCTCGACGTGGCCGCGCAGGCCGCCGAGGACGCCGGTGCGCTGGGTGCGCGGATGATCGGCGGCGGGTTCGGCGGCTCCGCGATCGCGCTGGTACCGGCCCGGATCCGTGCGGACGTCGAGCGGTGCGTGGCAGAAGCCTTTGCGCGGCACGGGTTCGCCGCGCCGCGCATGTTCACCGCGGTCCCAGCCGCTGGAGCCGGTCGGGACCGGTGAGCGCGGACGGTGCCGGGCTGCGCCACCAGCGGTACGACAGGAGCGCGGCCAGCCCGGCACCGGTGGTGTTGAGCAGCACGTCGTCCACAGAGGACACCCGGTCCAGCAGCAGCACGTACTGCAGGACCTCGATCAGGGTCGAGCAGGCCGCCGCGAGCGCCACGACCCGGCCCAGTGACGCGAGCACCGGGAACCGCAGCGGGGCGAAGAACCCCAGCGCCGCGAAGAGCAGCAGGTTGCCGATGATCTGGCCGCGGTCCATCGTGACCAGGTCGGTGAACGGCACCAGGATGACGGTGCCGTGTGCTTCCCGCTCGCCCGGCAACAGGGTCAGCGGCACCCACGGCACGGTTCCGTAGATCAGGCCGACCTCGGCCAGCGTCGTTCGCCAGGGTGCCGGAACGCCGCGCATCCTGCGGCGCCGGCCGAGCAGTCCGGCGGCCAGCGCGGCCGCCGGCAGCGACAGCACCGAGAGCGCGACCACACCGGTCTCGGTACCGACCCATTCTTGCCACGTGTCAAGCATGCGCCCAGTCAAGTCGCGCGCCGGTTGCCACGGCGTATCCGGTTTTCGATATGCCCACGATACTTCGTTGTCTCCATAGTTTCAGTGTTGACTAAAAGAAATGCGGTGGCATGGGTGCTCAGCGGACCGACCAACGCTGGTCGCCCGTGCCTCGACAGCCGGCGAACCGGCTGACCGCGTCCAGGCACCCGCCGGACCCGGCGACGACCGAACCGTCGGGGGAGAAGGAGAAGCGCTGTCCGGGCGACCCGTCGCACGCCCGGACGGCGGCTGCCGAGGCGTCGAGGCACCGCCCGTCCGAAGCACGCAGTTCACCGGCGGCGGTGCGCACCCACGTCTGGCTCGGCCGGCCGTCGCAGTCGGCGACCCGGCCGAAGTCCAGGCACCGCAGGGATCGCGGGTTCGCCAGCACGGCGGGCGCGTCGACCGGAGGGGCGAGCAGGGGAGTGAGGCTGTCCGGCACCGACTCCAGCGCGGCCGCCCAGCGGTCCGCCATCGTGGCGTAGCCGGCCGAGGTCGGGTGCACGCCGTCCTCCAGGTCGGCCGGGGAGAACCCGGAATGCATGTCGACGAGGTGGGTTCGCGGCCCTCGTTGTGCCACGACCGCGGGAAGAGCCGCGTTGAACGCGCGGACGCGCCCCTCCAGCACGGCGTCGTCGGGGATCGGGGTGATCTGGGCGACGAACACCTCGGCGAGCGGAGCGAGGGAGCGGATCTTGTCGACCAACGCGCCGAGCCGGGCCGGGGCGGCGGCGACGTCGTGGTTCTGGTTGAGGTCGTTGGTGCCCGCGTGCAGCAGCACGGTCCTGGGGCGGGCCAAGCGGATCCACGTGACGATGCCCGCGTCGAGCTGGTCGATGCGCCAGCCGGGGTGGCCCTCGTGGTCGTGGTCGCCGAGACCGGCCGGCCCGCTGGAGGCGGAACCGACGAAGTCCACGTCGTGCCCGGACAGGCGTTGCCACAACCCGGTCCGGTAGCCGCCCGGTTCGGTGAACCCGTCGGTGATCGAGTCGCCCAGCGGCAGCACGCGCACGCCGCCGCTGGACTCGGTGCGCGCCGGGCTGGTCAGCACGACCAGTCCGAGCGCCAGGACTACACCGATCCGCCAGAACCTCACGCGCCAGGAGTACGTGGTGCGCGGGAGATCGTCAACGGTGAGGGCGACCCTCCGAACGGCCCGGTGTCCTGCGGGTTCGTCGCCATTACGTTGGCTTTACCCTGCGAAACCCCGGCAATCCTGCGAAGGAGCCCCAGGTGCGAAGAAGATCCCTGCTCTCGACCGCACTGGCGACGGTGGTCGCCGCGGCGGCGCTGGTCGTCCCCGCGGCCGCCGCCCCGCTCGCCGGATGTTCCGGCACCAACGACACGGACGTCGCGATCGGCGACAACACCACGGTGGAGTCGTCGATCACCATCTCCGGCTGCGCGTCGGCCCCGTCCGCCACGAGCACGGTGCCGGTGAACATCGTGCACACCTACATCGGTGACCTCCTGGTGGAGCTGGTGGCCCCGGACGGCACCGCCTACCCGTTGCACAACCGTTCCGGCGGTTCGTCGGACAACATCAACCAGACCTACACCGTCGACCTGTCGAGCGAGACGTCCAACGGCACGTGGAAGTTGCGGGTCAACGACAACGCGGCCAACGACGTCGGCCGGATCGACTCGTGGTCGCTGAACCTCGGTGGCACGCCCGCCGACGACTTCTCCGTCGCCGTGTCACCGGCTTCCGGTTCGGTGGCGCCGGGTTCGGCGGCGACGGCGACCGTGCAGACGCGGACCACCGGCGGGCAGACCCAGTCCGTCGCGCTGACCGCGAGCGGGCTGCCGTCCGGTGCGACGGCGTCGTTCGCCCCGGCCTCGGTCACGACCGGTGCGAGCTCGACGCTGACGATCTCCACCAGCGCGTCCACCCCGGTCGGCACCTACCCCGTGACGGTGCAGGCCGCGGGCAGCACGACGAAGACCGCGACCTACACCCTGACCGTCGGGACCGGCAGCCCGATTCCCGACATCGACGTGGCGGCGGTCAAGCAGCACCTGGCGCGGCTCAACGCGATCGCGACGCAGAACGGCGGCACCCGGCGTTCCACCACGGCCGGTTACCGGGCGTCGGTGGCCTACGTGAAGGACAAGCTCACCGCGGCCGGGTACGCGGTGACCGAGCAGGCCTGCACGTCCGGGTGCACCACGGGCGCCGGTCCGAACGTGATCGCCGAGTGGCCGGGCGGCAACGCGAACAACGTCTACATGTTCGGCGCCCACCTCGACAGCGTGTCCGCCGGTCCGGGCATCAACGACAACGGCTCGGGTTCCGCGTCGCTGCTGGAGACCGCGCTCGTGCTCGCGCGGACGAACCCGGCCATGGTGAACAAGGTCCGCTTCGGCTGGTGGACCGACGAGGAGCAGGGCCTGCTCGGCTCGCGCTTCTACGTCTCGCAGCTGCCGGCGGCCGAGCGGCAGAAGATCAAGGCGTACTACAACTTCGACATGGTCGCCTCGGTCAACGGCGGCTACTTCATCAACAACATCAACAGCGCCCAGTCCGCGTTCATGAAGGCGTACTGGGACTCGCTGAACCTGCGGCCGGAGGAGAACACCGAGGGTCGCAACCGTTCCGACGACGCCTCCTTCACCAACGCGGGCATCCCGGCGTCCGGGTACGCGACGGGCGCCAGTGCCACCAAGACGTCGGCCCAGGCCGCCAAGTGGGGCGGGACGGCGGGCAGCGCGTTCGACCCGTGCTACCACCGCGCCTGCGACACCACGGCCAACATCAGCGACACCCACCTCGACCGCGCGATCGACGGCATCGCCTACACCCTGTGGAAGTCGGCGATCCTCGTCTCCGACTTCTCGGTCGCCGTGTCGCCCGCTTCCGGTTCGGTGACGGCCGGGTCGCCGGCGTCGGCCACCGTGCAGACGCAGACCGTGAGCGGCAACGCGGAGACCGTGCAGCTGTCGGTGTCCGGACTGCCTTCCGGCGCAACGGCTTCGTTCAGCCCGGCGACGGTGACGACCGGCGGCAGCTCCACGCTGACGATCAGCACCGCGGTGTCGGCGGCGAACGGCACCTACCCGGTCACGATCACCGCGGCCGGTTCGGTGACCCGCACCGCGACCTTCACCCTGACCGTCACGGGCGGTACCGGCAGCGGCTGCACCGGCACGAACCCGAACGACGTCGCCATCCCGGACGCGGGCGCCGCGGTGGACAGCGACGTCGTGATCTCCGGGTGCTCCGCGACGCCGTCGGCGAGCTCCGCGGTGGAGGTGCACATCGTGCACCCGTACATCGGTGACCTGACCGTGGCGCTGATCGCACCGGACGGCTCGTCGTACACCCTGCACAACCGCACGGGCGGCAGCGCGGACGACATCAACCAGACCTACACCGTCAACCTGTCCGGCGAGGCCGCCAACGGCACGTGGAAGCTGCGCGTGCGCGACCTGGCGGCGCAGGACGTCGGCACACTCGACAGCTGGACGCTCAACCTGACCCCGTAACGGCTCCGACCAGGCCGCGCACTCCTCCCGCAGGTGTGCGCGGCCGCAATCACAAGGCCCGTTCCGGTGAAACATCGGGCGAGAATGGATTGAACCTGCCCCGTTCTTGACGCTCCACTCAACAGCGACAACACTGCCTCGGCAACCGTTGTCCACACGCCAGGATCTCCATTGACGAGCCCAGCCGAGTCCGCCGCCCCGACGCCGAGTCCGGGGCCCGTCCGCCGTTTCTGGTGGGGCGCGAACCAGCGCGCGAGGATCGCCGTCCTGTGCCTCGGTGTGCTCACCGCGCTGGCCACCACCGGTGCGGCCGGGTTCCTGGGCGCCCCGCCCCCGCGGGAGCACGGGAACGCCGGACACGACACGGCCGTGCACCGGGGTGACTCGTTCGAGGTGACCGTCCACACGGTGTCCGATGTGGACGTGTTCGACGGTGTGGAAGCGGCCACCGGGCTGGTGTTCCACGCGCGGGTCGCGGGGGTGGGGCGGATCGCGGACTGCTGGCTGCCGCAGTCCCTCGCCACCGCGCAGACCCTGTTGCGGGACAAGACCGTGCGGCTCACCGTCAGGAAGGACGTCGACTCCGACAGCGACCGGATCGTGGTCGACGTGCGCCTGCCGGACGGTGCGGACTACGCGCAGACCATCGTGCACGACGGCATGGCACCGGCGGACCTCTCGTCGCGCGACGAGCTCGGGCCGGTCGAGTACGCGGCCCGGCAGGAGCAGCGCGGTCTGTGGGCGGCCGCCTGCACCCGGATCGAAGCGGCGGGCACGACGTCCAGTTCGCCGTCGTCCTCCAGCGAGGTTCCGGCCACCACGACGACCACGGCGCCACCGGTGTCCTCCGAACCTCCGCGGCCTCCGGAGGTGACCACGACGACGCCTGACGACTCGTGGACCAACCTCTGGCTGGGCAAGATGTGCTTGAAGGAGGGCGCGCGGAAGACCGGCCCGAACGGCCAGGAACTGGTCTGCGCCCGCAACGCCAAGGGGCAGCTGAGGTGGCGTCGTGCGGACTGAGGACGGCATCGACCTGTTCAGCACGCCGGTGGTGCTCGATCCGGAGCCCGGCCCGGAGGAGGGCACAGCGGAGGGCACGCGGCCGCGTGGCCTGACCGAGGGCGGCTGGGTGCGCACGACGGGCTGGCTCCAGGTCGGCGAGCACCCGGTGAGCTCGATCCACGTCGCCGCGCTGGTGGGCCTGCTGTGGGCGCTGGTCGCCGCGGCCGTGCTGGTCGGTGCGCACCCGGTGGCCGCGGGCGTGCTGGTGCTCGTGGTTCCGGTGCTGTGCGGCGGGTTCTGGTGGTTGCTGGTCACGCGGCTCAGGCCGGCCTCCGCGGCGCGCAACGTCGGCGTGAAACGCGCCGACGAGCTGGTGCCCGGCGACCTGGTGCGGCTGTACGGCTCGATCGGGCCGGTCGCTCAGGTGGCCGACGTGACGTCCGGCGTGGAGTTCCACGGCGGCCTGCGGCAGTCGTGGCCGGGGGACCGGCTGGTGCACGTCGCGGAGCTGCTCAGCTGACGGGTGCGCCGGTCACAGCCAGCCGCTGTCCTCGGCGACCTTGACCGCCTCGGCCCTGGTCCGCGCACCGGTCTTGCCGATCGCGGCGCTGAGGTGGTTGCGCACCGTGCCCTCGGACAGGTGCAGCGCCTTGGCCAGGTCGGACACCGTGCCGCCGTCCCTGGCGACGGCCAGCACGTCGCGTTCCCGGTCGGTCAGCGGGCTCTGTCCCGTCGCGAGCGACTCGGCCGCCAGCACGGGATCCACCACCCGCAACCCGGCGTGCACCCGCCGCACCGCGTCGACCAGCTGTTCCGGCGTGGCGTCCTTCACCACGAACCCGGCCGCGCCCGCCGCCATCGCCCGCGCCAGGTAGCCGGGCCGCCCGAACGTCGTGCACACGATCACCCGGCAGCTCGGCAGCACCTCGCGCAGCTCGGCGGCGGCGCTCAGACCGTCCTTGCCGGGCATCTGCACGTCGAGCAACGCGACGTCCGGGGTGGTGCGCCGGGCCGCGGCGACGACCTCGTCACCCGCGCTGACCTCGGCCACCACCTCGATGTCGGGCTCCAGTCCCAGCATCGCGGCGAACGCGCCCCGCACGAGCGCCTGGTCGTCCGCCAGCAACACCTTGATCACGCCGCCTCCTGCTCACCGGCCCCCGACATCACGACCTCGAGTCTTTCCATCTTGTTCCGCCCGGCCAAGCGCGACCCTTGCCGTGGATGAAGGGCGCCTTCATAACCCAAAAGTCGTATAAGGAGCCCCAACAGCACGACCCAAGAGCGCCAA
>NZ_JBEXJN010000105.1:0-17800 GCF_040609115.1 Lentzea sp. NPDC004782
CGCCGTCGCCTCCGCGACGTCGCGGGGGCGCGGGGGGGGGGGCGGGGGGGGGCCCCCCCCCCCACGACGGTCCCCCCTCGCCGGTCAGACCGGGAAGACGCCGAAAGCCTGCGCGGGAGTGCCGTTGCAGACCCAGATCTGCATGGCGGCGTTCTCCACGGGCTGCCCGCCCGGCACGTCGAGGCAGTGGCTCCTCGTGCCCGAGACGCGCGACCGGAGCGTGACGAAGTCCGGCAGGTCCCGGCTCGCCTCGAACCGCTGGTTGCTGATGCCCGAGCAGGGCCACTGCACGACCGGCGTCTGGTTGGTGTTCGTGCCCAGGACGTCCATGCACTTCAGCGTCACCGCGTTGCGGATCTGGAAGATGTGGTCGTCGTGGTCCACGAAGTCCCACCGCTGGAACGGGCTGCCGTTGCACGTCACCTGGACGATCGCCACCCCGTCGGCGAACGACTCCCCCTGCGGCGCCAGGCACTTCCCGGTGCCCGCGTTCCGGACGGTCACGTCGAAGTGGTCGTCGGCGAACGCCGGCGCCGCGGCGCCTGCCGTTCCCGCCACGGCCGCGGCGAACGCCAGCGCGGTCGTGGCAATCCGCTTTCTCATCCGGGTACCTCCGTGAGCAAGGACGCCGTGCCGTTCGCGGCGTCCTGCTCACCATGGCGAGGCCCGTCGACAATCCGTCGACAGTCCGTCGACGGCGACCGCTCACTACGAGGTGAAGCCACCTCGGACCGTGAAGGCACCACCGGTGCCGACGTACGTGTCGGCACGGGCGTCGCGCTTGCCGGCGGCGTGGTTGTACTGGCCGGCGAAGGTGTGCACCCCTTCCGGCACCGCACGGCCCGGCTTGAGCTCCCAGCGGTAGACGACCGCGCCGTCGGCCTCCTTCACGGTGACCGTGAAGTCGTCGGCGGGCAGGGTCTGCCATTGGCCGGTGGTGCGCACACCGCCTGTCTGCACGACACGCACCTCCAGGCTGAACGAGGTGAGCCGCTGGGTGGTCTTGAGGACGACCCTGCTCTGCGCCCAGTTGGGGTGGGTCTGCAGGTCGACGAAGCCCACCGACGACAACGGTCCGTCCGCGACCGGCTTGCCGCTGAGCGGGGCCGGGTCGGTGACCGGTGGCGGGCTGGTCGTGGACGTCTGCTCCGGTTGCGCAGGCGGTGCGACCGGTTCGTCGGTGGTGCGGACGGACGGCGTGGAGCTCGTGGTCGCGCTCGACGGCCCGGACGTCGGGATCGTCCCGGGGTCCGGCGGCGGCGCGGTGTGGACGATGGCGGCCACGGCGAGCCCCGCGGTGGCCAGCGCGCCGGCCGCGGCGAGACCCGCGAACGTCACCCTGGTCCAGGACCTCGCGATGCCCGGCTTCGGGGTGGCGACGCCGGCGCTCGCCATGCCGTGGCGCACCCGTTCCAGGATCCGGCCGCGGTCCGGCTGGTAGGCGTCGGCGGCCTGGTGCAGCCGCCTGCTGATGTCCTCGTTCACCGGTTCCCCCTCCCCGTCATCACGTCCCCCGCCTCGCGCGCCCCGAGGACGCGTTCCAGCTCGGCCATCCCCTTCGAGGTCTGGCTCTTCACCGCGCCCACCGAGATCCCCAGTGCCTGTGCGGTGTCCTTTTCGGACAGATCGAACGCGTGCCGCAGGATCACGCAGGCCCGCTTGCGGAACGGCAACCGGTCCAGCGCCGCCCGCACGTCCACCACGGCCGCCGAGTCCGGGCCGTGCGTCTGCTGTGGACTGCGTGAGAAGAACAACGCGATCCGCCGCCGTTCCCGGGTCGCACTGCGGATGCGTTCCTTGGCCAGGTTCGCCACCACCCCGCGGGCGTACGCCAGCGGGTGCTCCGCCGCGGTCAGCCGGTCCCACCGCTGCCACAGCGCGACCAGCGCGTCCGCGGCCAGGTCGTCGGCGGCCTCGGCCTGCCCGGTCAGCAACCAGGCGAAGCGGGCCAGCTCGGCGTGGTGGCGTTCGAAGAAGTCGTGGAACTGCGCCGATCTGTGGTCGACGACCATGTTTCTCGGTTGCCCTCTCCCTGCCACGCCCTCATCGGGCGGCAATGTACCTGTTGCACTGGGCCGGATGGCCGCGGCCCGGGGCATGGGCCGCGGCCACCCGGTGATCAGGACGGGTCTCCGTAGAGGACACCGCGGCCGTTGCTGCCGACGTAGACGCGGCCGAACACGTCCGGGTCGCCGGTGATGACCCCGCCGACGGCCCCGCCGAACTGGGTGCGGTCGTCGTTGATCCGCGTCCACGTGCCGCCCGCGTCGACGGACCGGAAGATCCCGGTCACGCCCTTCACCGTGCCGATCAGGTAAAGGGCCTGGTAGCGGGCACCGGGGGCGGCCTTGCCGAAGCCGACCGAGTCGGCGGACCGCACACCGCCGACCTTGGTGAAGCTCATCCCGCCGTCGGTGGAGTGCGAGAGCCCGTCGTGGCTCGCGAGCCACAGGTCCCCGGGCGCACCGGGAGCGGCCCTGAGACGTCCGGCCCCCTGCCCGCGGGCGCTGAAGCTCCTGCCACCGTCGGTGCTGGCGTACACCGTGTTGGCGCTGAGCGCGTAGAAGGTGCCTGCTGCGGCACGGTCGGCCATCACGGCGGTGCCCGGCGGCAGCCCGGACGACGCCTTCCACGACTTGCCCAGATCGGTCGAGACGTACGGCACCTGTCCGGCCGGAGTCCACACCACGGTGCCGCCGTCGGCCGAGATCGCCACGGTGCCGCCGCCCGCCGCGCTCACCGGAGCGCCGGTGAACGGCTTCCAGGTGGCGCCGCCGTCGGTGGAGTAGGCGCCGCGCTCCTCGCCGCTGTAGCCGACCCGGACCACGACGTTCGGCTTGGCCTGCGCGAAGTCGAGGCCGGTGGTGTTGCTGAAGCGCGGGCCGGACGAGGCACCGGCCGGCACCTCGTTCAGGTCGTCGTGGCGGAACCCGCCGACGTCGCCCAGCGCGCTGACCAGCTTGCCGCCGGGAGGCGAGACCAGGCCGAGCACCGCGGTCTCCTCCAGGCCCTTGACCGGCACCGACCAGTGCGTGGGACGTCCGCTGTCGGCCTCGGTGACGTCCTTGCTCGCCCACAGACCGGAGCCGGTGCCGTAGATCGCGTGCCCGGAGTCGAACGGGTCGATGGCCAGGGCGCCCATCCAGTGACCGATGCCGGTGCCGACGTACGGCGCCCCGGACGCGTCACGGACGGCCGAGCCGCCGAGCGCCTTCCACGTGGCGCCGCCGTCGGTGGAGCGGAACAGCTCGTCGGACGGCCACCAGCGGTCGAGGGTCGTGACCATGACCGTGGACGGGCGTTGCGGGTCCACGGCCAGTCCCGCGAAGCCAAAACCGTTGCCGGGCATCGGCGAAATGTCCTTCCACGCGCCGTTGGACGGCGTGAGCTTCCAGACCGAGCCCGCGGTCACCCCGTTGGGTCCGGGCGCGTTGGTGTAGGTCACGTAGAACGAGCCGTCACCGGACAGCACGCCGTGGTGCGGCAGGTTCCCGGTGGGCTGACCGGGCACGGCACTCCAGCTGGCGCCGCCGTCGGTGGAGCGGTACAGCGAGGTGGACTTGTCCGCCACGCCGACGTAGATCGTCCTGCTGCCGGCCGGTCCGAAGGTCACGAAGGGCAGGCCGGTGCCGCTGCTGCCGCCGTCCTTCACGGGGAACGACGACACCTGGCTCCACGTCACGCCGTAGTCGGTGCTGCGCCACAGCCCGTTCTTGCGGGTGCCCAGGTAGAGCGTGCCGTTGTTCGCCGGGTCGATCGCGAGCCGCTCGCCCGCGGACCGGCCGTCCTCGTTGCTGCCCAGCTTGAACGGCAGCTCGGTGCGCTGGAACGTCCTGCCCTGGTCGCTGGACCTCAGCAGCGCGGCGTTGCCCGCCCACTCGTTGGTGTAGGTGCCGGTCGCGAGGTAGAGGCGGCCGGGGTCGACCGGGTCGGTGGCCACGCTCTCGATGCCGAGGGTGTTCCAGTCCGCGGCCCAGTCGGTCAGCGGCACCCACTGCCCCGACCTGGCGTCCCAGCGGTAGGCGCCGCCCATGTCGGTGCGCGCGTACAGCAGGTCCTCGCGGCTGGGGTTGAACACGAAGCCGGTGATGAAGCCACCGCCCGCGATCTGCACGTTGCGCCAGTTGTACGGGCCGGAACCGGTCGCGGGAGGAGGGGGTGCCTGGGGCGTTCCGGACGTGGTCGGCGCGGGCCTCGTCGCGGCGGCCGCCACGGGAGCGGTCGGCGTCGCGGGCCTCTCCGCCTTGGCGACCTTCCACCGCTGGTCAGCGCCGCCGCGGTCGTCGGCCTGCACGACCGCCTGGCCGTCGGCACCGTCGGTCACGCACAGCACCTTGCCGGTCTTGCGCGAGACGATCTTCACATCACCTTCGCCCGCGTCGGCGAGCTTCCACTGCTGGTGCTCGGCGCCGACGTCGGACTGCTGCTCGACGTTGGTCTGCGCGGTCGAGCCCGTGGGCACGCCGAGCACCTTCTTGCTGTTGTTGTTGACCAACTGGTAGTAACCGCCGTCGACCGGCTTGAGCCGCCACTGCTGGCTCGCGGCGTCCGGGCTGCGTTTCTCCTGCTGGATCCGGACGCCGTCGGCGCTCTCGGCCCCGGCCACGTCCAGCGCGTTGCCGCTGCGCGCCGAGACGAACTGGTAGTACGCGGCGGCGTCGACCGTCACCGGCTCCTCGTCGCTGAACACCACGCCGAGGTACGAGCCGACCAGCACCGACGCCCCCAGCGCGGCGCCGATCACCGTCCAGCGCCTGCGTGTCCGCGGCCCCTCGCCACCGCGCCGGCCCGCGGTGGACTTGGTCTTGCTCATGGCAGCACTCCTCGATCGTTCTCGCATCTGCCCCCGAGTTGCCGCCGGTCGCGGATAAGGTTGCCGCGGGTTTCAAGAAATTCTGTGAGCGCTAACAGGCCATTACCTGGCGTTACCGAGATGTCACTTGACTGGTCCATTGTTAGCGATAACACTCGCCGCCTACGGCAGTGTTGCCTGTCGGTGACATCGAGGAGAACCAATGAGGCTTGTCCAGATCGCGGCCGCCACCGCGCTCACCCTCACCCTCGCGGCCTGCGGCTCGGCCCAGAAGACGGTCGACCAGCAGGGCTCGTCGAGCGAGGGTGCGCTGGTGGGCGTCACCATGCCGACCCGCTCGTCGGAGCGGTGGATCCACGACGGCGACAACATCAAGAAGGCCCTGGAGGGCAAGGGGTACAAGGTCGACCTCCAGTACGCGGAGAACGACATCCCGACCCAGGCCAACCAGATCGAGAACCAGATCACCAAGGGCGCCAAGCTGCTGATCGTGGCGTCGATCGACGGCACCGCGATCACCTCGCAGCTGCAGCAGGCCGCGGACGCGAAGATCCCGGTCATCGCCTACGACCGGTTGATCCGCAAGAGCCCGAACGTCGACTACTACGCCACGTTCGACAACTTCAAGGTCGGCGTCGAGCAGGCGAACTCGCTGCTCGCCGGGCTGAAGACGCGCGGCGAGGGCCCGTTCAACGTCGAGCTGTTCGCGGGCTCGCCGGACGACAACAACGCCACGTTCTTCTTCAACGGCGCGATGTCCGTGCTCCAGCCGCTCATCGACCAGGGCAAGCTCGTGGTCAAGTCCGGCCAGAAGGACTTCAAGACGGTCGCGATCCTGCGCTGGGACCCGGCGACCGCGCAGAAGCGCATGGAGGACCTGCTCACCTCGACCTACGGCGGTGCCAAGGTCGACGGTGTGCTGTCGCCCTACGACGGTCTGTCGATCGGCATCCTGTCCGCGCTCAAGAGCAGCGGCTACGGCACCGGCGGCCAGGCCTACCCGATCGTGACCGGCCAGGACGCCGAGGTCGCCTCGGTGAAGTCGATCATCGCGGGTGAGCAGTACTCGACGATCCACAAGGACACCCGTCAGCTCGCCGAGGTCACCGTCAAGATGGCCGACGCGGTGCTCAAGGGCGGCAAGCCCGAGGTCAACAACACCAAGGACTACGACAACGGCGTCAAGGTCGTGCCGTCGTACCTCCTGCAGCCGGTCACCGTCGACAAGTCCAACTACAAGAAGGAACTGATCGACTCCGGCTACTACACCGCCGACCAGCTCAGGTAAGAACTGTGTCGGACGAAATCCTGGTGATGCGCGGCATCACCAAGAGGTTCGCGGGTGTCACCGCGCTGCACGACGTCTCGTTGAGCGTGCGGCGCGGTGAGATCCACGCGATCTGCGGAGAGAACGGCGCGGGCAAGTCCACGCTGATGAAGGTGCTGTCCGGGGTGCATCCGCACGGCACGTACGAAGGCGAGATCGTCTTCGACGGCGAGCCGTGCGCGTTCCACGGCGTGCGTGACAGCGAGCAGCGCGGCATCGTGATCATCCACCAGGAGCTCGCGCTGTGCGGGCAGCTCTCCGTCGCGGAGAACCTGTTCCTGGGCAACGAAAGAGCACGGCGCGGGTTCATCGACTGGAACCGCACCAACCACGAGGCGCAGGCGCTGCTCGACCGCGTGGGCCTGCGCGAGAACCCGACCACGCCGGTGAACGACCTCGGCGTCGGCAAGCAGCAGCTGGTCGAGATCGCCAAGGCGCTGTCCAAAGAGGTCAAGCTGCTGATCCTGGACGAGCCGACGGCCGCGTTGAACGACGACGACTCGCAGCACCTGCTCGACCTGCTCGACGGCCTGCGCGACGACGGCATCACCTCGGTGATCATCTCGCACAAGCTCAACGAGGTCACCAGGATCGCCGACACCGTCACCGTGCTGCGGGACGGCAGGACGATCGAGACCCTGCCCGCCGAGGGGCTCAGCGAGGAACGCATCATCTCCGGCATGGTCGGCCGCGACCTGGAGCACCGGTTCCCGCCGCGCACCCCCGACGTCGGCGAGGAGGTGCTGCGCATCGAGGACTGGACGGTGCACAGCCCCGCCCAGCCGGACCGGGTGGTCGTGGACAACGCCACGCTGTCGTTGCGGCGCGGTGAGATCGTCGGTCTCGCCGGGCTGATGGGCGCCGGCCGCACGGAGCTCGCGATGAGCGTGTTCGGCCGCTCCTACGGCGCCGGCATCTCCGGCCGGGTGGTCAAGGACGGCGTGGAGATCGACACCAGGACGGTGCAGGCCGCGATCCGCAACGGGCTCGCGTACGTCAGCGAGGACCGCAAGCGCTACGGCCTGAACCTGATCGAGGGCGTGCAGCGCAACGTCTCCGCAGCGGCGCTGGGCAAGCTCTCCAAGCGCGGCTGGGTCAACGAGAACGAGGAGTACACGGTCGCGGAGCGGTTCCGCCGCTCGATGGGCATCCGCACGCCGGCGGTGTCGACCCAGGTCGGCACGCTGTCCGGCGGCAACCAGCAGAAGGTCGTGCTGGCCAAGTGGATGTTCACCGACCCGGACGTGCTGATCCTCGACGAACCGACGCGCGGCATCGACGTCGGCGCGAAGTACGAGATCTACTCGATCATCAACGACCTGGCCGCGTCGGGCAGGGCCGTGCTGGTCATCTCCTCGGAGCTGCCCGAGCTGCTCGGCCTGTGCGACCGGATCTACGCGCTGTCCGAGGGCCGGATCACCGGCGAGGTGAGCCGTGAAGAGGCCACGCAGGAACGCTTGATGCAGTACATGACACGAGGACAGAACACATGACCACGAACACCGCGGCCGCACCGGCGACCGCCCAGCAGGCTCCGCGCGGGCGGATGTCGATCAACCTGCGGCAGTCCGGCATCTACGTCGCGTTCGCGTTGATCGTCGTGTTGTTCGCGGTGCTGACCGACGGTGCCCTGCTGCAGCCGCAGAACATCTCCAACATCATCGTGCAGAACTCCTACGTGCTGATCCTCGCGATCGGCATGATCCTGGTGATCATCGGCGGGCACATCGACCTCTCGGTCGGCTCGACGGTGGCGCTGACGGGTGCGATCTGCGCGGTGCTGACCGTCCAATGGGGACTCCCCTGGCCGGTGGCGGTGCTGCTGACGCTGCTGTCGGGCGCGCTCATCGGCGCGGCGCAGGGGTACTGGATCGCCTACTTCGGCATTCCGGCGTTCATCGTGACGCTGGCCGGCATGCTGGTGTTCCGCGCGCTCACCCTGACCACGCTGGGCAACCAGGGCATCGGCCCGTTCCCCGACGCGATCCGGTCGCTGTCCAACGGTTTCACCGGCGGCTACCTGGGCAACGTCGGCCTCGGCCCGCTGGGCGGCGCCGACCTGGTGAGCCTGCTCGCGGGCCTCGCCTGCGTGGCCGGCTTCGCGTTGTCGCAGTGGCGCAAGCGCGCGGCCCGGCTCGGTTACGGCCAGACCGTCGACCCGATGCCGGTCTTCGTGCTCAAGCTCGTGGGCGTCGCCGTGGTCGTGATGGCGGTCGTGGTGCAGCTCGCCCGGTTCCGCAACCTGCCGTGGGTGCTGGTGCTGCTCGCGGCGCTGGCGCTCGGCTACTCGCTGATGGCCAACAACTCCGTGTTCGGACGGCACATCTACTCGATCGGCGGCAACCTGCAGGCCGCCACGCTGTCCGGCGTGAAGGTCAAGGCCGTCACGTTCTGGGTGTTCGTCAACATGGGCGCGCTCGCCGCGCTCGCGGGCGTGATCTTCGCGGGCCGGCTCAACCAGGCCGGTCCGACCGCGGGCACGGCGTTCGAGCTGGACGCCATCGCCGCGGCGTTCATCGGTGGTGCCGCCGTCCAGGGCGGTGTCGGCAAGGTGGTCGGCGCCATCACCGGCGGCCTGATCATGGGCGTGATCAACAACGGCATGTCGCTGATCGGCGCGCCCAGCGAACGCGTGATGCTCGTCAAGGGCCTGGTGCTGCTCGCGGCGGTCGCCTACGACGTCTGGACGAAGCGCCGCGCCTGAAAGTCGCTCGCGCTTTCGATGAACGGCGCATTCATCCACCTGAGGTGAACGAATGCGCCGTTCATCGAACTGGCGGGAAAGTTTTGCAAAGCTAAAGACCGAAAGGCAGACAACGACGATGTTGTTTTCCCTGCGCCATTTCGGCGTTGTCGTGGCCGTCACGGCCGCGTTGGTCACGGTTCCCGTGGCCAACGCGGCCGAGTCGCCGGCACGGATCGCGGCCAACGCGTTGTCCGTGCCGAACATCGACGACGTTCGCGGCAACCTGACCCTGCCCACCACCGGCGAGAACGACACGACCATCACGTGGACGTCGTCGGACCGCAGGGTGATCACGCCGACCGGTGAGGTGAGCCGTCCTCCTGCGGGCAGCAAACCGGCCAAGGTCGTGCTGACGGCGAAGGTGAGCCGCGGCTGGTGGCAGTCCGCCACCCGCACGCTGACCGCGACCGTCCCGCCGTTGCCCGCCAAGGAACCGTTGGCGGGCTACAGCTTCTTCTACTTCACCGGCGAAGGCAGCCCGAACGGCGAGCAGATCTACGCCGCCGCCAGCAACGGCAACAACCCGCTGAGCTTCACCGAGCTCAACAACGGCCAGCCGATCCTCAAGTCCAGCCTGGGCGAGCTCGGCGTGCGCGACCCGTTCATCCTGCGCTCCCCCGAGGGCGACAAGTTCTACCTGCTCGCCACCGACCTCAAGATCAACGGCGGCAACGGCTGGGACGCGGCGCAGCGCACCGGCAGCCGGTCGATCATGGTGTGGGAGTCGACCGACCTGCGCAACTGGTCGCGGCAGCGCAGCGTCCAGGTGTCGCCGCCGACCGCGGGCAACACGTGGGCGCCGGAAGCCCACTGGGACGCCAAGCGCGGTACCTACATCGTCTACTGGGCCTCGAAGCTGTACGCGGAGAACGACCCGGACCACAAGGGCGACAGCTACAACCGGATGATGTACGCGACCACCCGCGACTTCGTCACGTTCAGCGCGCCGAAGGTGTGGATCGACCCCGGTTACTCGGTCATCGACTCCACGGTCATCGAGCACGACGGCACCTACTACCGCTACACCAAGGACGAGCGCAACAACACGTCGACCACGCCGTGCAGCAAGTTCATCACCGCGGAGAAGTCGACCGACCTGCTCAACCCCAAGTACGACTTCGTGGCCGAATGCATCGGCAAGGCCACCGCGACCAGCCCCGGCCTGAGCGCCGGTGAGGGCCCGACGGGCTTCAAGTCCAACACCGAGAACAAGTGGTACCTGTTCATCGACGAGTTCGGCGGCCGCGGGTACGTGCCGTTCGAGACCACCGACCTCGCGTCCGGCAAGTGGACGATGTCGACCGGTGCCAAGCTGCCCGCGTCGCCGCGGCACGGCACGGTGCTGCCGGTGACCCAGGCCGAGCTGAACCGGATCACCGCTCCCCCGGCGCCGGTGAAGGCCGACAGCAACGGTCTCGTCGCGCACTGGCCGCTCAACGGCTCCGCCGACGACGCCACCGGGCACGGCTACGACGGCGTGACCGCCGGCAAGACGACGTGGTCCGACGGCGCGCTGTCGTTGCAGGGCGGGCACGTCCAGCTGCCCAACAACATGCTGACCGGCGCGTCGGCCGCCACGGTCTCCGCCGACGTGCTGGTGGACCCAGCGCAGCAGACGCCGTACTTCCTCTACGGGTTCGGCAACACCGGCAAGGACGGGGCCGGCAACGGCTACCTGTTCAGCACCGGTGACAGCTACCGGGGCGCGATCGCGACCGGCAACTGGTCGACCGAGCAGGGCGTGAACTCGAACCGCCCGCTGCCTCGCGGGGTCTGGAAGAACGTGACGCTGACCGTCGGGGGCGGCGTCGAGGTGCTCTACCTCGACGGTGTCGAGGTGGGCCGCAACACGGCGGCCACCATCAAGCCGTCGGACATCGGCGGCGGGATCACCGCGGCCAACTACCTCGGCCGTTCGGTCTACTCGGCGGACCGGCCGTTCCTCGGCAAGATGAAGGACGTCCGGCTCTACAACCGGGCGCTGTCCGGTGACGAGGTGGCGGCGCTGCCGTTCAACGGCACCCTGGTCCGGTCGGTCTCGCACCCCTCGCTCAAGGCGCCCGCGGTCATCGGGTCCGGCACCGTGGTGCTGCCCGTGAAACCCGGCACCGACCTGCGCCGGATGAAGCTCGACTTCGGCCTCGCCCCCGGCGCCACCATCACCCCGAACGGTGCGGTCGACCTGCGCAAGCCCCGCAAGTTCGTGGTGAGGTCGGGCCGCGAGAGTCGCGAGTGGACGGTCGAGGCCCACGAGCTGCGCAGCCCCGTGCTGCCGGGCCTCAACGCCGACCCGAACATCGTGGCGTTCGGCGACACGTACTACATGTACGCGACCACGGACGGGTTCCCCGGCTGGAGCGGCACGAAGTTCTCCGCCTGGTCCTCGAAGAACCTGACGGACTGGAAGAACGAGGGCGTCATCCTCGACCTCGGTCCCGACGTCAGCTGGGCCGACAGCCGCGCGTGGGCGCCGACCATCGCCGAGCGGGACGGCAAGTACTACTTCTACTTCTGCGCCGACGCCAAGATCGGTGTCGCGGTGAGCGACTCGCCCACCGGCCCGTTCGTCGACTCCGGCAAGCCGCTGATCCCGCGCAACCCCAGCGGTGGCGGCCAGGCGATCGACCCGGCGGTGTTCATCGACCACACCGGCAAGCCGTACCTGTACTGGGGCAACGGCGAGGCGTACGTCGCGCCGCTCAACGACGACATGATCTCCTTCGATCCGGCCGAGGTCGTCCGGATCGAGGGGCTGACGGACTTCCGCGAGGGCATGTTCATGGTCGAGCGGAAGGGCACGTACTACCTGAGCTGGTCGGTCGACGACACCGGCAGCGAGAACTACCGCGTCGCCTACGCCACGGCGCCGAGCCCGACCGGGCCGTTCACCAACCGCGGCCTGATCCTGAGCAAGGACCTCAAGCTCGGCATCAAGGGCACCGGTCACAGCTCGATGCTGCAGGTGCCCGGCACCGACGACTGGTACCTCGCCTACCACCGGTTCGCCATCCCGGACGGTGACGGCACGCACCGCGAGACCACCATCGACAAGCTGAAGTTCAACCGCGACGGCACGATCGCACCGGTCGTGCCCACCCTGGAGAGCGTCGCGCCACAGCGGATCCGGCCGCACCACTGCCGGGCCGACTACAACTGATCGAGGAGTTCGATGTCGCAACGGGAACCCGAGCTCGGCCGAGAGCTGTTCGGCCGGGTCGGTGACACCGACGTCCACCGGTACGTCCTGGCGTGGCCGGGTGGGCTCACCGTGCGGGTGCTGGACTACGGCGGCGTGATCCAGTCGCTGGAGGCCCCGGACCGCGACGGTGCGCCCGCCAACGTGGTGCTCGGGTTCCCGTCGCTCGACGACTACGTCGCGAACAACCAGCCGGACGCCGCCAGGGTGTTCTTCGGCGCCGTGATCGGCCGGTACGCCAACCGGATCGCCTCCGGCGCCTTCACCCTGGACGGCGTCCTGCACCGGCTGCCGCGCAACAACGGCCCGAACACCCTGCACGGCGGCCCGTCCGGCTTCGACACGCGGGTGTGGTCGGCGACCGAGCTGCACGAGACCGACAGCGTGGGCGTGCGGCTCGACCTGGAGAGCCCGGACGGTGACGCGGGCTTCCCCGCCACCGTGTCCGCGCAGGTGACCTACCGCCTCGACCGGCAGAACCGGCTGAGCATCACCTACCGCGCGACCGCCGACGCGCCGACCGTGCTGAACCTGACCAACCACACGTACTGGAACCTGGCCGGCGAGGGCAGCGGTGACGTGTACGGGCAGTCGCTGACGCTCAACGCGAGCCGGTTCTGCCCGGTCGACGACACGTTGATCCCGGTGGGTGATCCCGTCGCGGTCGACGAGACCCCGTTCGACTTCCGGCGACCGGTCCCGATCGGCGAGCGCATGGGCCTGCCCGATCCCCAGCTGCTCATCGCGGGCGGCTACGACCACAACTGGGTGCTGGACGTGGACGCGCCGTTCACCGCGCGGGCGAGCGACCCGGTGTCCGGGCGCGTGCTGACGATGTGGACCAGCGAGCCCGGGCTGCAGTTCTACTCCGGCAACTTCCTGACCGAGGACCTGGTCGGCCCGAGCGGCCGCTCCTACCACCGCGGCGCCGGGTTCGCCCTGGAAGCGCAGCACTTCCCCGACTCGCCGAACCGCCCGGACTTCCCCAGCACCGTGCTGCGGCCGGGCGAGGTCTACCACCAGGAGACGGTGTACCAACTGTCCACAGTGGATTAGAATCTTCTGATCGATTCGACCGGCTGTTCGATTCGACATGAACTTCCCGACGGGCTGTCTCGTTCAAGGATGTTGACCGAGCTCCGTTCACGAAGGGACCTGTCGTGACAGCCGTGTTCCAGGAAGCTGCCCTGCGCGATCTACCCCCTGCCGATCGCGAGCTGTTCCAGTCATTCGGCGCAGGACCGACCAGGACTCCCCCGTTCCACCGCATTCATCACGCCTTTGAAAAACATGCGTTACGACGTCCGCACTGGACGGCCGTCGAGCACCTCGGCGAGTCGCTGACCTACGCGGAGCTCGACGCCAGGGCCTCCTGGCTCGCCGAGCTGCTCGTGCGCAACGGGGTGCGGCCCGGCGACCACGTCGGACTGTTCCTCACCCGGTCCGTCCCGATGGTCGTGGGCATCCTCGCGGTGCTCAAGGCGGGTGCGGCCTATGTGCCGCAGGACGTGCGCATCACCCCGGAAGCGCACCTGCGGCACATCGTCCGCACCGCCCGCATCGACGTCGTGCTCACCACGAAGGCCGACGCGGCCGCGTTGCCCCGCCACCTCGGCATGGTGATCGCGATCGACGCCCTGCCCGACGTGAGGTCGTTCCGCCGCAGCATCACCGGCGAGTCGGACATCGCGGCCGTCATCTTCACCTCCGGCACCACCGGACGGCCCAACGGGGTGCGCGTCTCGCACGCCAACCTGTGCAACGTCCTGCTCACCCGGCCGGGCACCCTCGGCATCACCACCGGGACCAGGGTGTCGCAGCTGCTGAACATCGCGTTCGACATGGCGATCTGGGAGATCCTCGGCACGCTCGCGAACGGCGGCACGCTGGTGATCCGCGGCACCGACCTGGAGCAGACCGCGAGCACTGTGGACGTCGTCATCGCGACGCCCAGCGTGCTGGCGTCGTTGAATCCCGATGTGTGCCAACGGGTGCACACGGTCGCGGTCGCCGGTGAACGGTGCCCGCAGGCGCTGGCCGACAGGTGGTCGCGGCACGCGGCCTTCCACAACGCGTGCGGCCCCACGGAAGTCACCATCGTCAACACCGTGCAGCGATACGACCCGAACGCCGGGGTGCTCACCATCGGCAGGCCGGTGCCGAACACCACGGTGTACGTGCTCGACGAGCACCTGCGGCCGTGCCGCATCGGCGAGATCGGTGAGATGTGGGCGGGCGGCGCGTGCGTGACCGAAGGCTACCTGGGTGACGACGACCTGACCGCGCAACGATATCGGCCTGATCCGTTCCTCGGCGGCGACCACGTGATGTTCCGGACCCGCGACCTCGGCAGGTGGACGACCGACGGGCAGCTGGAGCACCACGGCCGCACGGACGACCAGGTCAAGGTCCGCGGGTTTCGGGTGGAACTCGACGCCGTGACGTCGGCGCTGGAGCACGCGGCGGACTGCGCCCGCGCCACGACGCTGGTGCACAACGGAAGGCTCGTCGGGTTCATCAGCCCGGCCACCGCGGCGCCGGAGCAGGCCAGGCGCGCGGTCGAGCAGCGACTGCCCTACTACTGCGTGCCCACGCTGATCGTCGCCGTCGACACGTTGCCGACGACCGACCGCGGCAAGGTCGACCGGCGCGCGCTCGTGTCGCGTTTGGACGGTCTGGCGCAGAAGGAAACCGTGGCATGACCGTGCACGCTGTCGCGCTGCCGCCGGCTGACCGGTCGCTGCGCACGATCCTGCGCCGTCGTCCCTTCACCCACCACAACCGCCTCGCCGCGACCGTCGTCCTCGCGAACGTCGTCGCCGCGCTGTCCTGGCACTGGCAGGGTGACGCGAAGGTGCTGACCACGCTGGTGGTCCTCAACGTCACCCTGGCCGCGCTGATCCGCCAGCAGCTCGTGATCAACCTGCTGTTCCGGCTCGCCACCAGCGCGCCGACGCACTGGCCGTTGCGGATCCGCTGGACGCTCGGCAAGGTCTACCACTTCGGCGGCCTGCACGTCGGTGCCGCGATCTGCGCCACCGCGTGGTTTCTCGTGCTGGCCGTCACGACGACGGGACCGCCGTTCGTGCAGGTGCTGACGTGGGTGATCTTCGCGGTGCTCGGCGGGATGATCGTGCTCGCGCTGCCCCGGTTGCGGGCCCGCCACCACGACCTGTTCGAGCGCTCGCACCGGTTCGGCGGATGGACGGTGCTCGTGCTGTTCGCCGTGCTGGCGGCGGTGTCGGACCCGGTGTTCCTCTGGCCGCTCGCCCTCGTGGCGGTCAGCGTGGCGCTGCCGTGGCTGCGGCTGCGCCGGGTGCCGGTGCGGATCGACAGCCCGTCACCGCACGTCGCGCTCGTGTCGTTCGACTACGGCGTCACGCCGTTCGCCGGATCGTCGACCGCGGTGAGCCGCAACCCGTTGCTGGAGTGGCATTCCTTCGCCAACGTCCCGGCGCCGGGCCGCAGCGGGTTCCGGCTCACGATCTCCCGTTCCGGGGACTGGACGGGGAAGTTCATCACCGACCGGCCCGGTCACGTGTGGGTGAAGGGCATCCCGACCGCGGGCGTCGGCAACATCGACAAGCTGTTCACCAGGGTGGTGTGGGTCGCCACCGGCAGCGGCATCGGCCCCTGCCTGCCGCACCTGCTGGCGGAGACCGCGCCCGCCGAGCTCGTGTGGTCGACCCGCGACCCGCGCCGCACCTACGGTGACGCGCTGGTGGACGAGATCCTGCGGGTGCAGCCCGACGCCGTCGTCTGGGACACCTCCACCGAGGGCAAACCCGACCTGGTCGCTCTCGCCTACGACGCCTGCCGCCGGTTCGACGCGGAGGCGGTCATCTGCATCTCCAACAAACCGACCACCTGGCAGGTCGTCGAAGAGCTCGAATCCAGGGGAATTCCCGCCTACGGCGCGATCTGGGACTCGTGAGGAGACCACTGTGGACTATCAGAACCTGGTGCTCGACGAGCAGGGCGGCGTGCTGACCGTGACCGTGAACCGGCCGCGGGCCCGCAACGCCCTGTCGCAGGCGACGCTCAGCGAACTGCGTCACCTCCTGACGACGCTGTCCGGGCCTCGCGCGGTGCTGCTGACGGGAGCGGAAGGGCCCGCGTTCATCGCCGGTGCCGACATCCGCGAGATGGCTTCGATGACACCGGAGGAGGGTGAGGCGTTCGGCGCGCTGGGCCAGGAGGTGACCCGGTTGCTCGAACAGCTGCCCGTCCCGGTGGTGGCCTGCGTGGACGGTTACGCGCTCGGCGGCGGCTGCGAGATGGCGCTGGCGTGCGACTTCGTCTACGCCACCGGCAAAGCGGTGTTCGGGCAACCGGAGGTGCTGCTGGGCCTCATCCCCGGCTTCGGCGGCTGCGTCCGGCTGTTCCGGCGGGTCGGGGCGGCGCGGGCCCGCGAGATGATCTACTCCGGCCGCCGGGTCGACGCGGCCGAGGCGCACCGGATCGGGTTGGTGAACCAGGTCTTCGACACGCGCGAGGAGATGTTCGCCGCCGCACGGCTCGTGCTCGCCGACATCGCCGCCAACTCGCCCGACGCGGTCGCGACGTGCAAGGCGACTCTGCGGGCCGTCGACGGACTGCCGGTCGACACGGGCCTGCGCGTCGAGCTGGACGCGTTCCGGCACACCTTCACCACCGCCGACATGCGCGAGGGAACATCGGCGTTCCTGGCCAAACGCACTCCGGTGTTCCGCCAGTGAGACGAGGTGCGCCATCAACACCGACCACATCACCCTCCTGCGCGCGCTGCACGACGGCCACGCCGCCGCGCTCTGGCGCTACGCGCTGCGCCTCACCGGCGACGAGCAACTGGCGGAAGACGTCGTCCAGGAAGCCCTGCTGCGCGCCTGGCGGCATCCGGACATCCTGGAACAGGGCTCCTCGGCGTCGAAGGCGTGGCTGTACGCCGTGGCGCGCAACTTCGCCATCGACGAGCGGCGCAGCGCCCAGGCCAGGTGGGAGGTCGAGTCCGCCCGCGTGCCGGAGCGCCCGCGGTCCGACGACACCGACGCCGCACTCGACGCCTGGCTCATCGCCGACGCGTTGTCCCAGCTGAAACCCGAGCACCGCGTGGTGATCACGCGGGCCTACTTCCGCGGTGAGACCATCGCCGAGCTCGCCGACGCCCTGGACGTCCCGCAGGGCACCGTGAAGTCGCGGCTGCACTACGGCCTGCGCGCGCTTCGACTGGCGTTGCAGGAGAACGGGGTCACGGGGCGGTGACACCGCCAGCGGACCCGTTCCGGGAGTGGGACGTCGCCTACGTGCTGGGGTCGCTGTCGCCGGGCGACCGCCAGGCCTACGAACGCCACCTCGACGTCTGCCCGCCGTGCGAGCAGGCGGTGGGCCAGCTCGCGGGGATGCCGGGATTTCTGGCGCGCGTGCCGAGGTCGTGGGCGGTCGAGTCGCTCGGCACCGCGCCGGAGGTGCCGCCCACGCTGCTGCCCCGGCTGGTGCGGGCGGTGCGGCGGCGTGCTCTGATGCTCACGGCGGTGGCCGTCCTCATCGCCGCCGTGCTCGGTGCCGGCGTGTGCGGCGTGTTCTGCTGGCTGACGTGAGCGCCGCGGCGCCAGGCCCGCCCGCTGCTCGATGAACGGCTCATTCGTCCACCTGGTGTTTTAACCAGGATGCTCTTGACCTTTGACATGGGTACGGCCACCGCTTGATCATCTTTGGGTTCCTCTCACAGAGCTCAAAGAC
>NZ_JBEXJN010000106.1:0-16552 GCF_040609115.1 Lentzea sp. NPDC004782
ACGGGATGTGCCAGGGGCATCGCGTTGCGGGTGTAGAGCACACGACCGACACGCGCGGTCCTGAGCACCTCCCAGCACTCGGCCTCCGAGAGCTCAACCCCGGTCTTCGTCAACATCGCTGCCCCCTAACGAAGTTCAACGTGCGCAATACGAGCATGGCCCTCGTCGCCGCCCGGCGACGGAGCACTAGGCCCCCATCTCACTGGGCTGATCGTCGGCGGCTGAGCACAACGGTCTGGTCAGAACAGGTCCACAGTCCCTGGTCGAAGATCAGTCCTGGCTGGATCGTGGAACACGTGACCGTTCACGTTCCCGGGCAACACCGGTGGGAATCGCCACCACAGCCGACGATCCACCTGCACCTCGGCAGGGGAGCGGCTGCCGACTGGTTCTCCCCGCTGCTGCGCCGGATGCGCGCACTCGCGGTCGCCGAGTTCCCGGCCGCGGACACCGTCGATCTGACGATCAGCCGCATGCCGCATCCGGCGATGCCTGACGCGGTGCTTGCGGACGTGACCGCCCTCTTGCCGGATGGCGTCCATCGAGTCCGTGGGGTGGGGCGCACGCCTCAAGCCGCGGTCGACCGGGTGCAAGCGCATCTGGCCGCCCAGGAGTGACGACGCGACCGTTGTTCCGCATACCGCGTCCGTCCGGGCCGTGTGAGATCGGCACGATCACGCACCACTGGGTGGACACCGACCGGCCTGACGTCTTCACCGCCGATCCCGACGACCACCGCGAGCTGGTCGTGCAGATCTGGTACCCGGCAACACGTCCAGCATCGGCCACGCCGGCTCCGTACGTTCCCGACGCCGACGTTCTCGCGCCGCTGGCGAAGCTGCTCCGACTGCCGCGTTTCGTCTTGCGGTGCCTCAAGTACGTCTCCACGAACGCCGTCGCGTCCGCGCCGGTGGCGTGCGATGAGCCGAGCTTCCCGGTGCTGATCTTCTCGCCCGGCCGGGGCGGCTACCGGCAGCACAACACCTGGCAGGTCGAAGAACTGGTGTCGCACGGCTACGTCGTCGCGGCCATCGACCACCCGCACGCGGCAGCCGGCGTGCGGTTCCCGGACGGACGGCTCGTGACGTTCGACTCCCGCATGCTCGACCACGACTTCGTCGACACCGCGGTCCCGTTCCTCGCTCAGGACGCTGTCTTCGCGCTCGACCGGCTGACCGCGCTGAACCACGCCGACCCGACCGGATTCCTCACCGGACGACTGGACCTGTCCCGCGCGGGCATCTTCGGGCTGTCGCTCGGCGGCGCGGTCGCCGCCGAAGCCTGCCGACAGGAATCCCGTTTCCGCGCCTGCCTCCCGATGGACGTCTGGATGCCGTTGAGCGTGGTCCGAACAGGCTTGTCCCAGCCCACGATGTGGATCACCCGCGATGCCGCGACGATGCGGCGCGAGGGCTGGTCGCAGGCGGACATCGACCGGACCCTCACCACCATCCGCGCCGTGTTCGACACCACGCCCGGCGACGCGTACCTCGTGCAGGTGCCCGACATGTACCACCAGGACTTCTCCGACGCACCACTGCTGTCCCCGCTCACCCGCTGGCTCGGCCTCACGGGACCGATCGACAAGCACCGGGCGCACGACATCGTGACCGCCTGCTCGCTGGCGTTCTTCGACCGCCATCTCAAGGACCAGCGGGCCGCGTTCGACGGCTTGACCGAGCGCTGTCCCGAAGTGCTCCTCGAAACCGGCTGACGGTGCCGCAGGCCTTCAGCCTTCGACCAGCCCCGCAGCGAGCAGCACCACTCCGGCTGAACCGATCAGTGCCGTGATGGAGGCGGCTCTGGCGGCGTGAGGTCGTTGTTGGGCCTGAGCGACGCCGTGCACGGCAGTGGCCACCATGACCACGACGAACAGCAGCAGCTTCGCCGCGAGGACCCGGCCGTAACCGGGCTGCAGGAGCGAGGCCCACGTGACGCCGTGCCGGCCGGCCAGCAGGATGCCGGTGGTGATCTGGACGGGCAGGAACACCGTCGCGGTGATGACCGCGAACCGCTTGCCCACCGCCCGCAGCACGTCGGCTCGATCGGCCGGGGTGAGCGCCCGGCGCGCGGGCGGCAGGACGACGAGGGTGATGGTCAGCTGCCCGCCCACCCAGATGATGGCGCCGAGGACGTGGAGGAACCGGACGACGGTCCAGATGTCGATCACTGGTGCTCCGTGACGGTGAAGAGGCCGTGGGCGCCGTTCTCGGCGTGACGCATGTCGTGATCGACGAAGGGGTAATGGCCGGGTTCGGGGAAGGTGAGCTCGACGAACCCGCCCTGGGCCGGCGCCAGATCCAGCACCTGGGCGCCCCCGGCGGCGTCCGGCGGGCGGAGCAGCCAGGCCCCTTCCCGGTAGACGGTGTCGAACTGGGCACCGACGACGTGGAACGCGGTGGTGTCGCCGGGACCGGCGTTGACCACCCAGATCCGCACGCGCTCGCCGGTGCGGGCGGTGAGCGGGGCGTGGTCGTACTGGGCGGCCATGCCGTTGAACGTCCAGCCGTCGGGCCGTCCCGCGCGGATGTTGCCGACCTGTGCGTCGCTGCCCGGTGCGCCGAGGAACAACTGGGAGCTCACGAGGAGGTACTCGCGATCCGCTGAAGGCAGTTCGGGCGGGTCGATGATCACCGCGCCGTACATGCCGTTGGCGATGTGCTGGGACATCGGCATCGTGCTGCAGTGGTAGAGCCACGCCCCGGCACGGTGCGCGGTGAACCGGTAGACCAGGCGTTCGCCGGGGGCGATGGTGCGCATCGGGCCGTCCGGGGCGAGGGCTCCGGCGTGGAAGTCGATGCCGTGGCCCATCGTGGTGTCGTTGACCAGGGTGATCTCGAACTGGTCGCCGACCCGGCCGCGCAGCGCGGGACCGGGTGCGGTTCCGGCGAAGGTCCAACGTCGTTCCCGTCGTCCTGGAGCGACCTCCAGGTCTTGTTCGGTGACCCGCAGTTCGACGCGATGCGTTGTGCCGCCTGCCGGAGCCAGCGCGGCATCGCGTGACTTCCATCCGGGCGAGGGACTTGCGGCGAGGTCGAGCGCGGGCGCGGTCTCGTGACTGTCCTGTTCGGACGGTTCGTGCCGGTGGCCGCCGTCGGTCCGGATGGTCATCATCATGCCTGCGGCGCGGTGTCCGGCCACCGTGCACCACGCACGCCTGTCGCCGCGAACCTGTCCAACGTCCAGCAGCGCGGTCTCACCCCGGGCGAGCCGCGGTGTGCTCCCTCCGCTGTCCAGGCGCAGATCGTGCGGCATGGCCTCCTGATTGGTCACGCGCAACACCAGACGCGTGCCGTCCGGCACGGTGACCGCGTCCGGCCGCACCCGCATCCCGCTCAGCGTCACGTCAACGGTGCGCGCCCCGTCCGGTACAGCGGACGTGGTGCTGTGCCCGCTGCCGGCCAGCGCCACGGCGACCACCACAACGACCAGCCCTGCCAGAACGCCTGTGGTGGTACCTCGGGGTTGCACCTGGCCGGGGTCGGACGTGAGCGCACGGTTCCGCGCCGCCGGGACCGCCACCCGCAGAGCCAGGACGACGAAGGCCGCGACGCTGACGGCCGCGAGCGCCCAGCCGATCTGGGGCACGGGAGCCGGCAGGCGGAAAGCGACCAGGGGGACCGCGATGTTGGTCGCGAGGGCCCTCGACTGCCAGCCGCGGGCGAGGACGTCCGCGATGGCCTTGTGTTCGGCCGGCCCACGACCCAGCACGACCGGCAGCAACCAGGTCAACGCGCCGATGAGCACCTGAGCGGTGAAGCCCACCGCCAGGACCGGCAGGACGGTGCCGATCACCTCGGGCAGGTCCTCGACCGTCCCGGCGAGCAGCAAGCGGACGGCGTCGAGCAGCACGGCGGTACCGAGCCATCCCGTGCCGGCCGCGAGCATCCACGCCGCAGCTCCGCGCGGGCGGCTCCACAGTGCAGTGATGGCGACGGCGATTCCCGCCGCGTAGCCGAGCAGACCGGCCGCGGTCACCCACACGTTCGCGGCGAGCACGCCGCCGGTGGCGAGCGCCAGCCCTCCCGCCAGCACCGGCAGCGCACGACGGGCGGCCGTGATGGTGCCCTGCCGGATCCGCGAGCCGGTCGTGGTGGGCCAGAGGGTGAACAGCGTGCCCAGCACCGACAACCCGATCCAGCCCAGCAAGGTGAGGTGCGCGTGCGCGGCCCACAGCCGGGCGTACCAGTGGGCGGCGCCGACCGCCAGACCGGCACCGGACACCGCGCCCGCGACCAGCGCGGCGCTCGCGGTGCCGTAGAAGCCGGTCAGGTAGCCGAAACGGCCCGGCAGCGCCGTCTTCCTCAGCCGTAGCAGGTGGACGGTGTGCACGGTGGCGATCACGGCCACCGCCGCCCCTCCGATGCCGGCGAGCACCGCCACGTCGGTCGTGACTCCCACGAGCGCGACGAGAACGAACAGATTCAGTGCCGACAGTCCGAACGCGAGCCTGCGCGGTGACGGCCCGGGGACTCGGCACAACGTCACGACGAAGTGCTCCGACCAGATCACGATCGCGTTGGTGACCGCTCCGAGCAGCAGGGCGTGCAGCGCCGCCCAGACCGGCACGCGGAACGCGTCGTGCAGGGCCAGCAGCATCACGGCCAGTGCCAGCCAGGCGAGCACCACGACGTTGGCCCACACGAACACCCGCCCGCGCATCACGTGTCCACGCGCAGGCGTGCTGTCTTCCTTCACGCCGTCCAGGGAACTCACTCGTCGTCGCGTCGAGTAGGGACGTTGGTCCTGTCGGGCAGTGGGCCCTCGCCCCTGAGGGGAGGACCACGAGTGGTTGACGCTGAACGCGAGCCCTCCGGACCGGTGGGCCGACACGACCACGCGGATGACGAGCTGAGAAGCCGATGACTTCACACCGGATTGCCGACAGGACAGTCGCACCCGAACGGCAGACACCGCCGCCACCACCTACCTCAGGGCATCGGGCGTTGATGCTGAGCCTGGCCACGGCGGGGTTCGCGATCAACTTCTGGGCGTGGGCGCTGCTGAGCCCGCTCGGTCCGCGGTTCAAGGACTCGCTGGGATTGAGCGCGTTCCAGCAGGCCCTGCTGGTCGCCGTCCCGGTGGTGGTCGGTTCGCTCGGGCGGATCCCCGTGGGAGCGCTCACCGACCGCTTCGGCGGCCGGGCGATGTTCCCGGCGATCTCGCTGATCACGATCGTGCCGGTGCTGTTCCTCGGCCTCGCCGGGCACTCCTCGCTCGCCGCACTGCTGATCGGCGGGTTCTTCCTCGGGCTGGGCGGCACGGCGTTCGCCGTCGGGGTGCCGTTCGTCAACGCCTGGTTCCCGCCCCAGCGGCGCGGGCTGGCGATCGGGATCTTCGGCGCGGGCATGGGTGGCACCGCGATCAGTGCGCTGACCACCGTCCGGCTGGTCGGCTCCGGCGGGGTCGCGACGCCGTTCGTCGTCACAGCGGTGGTGCTGGCGGTCTACGCGGTCCTCGCGGCGCTGTTGTTGCGCGACGCCCCGGGACGGGCGGTGCCCACCGAGTCGGTGACGCGCCGCCTGCTGGACACCGCGCGGCTGCCGGTGACCTGGCAGGCGTCGCTGCTGTACGCGGTGGCGTTCGGCGGGTACGTCGCGTTCTCGGTCTACCTGCCCGCTTACCTGAAGACCGCCTACGGACTGACGCAGGCCGACGCGGCGAACCGAATGGCCGGGTTCGTGCTGCTCGCGGTGCTGATGCGGCCGGTCGGCGGCTGGCTGTCCGACCGGGTCGGCCCGGTGCGGGTGCTGGCGGCAGCGCTGGGCGTCGTCACCACCGGGGCCGCGGTGCAGGCGTTCACCCCGTCGTTGATGCCGCTGGGCACGATCGCGTTCCTGTCGATGGCGGCCGCGCTCGGTGCGGGCAGCGGCGCGGTGTTCGCTCTGGTCGCGCTGCTCGCGCCGGGGACCAAGGTCGGCTCGGTGACCGGCGTGGTCGGTGCCGCGGGCGGCCTGGGCGGGTTCGTGCCGCCGCTGGTCATGGGCGCCCTCTACGGCGCCTTCGACTCCTACGCGCTCGGACTGGCGGCACTGGCCGTGGTCGCCGCGGGCACGCTGGCCTTCACCGCGACCGTCGTGCGGCGCTCGCTGCACGACGCCGAATCCGCGAGGTCGTGACATGTGTGAGTACTGCGGATGTCAGGCACTGTCCGCGATCGCGGAACTCACCGCGGAACACGACCACGTCGTCAACCTGATCAGCCGGGTGCGTGCCGCACACACCGCCGGTGAGATCGCCGCGATGGCGTGGCTGGCCGTCCAGATCTCGGCGGTGCTCGGCCCGCACACCGCCGTGGAGGAGGAAGGCCTGTTCCCGCCGCTGGCCGTCGAGTTCCCCGGCCACGTCGCCGACCTGACCGCCCAGCACCGGCACATCGAGGGTGTCCTCGGTGAGGCCGCCGACGGCCCGCCCGCCGACCCGTCCTGGCCTGAGCGGCTGCTGGCCGCCCTGCACCTGCTGCGTGACCACATCCTCGCCGAGCAGGACGGCGTGTTCCCCGCCGCGCTGGCCGCCCTCGACGCCGCTGACTGGGACGTCATCGACACGGTGCGAGCCCGCGTGGGCAGCGCGATGCTCCTGCCCGATCACGTCCGGTAGCGCGCACCGCGCCGCATCCTCGCCGACCGCCGTCGGGGCCGAGGTGGTCCTGTCGATCAACCTGCCGCGGATTGCCGGGAGGAACCGACACGTGAGCACCGCAACCGAGCCGCCCACCGGCAACCCCGGTCTGGACGACGACCCGCGCGCGCTGCACCAGATCGGCGGCAGGCAGGCCGATGAGTTCGACCGGGACCACTGGAGTCACGACAAGGTCGTCCGTTCGACGCACGGCGTGAAACGCACGGGCGTCACGCTCATCGCGCTCGCCGTGATCACAGGGACGGTCCGGCTGCACACCCACGACGACGAGCGGGTCCTCGACAGCGGCCAGCTCGCGGTCGTCCTGCTCACCGTCGCACTCCGTTGATCTGGGATCAGGCGGAGGTGCCGACGGTGGAGTGCAGGCGTCGTCCGGTGACCTTCTCCGTCTGGATGCGGACGAAGTGGTCGCGCCGTCCGTCCACCCACGGCTGCAGCCACGTTCCGGAGATCTCCGTGAGCTCGGCGATGTCGGTGATCAGGCTCGCGTGACCGACCACCGTCACGCTCCACCCGGTGCGCAGGTCCGGGTCGAGCTCGTCGGCCTGGAAGGCGACGACGGAGTTCCCGGTCGCGGCGGCGAGCTTTCCTCCGCCGGCCACCCGGATCACCACCTGCCCCTGATGCATCCGGAAGTTGACCGGTTGCACCGCAGGCAGCGCGTCCTCGGTGAAGACCAGCCGCCCGACCCGCACGGTCTGCAGCAACGCCAGGCACACGTCGAGCTCCAGGAGCTCGAGCTGTTGCCGATCTGACACGACGACTCCCGGGAACGAGGGACAACGGTTCCAGCATCGAGGATGAGCGCCGGCGCCGCGGCCCGCGCAGTGCCAGAGGTCCCGTGACGCGGGAGCCGGTCGGCATCACCGCTTCCAGCGACCATCATGGAGACTGTCCACCAGATCTTCGTGGAGGAGGCGGGCGTGACCGAGCACGGCAGGAAACCCGACCCGCCTTCCAGCCCTGCCGACCCGCTCCGGCTTCCCGGCACCGCCCGCACCGAACGGCTGTGGGCCCTGCTGCGGGCCGGCCATCTGGTGGCCTCCCACGTCGAGCTGCCCGTGGTGCTGCGCCACATCGTCGACGCGGCGAAAGACCTCGTCGACGCCAGGTATGCCGCGCTGGGAGTGCTCGGGCCGGACAAGGTCGTGCAGGAGTTCGTGCACAGCGGTGCCGACGACGACGCGGCGCTCGAGATCGGGCACCCGCCGCACGGCGAGGGCATCCTCGGGCTGCTGATCACCGAGCCACGGCCGATCCGGCTGGCCGACCTCACCTCGCACCCCGCCTCCGCCGGTTTCCCGCCCGGCCATCCACCGATGCGGTCCTTCCTCGGCGTCCCGATCCTCATCCGCGGCCAGGCCTTCGGAAACCTCTACCTGGCGGAGAAGACGGGTGGTCACGAGTTCAGCGCCGAGGACGAGGCGCTGGTCGAGTCGCTCGCCGGGTTCGCCGCAGTCGCCGTCGACAACGCGAGGCTCTACGCCGAGGCTCAGCGCCGTGCCGCGTGGCAGCACGCCAGCGTCGAGATCACCGCCGCACTGCTGGCCGGCACCGACACCGACGACGTGCTGCACCTGATCGCCGACCACGCGCGCACCGTCGCCGACGCCGACATCGCCGCCGTCATCGTGCCCACCCACGATCCCGCTGTGCTGAGCGTCCGGGCAGCCGCCGGACAGCACGCGGGCGAACTCCTCGGACAGGAGATGCCCGCGGCGGAATCACTGTCCGGACTGACCATGTCCAGCGCACAACCGCTGCTCAGCGACAACATCGCCGCGGACGCACGCCGTCACGTCCCCGACGCACCCTGGTCCGCCCACCTCGGCGCGGGAATGACCGCCCCGCTCGTGGCACCCGGCGAAACCCCGACCGGTGTGCTGATCGTCGCCAACCGTCCCGGCGGCCGTGGTTTCGACCAGCGCGACCTGGACCTGCTCGCCTCGTTCGCCTCCCAGGCCGCGCTGGCCCAGCGCCTCGCCCTGCACCGCGCCGACGCCGAGACGCTGCAACTGCTGGAGGACCGCGACCGCATCGGCCGCGACCTGCACGACCACGTGATCCAGGAGCTCTTCGCGGCCGGCCTGTCCCTGCACAGCGTCGCCACCACCGCGACCACCGACCAACGACGACGGCTCCTGACCGTGGTGGGCAAGCTGGACAAGGTGGTCGGCGACATCCGGACGACGATCTTCAACCTGCAGACACCACGCACAGCCGACGAGCCACCGAGTCTGCGACTTCAGCTCACCGACGTCATCCACGACGCCACCGAGCCACTCGGCTTCACCCCGGCCCTGCGGTTCGACGGCCCGCTGGACACCCTCGTGCCCGACGACATCGCCGCGGACCTGATCGCCGTCGTCCGCGAAGCCCTGTCCAACACCGCCCGCCACGCCCGTGCCACCACCGCGACGGTGGACATCTCCGCGACCCCCGACGCGGTCACCGCCCGCATCGAGGACGACGGCCGCGGCATCGGCGACACCACCCGCCGCAGCGGCCTGGCCAACCTCCGCACCCGCGCGGAAAAGCACGGCGGAACGCTCACCACCGACAGCGTGCCGCCTCGGGGCACCACCCTGATCTGGCGCGTGCCGCTCTCCCCCTGAACCGGTCGGTCGACCGGCGCTCGCGAAAGGCTCCGCCAGCCGTCCGAGAACCTCCTCAGGGCCCCGTTCGGTACCGTCGCGCATCTGCCGAGCGTGGTGGATCAGCGCCTGGCTGGTGGATCCGGGCAGCAGGCCGCGTCCCCGTGTGCCGACCACGATCAGCTGTGCGTTCGCGGACTGCTGGACCGGGCCGCACAGCGCAGATCGACGACTGGCGCGACGGCCAACGCGGTGTCCACCGCCACGACCACGTCGGCTGCTGCGCTGGTCAACGCCCGTATCACCTGCCACCCCCCGGCGACACGCTGATCAGAATCAGCAGAGCCGCGCCGCAACCAGGTAGCCGCTTCGACGTGCCGTTGTGCGGGACCTGCGTGCCGTGCCGGTCACAACGACCTCCTGTATCGGTTGCTCGTCAACGAAGCGGCCACTCCACCTCCGCGAACCAGGGACCGCTGACCCAGACGACTGACGCCGCGCGCCGGTAGGTCCTGGGATCCCACGACTTGATGCCGAGCAGCACGAGGTCGGTGCCGGCGAGGAGGTCACCCGTCGCGCCACCGCCCAGCACGGAATCCGGGCCAGGCCGTGGTTGCCGCGCATTCGGTGGCGGTGGTCACCGGGTCAGCACCACCTTGAGGGCACCGGTGTCGCCGGCGTTCTCGAACACCTCGTAGGCCTGCTCCATCTCATCCAGTGCGAAGCGGTGCGTGATGAACCGCTCGCCGTCGATCCGGCCGGCCGCGACCATGCGCAGCAGTGTCGGCGTCGAGCTGGTGTCGACCAGGCCGGTGGTGATGGTGACGTTGCGGATCCAGAGTTCTTCCAGGTGCAGGGTGGCGGGTTTGCCGTGCACGCCGACGTTCGCGACGTGCCCGCCCGGCCGTACGAGCTTCGCGCACAGCTCGAAGGTCGCCGGCACACCGACCGCCTCGATCGCGACATCCGCGCCGAGCCCACCGGTCAGCTCACCGACGATCCGCTCCGCGTCCTCCGCGGTGGCCGCGGTGACGTCCGCGCCGAACTGTTCGGCAGCGTCGAGCCGGGAGGCCGCGAGGTCGACCGCGACGATGTGGCCGGGGCTGTACAGCTGCGCCGTCTGGATCGCGGCGAGGCCGATCGGTCCCGCGCCGACGATCACCACCGTGTCCGCCGGCTTGATCTGTCCATTGAGGACACCAACCTCGTAGGAGGTGGGCAGGATGTCGGCCAGCACGACCGCGGCGGTGTCGGTGACGTCGTCGGGCAGCAGGTGGGTCGAGGTGTCCGCGAACGGCACGCGCACGTACTCGGCCTGCACGCCGTCCGTTGTGTGGCCGAGGATCCAGCCACCGCCGCCGAGACACTGGCCGTAGCTACCGGTGCGGCAGTACCGGCAACGGCCGCAGGACGTGATGCACGAGATCAGGACGCGGTCGCCGGGCTCGACCCCGGTCACCGAGGCACCGACCTGCTCCACGACACCGACCGCCTCGTGTCCGAGTATCCGGCCCTGCTCGACCTCGGGCACGTCGCCCTTGAGGATGTGCAGGTCCGTCCCGCAGATCGTGACCGCTGTGACGCGGACGATCGCGTCGGTCGGGTCCTTGATCTCGGGCTTGGGAACGTCCTCCCACGCACGCTTGCCAGGACCGTGGTAGACCAGCGCCTTCATCGGGATTCCCCTTCGTCGGTCCGTCGTTTCCCAGACTTGCCGGTGCGTTGGTGCGCGGCGCAGAGCCCGTGGTCCCCAGCGACGGGGACCTTCGAATCTCCTGCGTCGCAGCGCGGCGGACCTAGCGTCGGTGTGGGCGATACGTGAAGGCGGGAGACGTCATGGAGGCACGACGGATCGACCGACTGGGCCGGGCACGGCTGGTGTCCGTGGTCGTCGCGGCGTTGATGACTGTCTCGTCGGTGGTGGGGCTGTGGAAGCCGGGCCTCTACCAGGACCCGCTCGAGGTGGCCGCGGAGCTGCGCGCCTACGACCTGGTCACGCTGGCGCTGGCGGTGCCGCTGCTGGTGGGCTCGCTGGTGATGTCGCGGCGTGGATCCGTTGGCGCGCAACTGACCTGGCTCGGCGTGCTGATGTACGCGAGCTACAACTACGCGATTTACGTCTTCGGGTCCGCGTTCAACGACATGTTCCTCGTGCACACGGCGGTCCTGCCCCTGTCTGCCGGGGCTGCGGTGCTCTTGCTGCTGAACGTGGACGCCGCCGCTGTGCGCGGGAGATTCAGGCCGGGGACACCGGCGCGGTCGATCAGCGCGGTGCTGCTGCTCGTCGGTGTGAGCTTGGCGGGAATGTGGGTGTTCCACTCCCTGCGCTTCGCCTTCACCGGGGCACCGCCGGGGGAGAGCGAACTGGTGCTCCCGATGCAGGCGGTGCACCTGGCGTACGCCCTGGATCTGGTCTTGTTCGTGCCGGGCTGTGCACTGGCGTCGATCCTGTTGTGGCGCCGCAACTCCTGGGGATACGTGCTCGCGACCGCGGTGCTCGTCTTCGGCGCGCTGTACCAGGTGAACTACGTGGTGGCCCTCGTGTTCCAGGCCGAGGCCGGGGTGCCGGGAGCGCCGGGATTCGATCCGGCCGAGCCGTTGGTCGCCGGGGTGTTCCTGGCGGCGGTCGTGATCATGGGTGTCAGCCTGCGTCCCGCGGTCCGACGGTCAGGAAACCCGGTCGCTGTGCGGAAATGAGTGAGGTGGCGATGATGAGGCAAGCACTCGTCGTGTTCGAGTCGATGTTCGGCAACACCGAATTGGTCGCCGAGGCGGTGGCTGAGGGCCTGCGAACCGGGATGACCGTCGACGTGGTGGCGGTGGGTTCGGCCCCGCCCGTGCTCGGTGACGAGGTCGAGCTGCTGGTGGTCGGCGGTCCGACGCACGCGTTCAGCATGAGCAGGCCGAGCACGCGCGCCGACGCGGCCAAGCAGGGAGCCGACGCCGCCACGGCCACCGGCCCGGGGTTGCGTGAATGGGTCGACCAGGTGGGCAAGGGATCGGCACGTCCTGCGGTCGTCGCGTTCGACACGAAGGTCAAACGACCGAGGTTGCCCGGTTCTGCCGCCCGCGCTGCGCTCACGCGGCTACGACGAGCTGGATTCCGGGCGCTCACCTCGGCCGAGAACTTCTACGTCGACGGCACGAAAGGCCCTTTGGTGGACGGTGAGCTCGACCGCGCTCGGGACTGGGGCGCGAAGTGCGCCACCGAGGTGGTGTGACGGTCACCCGGTGTGTTCTCAGCTGGGTCAACTCCTGACGCGCCGGTTTCCGCGTTGTGCTTCGCAGTGCGCCTGGGCCGAACCGGTCGGCGAGTAGCGGGGACGGCAACGCGGCCATGGTGTTCGTCCAGCACCGGTTGACGCACCTGGAGAGCCGCAGCCTTTGCGGCGGTACCGCTGTCGTGCCGCTCGCCGGAACCGGTGCTGATCTAACGGAGCACGTGCTCGCCGGAGTCCATCAGCAGTTCCGAGACGGGACGTCGTGGCGTGGGAGGGACCGGTGTGCTGTACCCGATGCGCAGCACTGTCTGCGGCACGAGAACCCCGCCCAGCGCTCGTCGCAGATCCTCCCGCACCCGAGGCACCTCGATCGGCTGGGACAGGAACGATGCGGACAACCCGTGCACGGTGGCGGTGAGCAGGACGCGCTGCATCGCCTGCCCGGCCTGCAGGTCGCCGAGCGGGCTGTCGTAGTGCGAGCACAGGACCACCACGAGCGGGTCGGACTCGCAGTCCTTGCCGAGGTGGCGTTCGGAGCCCTGGAAGTCGCGGAACGCCCACTCGTCCTGCATCGCCGGTCGTACCCCGGTCGACGCCGGTGGCACGCCGTCGCCGGTGCCGGGGCGGTGGCCGGTGTAGGCGGCGAGCTCGGCCTGCACGGCGCGATCGGCGAGCTGGATCTCATGCGCCCTGTGGACGAGCTGCTGCAGCTGCGCGCGGTCCTCCGGCGTGGTGACGACGTGCAGCCAGGACCGCTCCAGTTCGGCGGCCCTGACCAGGACGTGGCGCTGGCGGGGGTCGACGGGGGCATCGAGGAACGGCCTGCGGTTCGTGCGACGGTGTGGCACCGCGCCGAGCAGCCTGCGGCCCTCGTCGTCGATCTTGATCGTGCCGCCGCGCCGCACCACCGCGAGGGCTCCGGGAGCGTCCTTGCCGGGCAGCATCGTCACCAGGGGACGTACGCCCGTGCTCTGCAGCGCGAGGCGCAGGTTGTACAGCGCCGCGCCGCAGGAGAGCCGCAGTTCGCGGGTCTCGGGGTCCGTAGCCGACAGCGCCCGGGAGGTGTCGGGGTGGAGCTCGATCCGGTCTGGCGCGATCTTGAACCGCCAGGGCTGGGTGTTGTGCACGGACGGCGCGAGCGAGGCCGAGGTGAGCACGCGCTCGACCTGTTCCGTTGTCAGCCCCAGCGCCGTCGTGACTTCGGTCATTCCTTCACCTCGTGGTTTTGCATCGTGGAACATCGGTACCCGCACTGTCCGTGCTGCCGGCCGCTGTTCCCACGTTCGAAGGTCCCGACCTCTCAGGGATTGCTTGGCCGCCTCGCGCGCCCCGTGACAAGGTTGATCCATGGGAGGACCGGACGAGACACCGTCGCACAGCCTGCTCGGCGGGTTGCGGCTGGACGAGCTGCTGGACGAGATGCGCGACCGGCTCGCGGAGATCGGGTCGACCAGGGACAAGACGCAGAGCCTGCTCGACGCCGTGCTCGCCGTCGGCGCCGGCCTGGAGCTGGACTCCACCCTCCAACGCATCGTCCAGGCCGCCGTTGAACTCGTGGGCGCCCGGTACGGCGCGCTGGGCGTGCTCGGCTCGCGGCACAACCTCTCGCAGTTCGTCTACGTCGGCATCGACCCGGGCACGCGGGCCACGATGGGGCACCTGCCGCAGGGCAAGGGCCTGCTCGGGCTGCTCATCAAGGAGCCGAGGGCGATCCGGTTGCACGACCTCACCGAGCATTCGGCGTCGGTCGGTTTCCCTCCCAACCACCCGCCGATGCACAGCTTCCTCGGTACCCCCGTGCGTGTGCGGGACGAGGTGTTCGGCAACCTCTACATGACCGAGAAGACCGACGGCGGCGACTTCACCGCCGACGACGAGGTCGTGCTGGCAGCGCTGGCCGCGGCGGCCGGTGTGGCGGTGGAGAACGCCAGGCTGTTCGAACAGTCGCGCATGCGCGAACGGTGGCTGGAGGCGACCGCGGAGATCAACGCTCAACTGCTCGCCGGTGCGTCGGCGGAGGACGCCCTGCGACTGATCGCGCAGCGCGTCGCCGAGCTGTCGTCTGCCTTGTGGGCGGTGGTGCTGCTGGCCAACGGTGGCGTGGTGCGCAGGTTGGCGCAGGCAGGCGACGATTCTGCTCCCGCGGAGTTCACCACGGACCTGCCGTTGCTGGCGGAGGTGCTGGAGACCGGCGCACCCGCACTGACCGAGGACGTGCAGGGTCAGCTCGGCGAACTGCCCGTGCAGCCGGGCTCGGCGGCCGTGCTGCCGTTGCGGGCAGGCGCGACGGTGACCGGGGCGCTGGTGGTGGTCCGGGAAAAGGCCGCACCCGCGTTCGGGGCGGATCTCATGCCCCTGCTGGCCTCGTTCGCCGACCAGGCGGTGGTGGCGATGGAGTTCGCGGAGAACCAGCAGGCTCGCCGCCTGATCGACGTGCTGGAGGACCGCGACCGCATCGCCCGCGACCTGCACGACCACGTGATCCAGCGGCTCTTCGCCACCGGCATGAGCCTGCAGGGCGCACTGACCTGGGTAAACCACCCCGAAGCCAAACGCAGGGTGCAGAAGGCCGTGGGCCAGCTCGATCAGACGGTGCTGGAGATCCGCACGTCGATCTTCGACCTGCAGACCGCCGCCGACGACACGGGGCTGCGCCGCCGATTGCTCGACGTCGTCGCCGAACTCACGGAGAACTCCGAGGTCAGCCCAGCTGTGCGAATGTCGGGCACGATCGACAACCTGGTGCCGGACCACATCGCGGAGCACGCGGAAGCGGTCGTTCGCGAGACCGTCAGCAACGCGCTGCGTCATGCACGCGCGACGGAGCTGACACTCACCGTCGAAGCCGGCGACACCTTGATCATCACAATGGTCGACAACGGGCTCGGCATGCCGCCGCACGTTGCACGCAGTGGGCTGCGGAACCTCGAACAACGCGCAGCCGGGCTCGGCGGCAGTCTGGTGATGGCGGACGAGCCCGACGGTGGCACGCGGGTCACCTGGCAGGTCCCGCTGAACTGACTCAGCCGTCCTCGTTCTGGTGGGCGGGAGGCTTCTGCAGCTGGGAGGCGAGCACGGCCGCCTGGGTGCGGCGTTCGAGGCCGAGCTTGGCGAGCAGGTGCGACACGTAGTTCTTCACGGTCTTCTTGGCGAGGAACATCTTCTCCGCGATCTGCCGGTTCATCAGACCCTGACCGATGTAGTCGAACACGGTCCGCTCCTGCTCGGCGAGCGACCCGACGGGGTCGCCCTGTTCACGTTCACGCCGGATCCGGTTGAGCAGTGCCGCGGTCGAGCGCGCGTCCAGCAGGGACTTCCCCTCGGCGACCGTTTTCACCGCCGCCGTGAGATCGGTGCAGACGATGCGCTTGAGCACGAAGCCGGAGGCACCGGCCATGATCGCGGCCGTGCTGGTGCTCGGTGCCGACGTCTTCGTCGGCAAGGCGACCTCGTCGGACATCGGGTTTGTTCGCGCCGACCACGACGGCTCCGGACCTGTCGGGCACCGAGCTCCCGACTTCACCGACCCGGTGACAAGGCGTCGATGACCGTGAAGGTCGTCCCCGCCGCGGGCGGGTGCGCACCAACATGGCGATCAACGGCATCCCTGGGGGCGAGAAGTGCCGGATCTTCGTCGTCTCGAAGGGCGGCAGCCGTCAGGAGGCGGCAACGATCCAAGCCTGACCGAGGGGTTGGACAAAGGGGATCGCCGGGTTGCGTGCGGTCCCTTTTGTTCTTTTGTTGAGCCGTTCCGTTGCGGGAACGGCCCTTTGCTTGCTACCGGGCACGGCGGCGAGTACGTTCGAGGCGCACGCAGATGGGGCGTGCGTGGTGTGCCTTGGGGGGCAAACACATCGCGCCCGCATTTGTGAACTGGGGGAGTTCGTGTTCATGGGCATGCGCTGGGCTGGGCCCGCGATATCGACACCTGTCGGTGCGGCGATCGCCGCACCACCATTGGCCGGATCGGCCTGATCCAGCGGTTTCCACCGCTGCGCAAAGCTTTTGAGACGTTCAACGCCCACGCGAGCCCGCGTGGGCGGTGAACGGCAACCAGCTACCCCCACTGGGGGTGCGGGATGATGTAGAGTTCGC
>NZ_JBEXJN010000107.1:0-15736 GCF_040609115.1 Lentzea sp. NPDC004782
GCCCTCAGCTATCACCATCATGATGCGACATAACAGCGTCGGCGGTCTTTCACCTCCGAATTGGTTGATAGCGCCTCGTGGCGCACACCGGGGAACGCACAGCCCTTGTCACGAGCGACGAGAACTCTTCGGATTCCGGCGGGGAAGCTGCGGGTCTTGCGGCCGATGTCCATCGGCTGCGACTTCTCGCCCAGGATCAGCGGGATGATGCCCGCGTTGCACGCCAGGCGGCGGACCTCTGCGGCGGGGATGCGCTCGCCGTTGTCGAGCATGCCCTGGCCCGCCTGCTTGGCCAGGTCCTCGTAGCGCATCGTCACCGTGAGCGTGACCGGCTCACCACCATGCTCGGGCAACTGGTCGGCGCGCAGCATCAGGTCCACCAGCTCGGCCAGCGCATCGCCCTCACGCTCGGCACGTGACCGCGGGTCGGGGCCTTCCTCGGCCGTGGTGGGGCCGGGCTTGGCCAGCGGGTCCATCAGGGCCCGGTACTTGGCGCCGGTGACCGTGTCCAGCTTCGCCCGGATCTCCAGATAGCCGTTCTTCCAGTGCATCACATGCTGGTTGACCTGCCGCACCGGTTCGGGATCGCGTGGCTCCGGATCGTTCTGCAGGAGCGCGTAGACCAGCTTGCGGCCCATCGTCCGCAGCGCGGCCGGGTCGTGCTCGCGGGCGAGGCCGACCACGGTCTGCTCGATCTCGGCGGGCAGGTCCTTCATGATTTCGGCGACCACCGCGACATGCTCGATCGACAGCGCGCCCTCGGCCGCCGCCGACGCGGTCACCGGCAGCTCAGGCGCGATCTCACTGCCGGTCGGCGTGATCCCCGGTCCCAGCAGTCCGGCATTGGCCACCCACTGCTTGGCGGTTTTCCGGTCCAAGCGGATCGCGTGCTGCAACACCTGAGCCAAATCTTTATAGCCAAGTTCGCTTGCGGCGCCACGCTGATTCAAATCCGCGACCTTGCGCATCACCGCGTAATGACGAGCCCGAATATCCGCCACCTCATCGACGAGAGCGCTCAGCACCTCGCCGGTGGGGAGGAGGGGAAGGTCGGGTTCGATCACGTGTTCTAATCTACCGCAAGATCACGACATAAAAGCAGGTAAAGCGGCACACGAAAGTGTGAACCTTCCGCCCGTGCCTCTCCAGTGACGGCGAAGCCGAGCCTGTAAAGGCCATATACCGGCCCGGTAAGCGGTAGTGAGGTGCCCAGCCCGCGCGATTGGGGCTTGACTTTGAGTGCGAGATTCCACCGTGTTCGGATCGGCCGGGTTCCTTGTGCCCGGCTTGTGAAGGCCGAAAAGCATCTCGCCAGAGGCTCGAAGTCAAGCCCCAATCGCTGTCGTCGCGAAGCGGCGATGAAATGACCCGGCCCGTCATCGGCCCTGAAAGTGACTACGGCCTCTCCTGCTCCTTCGAGTGCAGCTTGCCGTCGCGGAAGCACAGCTTGTAGAGCAGTGAGGCGTCGTGCGACGTCCGGAACCGCGAGCACCCGTCCACGCCGAGCTCGCCGACGCCGTACTCGCCCATCACTTCGTCCTCGGCCGTGACGCCCACCCGCAGCGAGTCGAAGTACGACGCGTTCATCTGCGTGGGGTTGAGCAAGGTGAAGAGCACCAGCACGATGAGCGCCCCGCTGATCGGCAGCAGCGCGAGGAGTCCGAGGCATCCGCCGCCCAGCACGCGCGGCACGGTCAGCACCTCGGCTGCCGGTGGTGGTGGCACCTCCCTGACCTCGGTGACGGCCTGGGACGCGGGTCGCAGCGGCACGTCCGCCGCCACCCGGAAGCCGCCCTCCGGAGGGGCGCCCGCGCTGAACGACCCGCCGAGCAGCCCGACGCGTTCCTCCAGGCCGATCAGGCCGCGCCGGGCGCCCTTGCCGGGGGGCGCGTCGGACGGGCCGTTGAGCACCTGGACGCGTGCGCGTCCGCCGTGGACGGTGACCTGCACTCGGGTGCGTGCGTGGGGTGCGTGTTTGCGGACGTTGGTCAGCGCCTCGCGGACCACTCGGTGCACCGCGCGTCGCGTGCGGGGGTCGGCGCCGTGCAGGTCGTCGCCGGACCAGTCGAGCGTCGCGGACGACCTTGAGACCAGCGCGGTGATGTCGGAGCGGGTGCCGGTGTCCTCGTCGAGCGACTCGGGTTCCGGGTTGGTGCGCAGCACGCCGAGGATTTCGCGCAGTTCGGCCATCGCGAGGGACGAGGTGGTGCGGATCAGCTCGGCTTGTTCGTGCAGCTGCGGGGCCTTTCGCGCGGTGGCGAGCTCCAGTGCCCCGGCGTGGATGGAGATGAGGCTGAGCCGGTGGCCGAGCAGGTCGTGCATCTCGCCGGCGATGTGCGCGCGTTCCTCGGAACGGGCGGAGGCGGCCGTGAGTGCTCGTGCGCGTTCCAAGTACTCGTTGCGTTCCTGCAGCAGCTGCACCATGGGCCGGCGGCGGCCGAGCAGCATGCCGGAGACGGCGGGGAAGATCACGAAGAACGCCGATCCGATGATCCCGCCGAGCAAGCTCTCTCCCAGCGGCTGGCTCTGGTGCACCGCGAGGAGGCCGAACCCGGTCTGCAGCACCGCCGTCACGCCCAGCAGCGCCCACAGCCGGCCGCGCCGGGGGATGCGCCGAGCTGCGGCGAACACGACGAACGTGGTGGTGGCCATCGTCAGCAGGTTGTTGACCGCGAACAGCGGTGTGGTGAGCAGCAGCGCCCACTCCGGTTTGCGCGGAGCCAGCCACACGAGGGCCGCGATCCACACCGCGGACGCGACGGTCAGCGCCGGATGCGGGACCGGGGCGACGGGAGCCACCAACGGCATCAGGCCGACCACGAACGCCAAAACAGGCCAGACGAACCTCAACGGCCCAGCTCCCTCTTCGCCGTCAGCACGCCCCGCTTGTCGAAGCACAGTTCGAAGTCGCGGCTGGACTCGTCCCGCGCGTGGTAGCGGTGGCAGCCGGAGTGGTCCGTCGGCACCCCGAAGCCGTACGTCTCGGTGACTTCCTCGTTGTGTGCGACCGACACCTGGAACGCGTCGAACTCCTGCCGGCTCATCTCGCCGCGACCGAAGATCGCGACGATGAGCACCACGAACGCCGTGCCGAGCGCAGGTACGACCGACAGCGCGGCGAGGCACCCGCTGCCGACCACGCGCGGCACGGTCAGGATCTCGGCGGTGATCGGCGGCGGCGCCTCCGCCACGGCAGCTGTCGCGCCTGTTTCCTCCGGCACCACCGGGTGCGGCGGCAGGGTCGCGGCCACCCGGAACCCGCCCGCGAACGGGCCTGCCTCGAACGTCCCGCCGATCAGCTCGACGCGTTCCTCCAACCCGATGAGCCCGCGCCGGGTGCCGCTGCCCCTGGGTGCGTTGCTGGGACCGTTGACCACCTCGACGAGCACCCGGTCGTCGACGTGCACCGAGACGCGCGTTCGTGCTGACGGCGCGTGCTTGTGCACGTTCGTGAGTGCTTCGCGCACGACCCGATGCACTGCCCTCCGGAGCCGTGCGTCGGCATCGTCCAGATCGTCACCGGACCAGTCCAGGTGCACGGAGACGCCCGCGTCTGCCGAGGCGGCCACGAGCCGTTCGACGTCCGCGCGCGTGCCTGCGTCCTCGCTGGCCTCGGTCGTCCCGAGCACACCGAGGATCTCGCGCAGCTCGTCCATCGCCACGGCAGACGTCCTGCGAATCAGCTCGACCTGTTCGCGCAGCTCAGGGGCCTGCTCGGCAGTCGAACGCGCCAGCTCCCCGGCATGTGCCGTCAGCTGGCGGAGCCGATGGCCGAGCATGTCGTGCATCTCGCTCGCGATGTGCGCGCGTGTGTCCGACCGTGCGGTGCTCGCGGTCAACTCACGCGCGTGTTCCAGGTAGTCGTTGCGCTCCATCAGCACCTGTGTCAACGGCTTGCGCCGGCCGACGAGTCCGCCCGCCACCGCGGGGAAGAGCAGCAGGAACACCACCGAGAACGCGGTGCCGAGCAGGTAGTCGATCAGGCTGTCCCCGGCGCGCCACGCGTGCACCCCGCCGAACACCGCCTGCAGGACCGTCGTGACGCCGATCAACGCCCACAGCTGTCCCTGCGAACGAACGGACCGGGCCGCGCGGAAGACCACGAGCGAGGTCGGGGCGATCGCGAGCAGGTTGTTGACGGCGTTGAGGGGAGCGGTGAGCACGATCGCCCACCGCGGCCAGCGCGCGCTGATCGGCACCAGCGCGGCGGCCCACACCGCGGACGCCGCGATCAGCCACGACGGACTGGGCCTGCCGAGGGGTGCGACCAGCGTCACCAGCGCCAGCAGGAGTGCGCCCGCCGCCCAGAGTCCGTCGCGCAGCCTCACGTTCACGCAGCTCATCTTGACCGAGCCGGTCAGCACGGCCACAGCGCCACCTGTCCCGGACAACCACGCCACCCGGCCACGTCTTTTTTGCGCACGCGGGGGCCTCGCGTGCGCCAGGAGCGCACGAAAGCTCCCCGCGTGCGCATTCCAGTTGAGTGGGTTTGCATGACCGTGCATAATCATGCGTATGACAGTGAGGATCGCGGTCGCGGGCGCCAGCGGGTACGCGGGTGGCGAGCTGCTCCGCCTGCTACTGGCTCATCCGGACGTCGAGATCGGCGCGCTGACCGCGAACAGCAGCGCCGGCGACCTGTTGCTCAAGCACCAGCCGCACCTCCTGCCGCTCGCGGACCGCCGTCTCCAAGACACCACAGCCGAGACCCTCAAGGGGCACGACGTGGTGTTCCTCGCACTGCCCCACGGTCACTCAGCCGAGCTCGCCGAGCAACTCGGCGACTCCGGGGACGACCCAGTAGTGATCGACTGCGGTGCCGACCATCGGCTGACCAGCGCTGATGCCTGGAAGCGGTGGTACGGCGGCGAGCACGCGGGCTCCTGGCCGTACGGGTTACCCGAGCTGCCCGGCCAGCGGGACAGGCTCGTCAACGCCCGCCGCGTCGCCGTCCCCGGCTGCTACCCGACGGTCTCGTCGCTCGCCCTGGCCCCGGCCGTGGACCTGATCGAGGACGAGGTCGTGATCGTCGCGGTCTCCGGCACGTCCGGCGCGGGCAAGTCGCTGAAGCCGAACCTGCTGGGCTCCGAGGTCATGGGCTCGGCCAGCGCGTACGGCGTCGGTGGCGCGCACCGGCACACGCCGGAGATCACCCAGAACCTGAGCGCCGCCGCGGGCAGGCCGATCAAGGTCAGTTTCACGCCGGTGCTCGCACCGATGTCGCGCGGCATCCTCGCGACCTGCACCGCGCAGCTCAAAGACGGCGCAAACGTTCGCGAGGCCTACGAGAAGGCGTACGCGAACGAGCCGTTCGTCCACCTTCTGCCCGAAGGTTTCTGGCCGACGACGAACGCCGTCCTCGGTTCGAACGCCGTCCAGATGCAAGTCACCGTCGACGAGGACCTGAACCGGCTCGTGGTCGTGGCCGCCGTCGACAACCTGGCCAAGGGCACCGCTGGTGCCGCCGTCCAGTGCATGAACCTCGCTCTCGGCCTGCCGGAAACGACCGGCCTCTCGACCGTTGGAGTCGCTCCGTGAACCGCAACAAGGGCGTCACCGGACCTCAGGGCTTCCGGGCCGCCGGGATCGCCGCCGGGATCAAAGAGTCCGGCGCTCTCGATCTCACGCTCGTCGTCAACGACGGGCCTTCTGACGCCGCCGCGGGTGTCTTCACCACGAACAAGGTGAAGGCCGCGCCGGTGTTGTGGTCGCAGCAGGTGATCCAGTCCCGACGACTCACCGCGGTCGTGCTGAACTCCGGCGGCGCCAACGCGTGCACCGGCCCGGAGGGCTTCCAGGACACCCACGCCACCGCGGAGAAGGTCGCCGAGGTGCTCGGCACCGGCGCGGTCGACGTCGCGGTCTGCTCCACCGGCCTGATCGGCGAGCGCCTGCCGATGGACAAGATCCTCACCGGTATCGAGAACGTCGCGAAGGAGTTGGACTCCACGGACCAGGCCGGGCTGAACGCCGCCACCGGCGTGATGACCACCGACAGCCGTCCGAAGCAGTCGTGGAAGGCGTCCGGGCAGGGCTGGTCCGTCGGCGGGTTCGTGAAGGGCGCGGGCATGCTCGCCCCGAACCTCGCCACGATGCTGTCGGTGATCACGACGGACGCGAAGATCTCCGGCGAGCAGCTCGACAAGGCGTTGCGAGAGGCCACCTCGAAGACCTTCGACCGCCTCGACGTCGACGGCGGCACGTCCACCAACGACACCGTGCTCGTGCTGGCGTCCGGTGCTTCCGGCGTCGAGCCGTCGTTCGAGGACTTCACCGCGCTGCTGACCGAGGTCGCGGGCGACCTGGTCAAGCAGCTGCAGGGCGACGCCGAGGGCGTGACCAAGGAAATCAGCATCACCGTCAAGCAGGCGGCCACCGAAGCCGAGGCCGTCCTGATCGGACGGACGGTCGCCGAGGACAACCTGGTGAAGACCGCGCTGTTCGGCAGCGACCCGAACTGGGGTCGCATCGCGATGGCGCTGGGCCGCGCGGACGCCCAGATCGACCCGGACGTGCTGCAGATCCTGATCAACGGCGTGTCGTTGTACCGCAACGGAACCCGCGACCGCGACCGAAGTGAGGCCGACCTGTCCGGCCGCGAGATCGAGATCGTCATCGACCTCAACGCCGGTGACGCCGAGGCCACGGTCCTCACCACGGACCTGTCCCACGACTACGTCGAAGAGAACAGCGCGTACTCATCATGAACGCACAGGAGAAGGCGGCGGTCCTCGTCGAGGCGCTGCCGTGGTTGCAGCGCTTCCGCGGCGCGATCGTCGTGGTCAAGTACGGCGGCAACGCCATGGTCGACGACGAGCTGAAGAAGGCGTTCGCCGAGGACATGGTGTTCCTGCGGCTGTGCGGGCTGCGTCCGGTCGTCGTGCACGGCGGCGGTCCGCAGATCAAGTCGATGCTCGACCGGCTCGGCATCCACAGCGAGTTCCGCGGCGGCCTGCGCGTCACGACGCCCGAGGCCATGGACGTCGTGCGGATGGTTCTGGTCGGTCAGGTCGGACGTGAGCTCGTCGGGCTGATCAACCAGCACGGTCCTTATGCCGTCGGCATTTCCGGTGAGGACGCGCACCTGTTCACGGCCACGCGCCGCGGTGCTCTCGTCGACGGCGAAGAGGTCGACATCGGTCTCGTCGGCGACATCACCGAGGTGAACCCGGACTCGGTGCTCGACATCGTGCGTGCGGGCCGCATTCCGGTCGTGTCGTCGGTGGCGCCGGACGTCAACGGTGTGCCGCACAACGTGAACGCGGACACGGCGGCGGGCGCGCTGGCGGTGGCGTTGGGCGCGGAGAAGCTCGTCGTGCTGACCGACGTCGAGGGCCTGTACGCGAACTGGCCGGACAGGTCGTCGTTGCTGGACCAGATCCGCGCCTCCGAGCTGGAGAAGATGCTGCCGGACCTGGAAAGCGGCATGGTGCCGAAGATGGAGGCCTGTCTGCGCGCGGTGCGGGGCGGGGTCCCGCAGGCGCACGTGATCGACGGCAGATTGGCCCACTCGGTGTTGCTCGAAGTCTTCACCTCCTCTGGTGTGGGCACGATGGTGTTGGGGGACAAGTGACTTCGCGGTGGCAACAGTCCATGATGGACAACTACGGCACCCCTCAGCTCGCGCTGGAGCGCGGTGAGGGCGCCTACGTCTGGGACACCGACGGCAAGCGCTACCTCGACCTGCTGACCGGTATCGCGGTCAACGCGCTGGGGCACGCGCACCCGAAGGTCGTCGAGGCGGTCACGCGGCAGATCTCCACGATCGGCCACACGTCGAACCTGTACGTGAACGAGCCCGCCCTGCAGCTGGCCGAACGGCTGCTGGACCTGTCCGGTGTGCCCGGCAAGGTGTTCTTCTGCAACTCGGGCGCCGAGGCGAACGAGGCGGCGCTGAAGATGTCGCGCCGCACCGGCCGCACCAAGGTCGTGGCGACCATCGGCGGCTTCCACGGACGCACGATGGGCGCGCTGTCGCTGACCGGCCAGCCCGCCAAGAAGACGCCGTTCGAACCGTTGGTGCCGGGCGTCTCGCACATCCCGTTCGGTGACGTGGCCGCTCTCGAAGCCGCGATCGACGACGACACGGCGGCGTTCATCGTCGAGCCGATCCAGGGCGAGCAGGGCGTGGTCGTGCCGCCGGAGGGCTACCTCCAGGAGGCGCGGCGGATCACGGCCGAGCACGGCGCGTTGCTGATCCTGGACGAGGTGCAGACCGGCATCGGCCGGGTGGGCACGTGGTTCGCGTTCCAGCAGGCCGGGATCGTGCCGGACGTCATCACGCTGGCCAAGGGCATCGGCGGCGGTCTGCCGCTGGGCGCGACCATCGGGTTCGGTGCCGCGGCGGACCTGTTCCAGCCCGGACACCACGGCACCACGTTCGGCGGCAACCCCGTGTGCTGCGCGGCCGCTCTCGCGGTGCTCGACACGATCGCCTCGGAAGGCCTGCTGGAGCACGCCTCGTCCGTGGGCAAGGAGATCGCGGCCGGAGTGGAGGCGTTGCACCACCCGGCGATCTCCGGAGTGCGGGGAGCCGGGCTGCTGCTCGGCATCACGTTGCGCGAGGCGGTCTCGGCGAAGGCCGCGGCGGTCGCGCAGCAGGCCGGCTACCTGATCAACCCGATCCAGCCCGACGTCATCCGCCTGGCGCCGCCGCTGATCCTGGACGAATCCGACGCGCAGTCGTTCGTGGCCGCGCTGCCGACTTTCTTTGAGGAGCAGGCGTGAGCCCCAAGCACTTTCTCCGTGACGACGACCTGACGCCGGACGAGCAGGCGGCCGTGCTCGACCTCGCGGACACCTACAAGTCGGACCGGTTCACCGCGAAGCCGCTGGCGGGCCCCAAGGCCGTCGCCGTGATCTTCGAGAAGAACTCGACCCGCACGAGGCTGTCGTTCGAGGTCGGCATCGCGCAGCTCGGCGGCAATCCGGTGATCATCGACGGTCGCTCGATGCAGCTGGGCCGCGAGGAGACGATCGAGGACACGTCCCGGATCCTGTCCGGATATGTCGACGCCGTGGTGTGGCGGACGTTCGCGCAGGCGCGCATCGAGGCGATGGCCAGCGTCTCCCGAGTTCCCGTGGTCAACGCGCTGACCGACGAATTCCACCCGTGCCAGGTTCTCGCCGACCTCCAGACGATCCGTCGCCGGTACGGCAAGCTGGCCGGTCTGACGTTGACGTACCTGGGCGACGGCGCCAACAACATGTCGCACTCGCTGCTGCTCGGCGGCGCCACGGCGGGTATGCACGTCCGCATCGGCGCGCCCGCCGGTTTCGTGCCGAACCCGCAGTTCCTGGAGGACGCCAAGAAACGCGCCGCCGAGACCGGTGGCTCGGTGTCGTTGATCAGCGACCCGCTCGAGTCCGTCGACGGCGCCGACGTGCTGGTCACCGACACGTGGACGTCCATGGGCCAGGAGAACGACGGCAAGGACCGCGTCGGCCCGTTCCGGCCGTACCAGGTGAACGCCTCGCTGCTGGCCGCCACGGGCAAGCCCGACTCGACCGTGCTGCACTGCCTGCCGGCGCACCGCGGCTGGGAGATCACCGACGAGGTGCTCGACGGCCCGCAGTCGCTGGTGTGGCAGGAGGCCGAGAACCGCCTGCACGCCCAGAAGGCGCTGCTCGTGTGGTTGCTGGAGCAGTCGTCGTGACCCGCACCGCACGGCAGGGCCGCATCGTCGAGATGGTCAGCCAGCTCGTCATCCGCAGCCAGTCCGAGCTCGCGAAACTCCTGGCCGCGGAAGGCATCGAGGTCACCCAGGCCACGCTGTCGCGCGACCTGGACGAGCTCGGCGCGGTGAAGCTGCGCGGCCCCGACGGCGGTGCGCCGATCTACGTGATCCCCGAGGACGGCAGCCCGGTGCGCGGCGTGCAGGGCGGCACCACGCGGCTCGCCCGAGTGCTGGGCGAGCTGCTGGTCTCGACCGACTCGTCCGCGAACCTGGCCGTGCTGCGGACCCCGCCCGGCGCCGCGCAGTTCCTCGCCTCGGCCCTGGACCGCGCGGCGCTGCACGAGGTCGTCGGCACGATCGCCGGTGACGACACGATCCTCGTCGTGGCCCGCGAACCGATGACCGGCGCCGAGCTCGCCGAGCGGATCGCCTCGCTGGCCTCGGGTTCCGGCGATGAATGACCCCGTGCACGCCGTCCTGAGGTTCGACGACGGCGTGCCGGTGGCGGTGGACGGCGAGACGCTGACCGTGCCCGAGGCGATCCGCGAGCTCAACTTCCGGGCCGGGGTCGTGCGGTCGAGCCTCGGATCCGTGGCGTTGCGGGTGGCGCGCGCGGCTCTCGGACCCGGTTCCGGCGAGGTCGACATCTCGCTGTACGAGGGCCGGGTGGTCGGCCTCGTCTGCCGTTCGGAAGAATCCCTGACGACTTCGCTAGCTGAGAGTTGCGTGCAATGAGTTCTTTGTGGGGTGGCCGGTTCGAGTCGGGGCCGGCCGAGGCGATGGCCCGTCTGTCGCTGTCGACGCATTTCGACTGGCGTCTGGCGCCGTACGACATCGCCGGCTCGCGCGCGCACGCCCGTGTGCTGCACGCGGCGGGTCTGCTGACCGACGAAGAGCTCGCCGGCATGCAGAAGGCGCTGGACGAGCTGCTGGCCGACGTCGAGTCGGGCGCGTTCACCCCGGTCCTGGAGGACGAGGACGTCCACACGGCGCTGGAGCGCGGCCTCATCGACCGCGCCGGGGCCGAGCTGGGCGGCAAGCTCCGCGCCGGCCGTTCCCGCAACGACCAGGTCGCGACCCTGTTCCGCATGTGGCTGCGCGACGCCGCCCGCCGCGTCGCCGCCGGTGTGCTGGACGTCGTCGACGCGCTCGCGGCGCAGGCCGAGACGCACTTCGGCGCCGTGATGCCCGGCCGCACCCACCTGCAGTCCGCGCAGCCCGTGCTGTTGTCGCACCACCTGCTGGCACACGCGCACGCGTTGCTGCGCGACGTCGACCGCCTGCACGACTGGGACGAGCGCGCCGCGTTCTCCCCGTACGGCTCCGGCGCCCTGGCCGGCTCGTCGCTGGGCCTCGACCCCGCGAAGGTGGCCGCCGACCTGGGCTTCTACGCCCCCGTCGAGAACTCCATCGACGGCACGGCCGCGCGCGACTTCGCGGCCGAGATCGCGTTCGTGCTGGCGATGATCAGCGTGAACCTCTCGCGGGTGGCCGAGGAGGTCATCATCTGGACCACGGCCGAGTTCCGGTTCGCGGTGCTGGACGACGCCTGGTCCACGGGCAGCTCGATCATGCCGCAGAAGAAGAACCCGGACGTGGCCGAGCTGGCCCGCGGCAAGTCGGGCCGCCTGATCGGCAACCTGGCGGGTCTGCTCGCGACGTTGAAGGCCCAGCCGCTGGCCTACAACCGCGACCTGCAGGAGGACAAGGAGCCGCTGTTCGACTCGGTCGAGCAGCTGGAGCTGCTGCTGCCGGCGTTCGCGGGCATGGTGGCGACGCTGAAGTTCGACGTCGAGCGCATGGCGTCGCTGGCCCCCGCCGGGTTCACGCTGGCCACGGACATCGCGGAATGGCTGGTGCGCCAAGGCGTTCCGTTCCGCGTGGCGCACGAGGCAGCCGGTGCCTGCGTGCGTGCCGCGGAGTCCCGCGGCGTCGGCCTGGAGGAGCTGACCGACGCCGAGTTCGCCGCGATCTCGCCCGCGCTGACCCCCGAGGTCCGCTCGGTGCTCACCGTCGAGGGCTCCATCGCGTCCCGCAACGCCCACGGCGGCACCGCACCGGAACGCGTGCGCGAGCAACTGGACGCGTTGCTGGCCCGCGTGGCGGAGGCACGTGAGTTCTAGGCAGCTGACCAGGCAGGAGCTGGCCGTCGACCCGGTCGACGCCGCCCAGCTCCTGCTGGGTTCTTTCCTGGAAGCGGGCGACGTGCGCGTGCGCATCGTCGAGGTGGAGGCCTACCGGGGCGGCGACGACCCGGCGTCCCACTGCTACCGCGGCAAGACCCCGCGCAACGAGGTCATGTTCGGACCGGCGGGCTTCCTGTACGTCTACTTCGTCTACGGCATGCACTTCTGCGCCAACGTGGTGTCGCTGACCGACGGCGTGCCCGGGGCGGTCCTGTTGCGCGCGGGGGAGGTGGTCGACGGCGAGGACGTCGCGTTCTCCCGGCGCCCGGCCTCCCGTTCGGTAGCCGAACTGGCCAAGGGACCTGCGCGGCTGTGCAAGGTCCTCGGCCTGGACCGCTCGCAGAACGGCGTCGACCTGACCTCGCCCGGCTCGCCGGTGCGGTTGTACGCGGGCGAACCGGCGACCGAGGTCCGTTCCGGCCCGCGCGTCGGGGTCGCGGTGGCGATGGACGTGCCGTGGCGGTTCTGGATCGACTCGCCGGCGGTGTCGACGTACAAGCGCGGAGGGAAGCGCCGCAGGTCAGCGTGACAACCGGTGGAGCGCCTCCCGGAACTGCCGCTCCAGCGCGGGATCCACCTCGAACACCAGCGGCACGGTCATCGTGAACGGCTCCCCGGCGGTCCTCCGTTCGACCAGCGTGTCCGCGATCTTGTTCAGGTTCTGCGCCACCTCGTGCATGGCGCGCAGCTGCTGGTCGGCGAACCGCGCCTGCAGCCGAGCGGCCTCACGGGCCTGGTCGTCGGCGTAGCTGGTGCCGTGGATGTCCCGCGCCCACTCCAGGATCTCGTCGAAGGTCCGCACGAACAGCTCGCCGAGGTGCACGATCCGGTCCGGATCACCCGGTGGCCCGAACGCCGCCTCCTGCGTCTCCTCGGTGAACACCGTCTCGACCGCGACCTTCACGATCTCGTTCAGCAGCACGTTCCGGTCCTGGATGAGCCCGAACCCGCTGCCGTGCTCGACGGTCCCGTTGCGCGGCGCGTACCGCAGGAAGTGCTCGCGGTACTTGCCCTCCAGCTTCTTCAGCCCCTGCAGCACCACGCCGACGTACAGCAGGTACTCCCAGCCGTGCGGCTTCTCCTGCGCGAGCGCAGCGACGGCCTGGGGTGTGATCGGGGCGCGCGTGGTGAACGCGGCGCGGTGCTGGGCCAGCTTCTCCACGACCGCCTGCGCGATGACGTCCACCGTGTGCTTGCGCAGGTCCAGGAACCCGATGGTGGACAGCAGCCCCGGCACCTCGGTGTCGTCGAGCTTGATCGGCAGCACGTACTCGTTCTGCAGCTCCAGCGCCCGTGCCTGCGCGGTCCGTCGTTCGTGCTGCGCCCACTTGTGGCCGACGTAGTGCCGTGACGCGAACATCAGCACGTACCGGACCTTGTGCGTCAACGTCTCCACGATGTGTTCGACGAGGTCCAGGCCCCAGCGCGCCACGACCTGGTCCTCGTCGTAGTAGACCTTGACGCCGAGCTCCTCCAGCCGCCGCACGATCGGTTCGACCTGCGTGCGGTCCTGCTCGGCGAACGACGGGGCGACGTCGAACTCGTACTCGGCCACCCCGCCATTCTTTTACGGCCGTACGGTCCGGCGGTACCAGGCGCGCCGGTGCTCGGCCGGCAGTGCCAGCCGTGTGATCAGGTTGGTCAGCAACGAGCCGATGACCAACCACAGGATCGCGGCCAGGCCCTCGTTGAAGAGCACGGCCATCTTCTGGTTGCCCGGCGTGAAGAGACCGTCCAGGCCCAGGGTGATCCCGCTCGCCCAGCCCGCGACGAACTGGAAGAACCCGTTGCCGGCGTTCGCGTCGGCCACGACCAGGAAGATGTGCACGAACAGCACGATGGCGAACACCCAGCACACGACATCGATGACTGCGCAGATGGTCTGCACCGTCCGTACCCTGCGGTAGGCGTCGTCGCGTTCGACGACCTCCTCCACCACCGGCTCGTTCACGCGCGGCATGCGCTCAGTGGGCCGCCGCAACTCGTCACGTGGCTCCGTCATAAGGGCCGGTTACCCGTGCGCGCACCGGGTGGAAACCCGTTCGACCTGGTAGGCGACAATGAGGGGCGTGAGCGAGCACATCCTTGACGAACTTGCCTGGCGCGGCCTGATCGCGACGTCCACCGACCTCGACGCACTCCGGAAGGACCTGGACGCCGGCCCGCTCACCCTCTATTGCGGTTTCGACCCGACGGCGCCGTCGCTGCACGCCGGCAACCTGGTCCCGCTGCTGATGCTCAAGCGCTTCCAGATGGCGGGCCACCGGCCGATCGTGCTGGCGGGCGGTGCCACGGGCATGATCGGCGACCCGCGCGACACCGGTGAGCGCACGCTCAACTCGCTGGACACCGTCGCCGAGTGGGCCGACCGGATCCGCGGCCAGCTGGAGCGGTTCGTGCACTTCGACGACTCGCCGACGGGCGCGATCGTCGAGAACAACCTCAACTGGACGGGCCAGGTCAGCGCGCTCGAGTTCCTGCGCGACGTCGGCAAGCACTTCTCGGTCAACGTCATGCTGTCCCGCGAGACGGTGAAGCGGCGCCTCGAGACCGACGGCATGTCGTACACCGAGTTCAGCTACGTGCTTCTGCAGTCGAACGACTACCTGGAGCTCAACCGCCGGTACGGCACCGCGCTGCAGATCGGCGGCTCCGACCAGTGGGGCAACATCGTCAGCGGCGTCGACCTGGTGCGCCGGGTCGAGGGCAAGCAGGTGCACGCGCTGACCGCGCCGCTGGTCACCGACGCCGAGGGCCGCAAGTTCGGCAAGTCCACCGGCGGCGGGCGCGTCTGGCTCGACCCGGAGATGACCTCGCCGTACGCCTGGTACCAGTACTTCGTGAACGTCGACGACGTCACCGTGCTGAACTACCTGCGCCTGTTCACGTTCCTCTCGCGGGAGGAGCTGGAGGAGCTGGAGAAGCAGACCGCCGAGGCGCCGCACCTGCGCACCGCGCAGAAGCGGCTCGCGCAGGAGTTCACGGACCTGGTGCACGGCGAGCGCGCCACGCAGCAGGTGCAGCTGGCCTCCTCCGCCCTGTTCGGCAGGGCCGAGCTGCGCGAGCTCGACGAGTCGGTGCTGGAGGCCGCGCTGGCGGAGGCGCCGAAGGGCTCGGCGCGCCTGGCCGACGAGCCCACGATCGTCGACCTGCTGGTGGCGTCCGGACTGGCCGACAGCCGGGGTGCCGCGCGGCGCACGGTCAACGAGGGCGGCGCCTACGTGAACAACGCGAAGGTGACCGACGAGGAGTGGAAGCCGTCGTCGTCGGACCTGCTGCACGGCAAGTGGCTGGTCCTGCGTCGCGGCAAGCGCAACAACGCGAGCGTCCAGGTAGAGGTCTGACCTGCGCGTTCTGGTCCCCGAAGGCCGTCGATCCCACTGCGGGTCGGCGGCCTTCGATCTTTCTCGCTGTGATCGCGGTCACAGTGTGCTGGGGATCGGGCCTGCGATAGCGTGTTCACGGGTCCTGTATGGGGCTGCTGACCTGCGGTTTCTTAATCGCAGGCGGCCAGACTGCCCCCGATTTGACCCCGAGTTGGCGTGCGTGTAACTTTCTCTCTGCCAGCGCGGAACGGGCCGGGAACACCGGAACGGAGTGCGGCGAGGGTCACGAACCAAGCTTCCACGGACTGTGGTAGAGTGGGTGACCGCGAAACGATGAAGACCCAGCCGGTAGCTCGTCTGAGCTCAGAGGCCAAGGGCGTCGGAAGTTTCAAACCAAAAGCTTAAGTACGACACAGCCTCGGATCGAGTCGCCGTGTGGCGGCCCGTGATGATGAGCGCGTGTTCTTTGAGAACTCAACAGCGTGCCGAAACACAGCCAGTAATATGAATACCCCTCGTCGGGGTATTCCTTTGAGTAAGTTGGACC
>NZ_JBEXJN010000108.1:0-15425 GCF_040609115.1 Lentzea sp. NPDC004782
CGCTTTCACCCACCTCACGTGGAGGAAGGAGCCCTTCATAAAGATCAACTAGAGCGGCGGCGTGCTCAGCGCGGCTGGTAGGTCAGGCAGTTCGCGTGGTGGTCGCCGGCGCCTTGACCGACCCGCACGCTCTGCGCCGTGCACTCCAGGGAGGAGTTGTGCGTGCAGTCGGTGCGGGAGCAGGCGCCCACCTGCGCGACGACCTTGTCCAGACCGCCTTTGGTGCCCAACGGGATGAAGGTGCCGCAGTCGGCAGCGCCGTTGTCGCCGCGCACGGTGATCGCGAAGGCGTGACAGCCGTCGTGGTTGTACGAGCAGTCGCTGACGGTGCAGTCGTGGACGGCGGGCATCGCCGGGTTCTCGAGGGTGGTCATGTCCGCTCCTGCCGTGGTGGGAGAGGTTCGGTGATTCGGACCATGCCACCGCGGCGGAAAGGCCGCAATTTGAAAGGAACTCGGGTGAGACCGCTGGTTGTGGTCGCGGGGGCACGTACTTCCTCAGCGCGAACCTCTGACCGCCCAGGCCCTGGCCGTGAGCTCGATCGGACCCGCTTGCGGCAGGCGTGAGCGGAGCAGGTCGCGGATGGCGTCGCGCTGCTCGACCGGCAGCGTCGCGGCGTAGGCGGGTGCCGCCCCGGCGCCGCCCTCGAACGGCTCCCAGAAGTCGGCGAAGTCGCGGAACACGGTTGGCACGACGATGCCGGTCACCTCGACGTCGCGCAGCCCGGCGCCCGTCCAGCACGTGCGCAACGGGTCGGGGTCGCTCACGTCCCCGAACCGCAGGCCCTCGTCCTGGGACGCGGCGGCCGGGTCCACGTCCTTCGCGGCGTCCCAGAACAGCCGCATCATCTGCATGCCGCTCGTGTAGTCCCACAGGTACGCGCCGACGTACGAGCCCACGCGGGCGAACTCGGCGACGGCGCGGGGCACGTCGGGCACGAACGTCAGCACGAGGCCGCTCACCACGACGTCGACCTGGCGCTCCCCCAGGTCCATGGCGTTGCCGACCTCGAACGTGGCGCCCTCGACGCGTTGCCTGGCCAGGTCGAGGAAGCCCGGCGACGGGTCGACACCGGTGATCGAGGCGGGCTGCGCGTGGGCGAGCACGGTCTCGGTCAGCGCGCCGGTGCCGCAGCCCACGTCGAGCCACGTGCGGCCCGGTGGCACGTCGAGCCACCGCAGGAACTCCACCGCGACCGGTCTGCTCCACCGGCCGACGTACCGCTCGTACGCATCACCCGCGTCCCACATGGCGGGGAACCTAACGCAGCTGACGCCATCCCGCTGGGGCTCCTCGTCCGGTCACTTCTTGGAGGACGCGATCTCGCACTCCTTCACGTGCTCCAGGCCGAGCGTGATCGACGCGGCGTCGTTGTTGGGTCCGCCGAACGCGTAGGCGACGGTGTCGCCGCCGGGTTCGTTGCTCACCTCGACGTAGCGGACGCCCTTGTTCCGCAGGCACTGCACGACGCGGTTGGCGAAGTCGAGGGCCTCCGGGTTGTTGACGTCCTTCTCCCACGGGGGCAGCGGCATCTTCGACTCGCACGCCTTCAGCGCCTTGTCCTGCTCCTCCCTGGTCGGCTGCGGGCGGCCGCTGCCCTCGGCCGCCCTGGCCCCCTTCGGGTCCAGGCCGAAGCCCGCCATGCACTGGTTGTACGGCCCCAGCAGGGCCTCGTAGTCCTCCGGGGTGCCGTCGATGCGTTCGCGGGGGCGCTGTTCCTGGGCCGCCGAGGTCGCGGCGGCGGCGCTGCTGCCGGGCGGCGTGATCGAGGCGACCTCGGGTGGCTTGGCGGAGGAGCTGCAGGCCGCGAGGAACAGCAGCAGGGCCGGGGTGGCCTTCTTCAGCGAACCCTTCTTCATGGAGCACTGTCCTTTCGTCACGCGGAGAGCGCCTGGGTCGGGGTGAGCCGGGCGGCGCGGATGGAGGGGTAGAGGCCTGCTGCGGCGCCCACGACGAACGCGGCGAGCACGCCGCAGGCCAGGACCGGCAGGGGGATGACGACCGGCCAGCGGTGCAGGGTGGCGTAGCCGGTGACGCCGAGGGTGCCCAGGGCGGTGCCCGCCAGGCCGCCGAGGCCGGAGAGCAGGACCGCCTCGGTGAGGAACTGGGCGCGGATGTGGCCGCGGGTGGCGCCCAGGGCGCGGCGCAGGCCGATCTCGCTGCGGCGTTCCAGCACGGAGATCACCATCGTATTCGCCACGCCGACGCCGCCGACCAGCAGTGCCACGCCGGCCAGGCCCAGGAACAGGGCGCTGTAGGAGTTCTGGGTGGCGCGTTTGGCGGCCAGCGCGTCGGACGGGCGGCTCACCTGCACCAGGCCCGGGATCTCGCCGTACAGCGTGACCGGCAGGACGGCGCGGACGTCCTCGATGGACTCCTCGCGGGCCTTGACGTACACGACGGTCGGGTGGCCGTCGAAGCCGAGCTGGGTGCGGGCCGCGTCCCAGCCGACGAGGACCGAGCGTTCGAGGTCGGGGGCGAGCGGCAGCGGGGCCAGCACGCCGACGACGGTGAACCAGCGGTCGCCCACGAAGATCGCGGGGTGCTCGCCGGCGTTCTGGACGCCGAGCCTCGCGGCGGCGACGTTGCCGAGCACGACCGACGGGAAGTCCGGCCGCGGCAGGAACTCACCGCTCGCGATCTTGCCGTTCACGGCGTCCAGCAGGCCCGCGGTGGCGGCCAGCACGGTGAGGTCGGAGCTGTGGCCGGGGTCGAGCAGGTCGTTGCGGCGGACGCGGGCGTGGGTGTTGGCGACGGCCGCGGCGGCGGTGACCGGGCCGATGCGCCGGACCATCGCCACGGAGGACTCGGGCAGCAGCACCGGGTTGTCGCTGCGCTGGGTGGGCTGGGCGCGCAGGAGGTTGGTGCCGAGGGCGGTCAGCTCGTCGAGCAGCGCCTGCTGGCTGGAGGCGGGGATGCCGGTGACCACGATGACGGTGGCGATGCCGAGTGCGATGCCCAGCGCCGAGAGGGCGGCGCGCAGCCGGCGGGTGCGGATGCCGAGTGAGCCGAGGGACAGCAGGTCGGCCGGTGAGAGGCGGGTCATCGCTCGTCCTTCGTGCGCGGCCGGGGGAACCGGACCGTCTGATCTGCGCTGGCGTCGGAGACGATCCGGCCGTCGCGCAGTTCCACCTGGCGTGGCAGCGAAGCCGCGATGTCGCGGTCGTGCGTGATCAGCGCGATGGTCGTGCCCTGCCGGTTGAGCTCCTTCAACAGCTCCAGCACCGCCTGGCCGTTCGCGGTGTCGAGCGCGCCGGTCGGTTCGTCGGCCAGCACGAGCGCCGGGTTGTTCACCACGGCGCGGGCGATGGCGACGCGCTGCCGTTCGCCGCCGGAGAGCTGGTGCGGCCGGTGGCCGGTCCGGTGGCCGAGGCCGACCCGTTCCAGCGCGGAGACGGCCAGCGCGCGGCGGTCCTTGCGGCGCACGCCCGCGTACAGCAGGCCGGTGGCGACGTTCTCGGTCGCGGTCAGCGCGTCGGACAGGTGGAACTGCTGGAACACGAACCCCAGCCGGCTGCCGCGCAACGCGGACAGGCGGCGGTCCGTCAGCGACGACACGTCCTGGCCGTCGACCTCCACCGTGCCCGACGACGGCAGGTCGAGCGTGCCGATCAGGTGCAGCAGGGTGGACTTGCCGGAGCCCGACGGGCCGACGATCCCGACCAGCTCCCCCGCGCGGATGCGCAACGAGACGTCGTACAACGCCGTGACACCGCCTGGGTAGTGCTTGCTGACCGCGCGCAACGCGAGAACTGGGCTGGTCATTGGGCGGTCACCACTTCGAGGCCGTCGGTGATGCCGTCGCCGGAGATCTCGACCTTGTCCTGGGAGTAGAGGCCGGTCTTCACGGCCTTCAGCCCGCCACCGGGCAGCTGCACCGCGTAGCCGCCCTCCTTCAACGCGATCAGCGCCGCGAGCGGCACGGTCAGCACCCCGGTGCGGCTCTCGGTGGTGAACTTCAGCCGCACCGGCGCGGTGTCGAGGTCGGCGACGTCGGCCGGGTTGTCCGGGGTCACGGAGATGTCGACCTTCGGGCCGCCGCCGTTCTCCTGGGCGGGGGCGTTGGTGACCGAGGTGACCTTGCCGGGCACCTCGCGGGAGTCCGGGCGCACGATCGTCACGGGCACGTCGGCCTTGACCGCGCCCGCCTCGGACACCGGCACCTGCAGGGTGATCAGGCGGGCGGTGGAGGTGACCTCGAACAGCTCCTCACCGGCCGGTGAGCCGAGCTGGGCCTTCACCGTCGACACGCGCATCGGGCGTTCCAGCACGAGCACGCGGCTGGGCTGCAGGACGCCGTTCTGCTCGACGCCGAGCGACTTCTGCCACCTCTTCACCGCGTCGATGACCGTCTGGGTGAGCTCGGCCTTCGCGGCGTCCTTGGGCCGGGTGCCGACCTGGTAGCCGAGGGCGGCGAGGTTGTCGATCAGGACGGCGACGTCGGAGCCCTTGATGCCGGGCGCGTCCAACGCGCGGAACAGCGGGGTCGCGCCGATGAACACGACTACCGGCTGGTCGTCCACCCGGTACAGCTCCTTGCCCAGTTCGGTCGCCTGACCGGCCACCGGCAGCTTCGTGACCGTGCCCGTGCCTCCTTTGACCGGCCTGGCCGCGCCGAACCCGAGGTTGCCCTGCAGCAGACGGGTGTTCGTGAGATCTCCTTTCCGCACGGTGGTGGTTTTCGTCGCCGGTGGCGGTGCCGCGGCCGGTTCGACCGGTCTGCCGCGCGCCAGCAGCACGACGGCGGTGACGACGACCACGACGAGGACCGTGGCCGCGATGACGGTGTTGCGCATGCGGTGGATCTTGAGCGGCACTTGTGAGGATCCTGTGTCGAACCGGTGATCGCCGCGAGGGCGTCCGTATCCTCGGCCCGTGAGCGCTCTCATCCTGGTCGCGGAGGACGACGAGAACCAGGCCGAGCTCGTTCGCCGTTACCTGGAGCAGGACCACCACCGGGTGATCGTCGTCCACGACGGACGGGACGCGCTCGACGTGGTGCGCGCTCAGCAGCCGGAACTCGTGGTGCTCGACCTGATGCTGCCCGGGCTGGGCGGCCTGGACGTCTGCCGCGCTTTGCGCGCGGATTCGGACGTGCTGGTGCTGATGCTCACCGCGCGGTCCACGGAGGACGATCTGCTGCACGGGCTGGGAATCGGCGCGGACGACTACATGACCAAGCCGTTCAGTCCGCGCGAGCTGGTCGCGCGGGTGCGGACGTTGCTGCGGCGCCGCCCGGCCGCGCGGCCCGCGCCGATGCTGCGGGTGGGACCGATCGTCGTGGACCCGGTGCGGCACGAGGTGACCGTGCGCGGCGCACCGGTCGAGTGCACGCCGGGCGAGTTCGGGCTGCTGGAGGTGCTGGCGTCCGAAGTGGACCGGGTGTTCACGCGGGAGCAGTTGCTGCGGCGCATGCACGGCCTCGACAGCTACCTGACCACGCGGACGATCGACACGCACGTGAAGAACCTGCGGCGCAAGATCGAGACCGACTCGCGCACGCCGGAGCACCTCGTGACGGTGTACGGGATCGGCTACAAGCTCACCGCCGGGCGCGTCGATGCGCCGTAGCGTCTTCACGCGGCTGCTGGTCGTCGTGGTGCTGATCGCCGTGTGCTCGATCGCCGCGACCGCGTGGCTCGCCACGCAGCTGACGAAGGCGTCGATCGCCCGCGAGCAGGGCAGGGAGCTGGCGTCGGACAACAAGATCTACGCGGCGCTGCTGCTCTACGCCACCGCGCACCGCGACTGGTCCGAAGTGGACGGTGTGCTCGGCTCGCTGGCCGAGGAGCACCCGAACCGGCGGGTCGTGCTGGTCACCAAGGACGGCCGCACGGTCGCCGACCAGGGCGGTGACGGCGGTCAGCTGCCCGCGACGGCCTCGGCCGTGGTGGACGCGCTGGCGGTCGACCCGGTGCTGGTGCCGGACGCGCCCGCGGACCGGATCGACAAGCGGGTGCTGGGGCCGTTCCGCACGCCGATCGACTTCCGCGACCGCGAGGACCGGACCGGGTCGCTGTACTGCCTGCGGCTGGTCAAGAAGGAGCAGAGGAAGCTCGACTGCCGGGAGAACGACCTGCCGTTCGACACCGCCGCCGACTTCACCGCGCTGCTCGACCTGGAGGACCTGGTCAACGCGTGCCTCGCGCGCAGGTCGCTGCCGCCGGTGGACCTCGACCCCGACTACACGCCCGCACGCAAGCAGTCCACCGGCGCGGACCCGCCGGACAAGCCGGCCGTCGCCGCGTGCGTCGCGGCGTCGCGCAAGGAACAGCTCGCACCCTATGTCGCACCGCCGGTGCTGCTGTACCTGACGAACCCGAAGGGCACGCCGACCGCCGCGATCTCGTTGTCGGGCAACGGCTGGCAGGTCGTGGGTGCGGCCGCGGCCGTGCTGCTGGCCGCGGTCGGGGTGACGGCGCTGGCCGGAGCCCGGATCACGCGGCCGCTCAGGGCGTTGACCGCGGCCGCGCAACACCTGTCGAGCGGCGGCGCCATCCCGCCCGTGCCGGTGCGGGGCCAGGACGAGATCGCGGGCCTGACCAGGGCGTTCAACACGATGGCGGCGAACAGGGCGCAGCTGGAGCAGGCGCGCAAGGCGATGGTCAGCGACGTCGCGCACGAGCTGCGGACACCGCTGAGCAACATCCGGGGCTGGCTGGAGGCCGCGCAGGACGGGGTGAGCGACCTCGACCCGGCGCTGGTCACGTTGCTGCTCAAGGAAGCGCTGGTGCTGCAGCACGTGGTGGACGACCTGCAGGACCTCGCGGTGGCCGACGCCGGGTCGCTGCGGCTGACGCTCGAACCGGTGGCGGTGCCGGCCGTGCTGGCGCAGGTCCGGGCGGCGCACGAGGCGCGGGCCGCACAGGCCGGGGTAGCGCTGTCGGTGTCCTCGGGGGATTTGACGGTTGAGGCGGACGCGGTGCGGTTGCGGCAGATTCTGGACAACCTGGTGGCCAACGCTCTGCGGTACGTGCCGGCCGGAGGGTCGGTGTCGGTGGAGGCGGTGCTGGACGGCTCGGTACCGGTCCACTCGCACGTCGTCATCTCGGTGGCCGACACGGGCTCCGGCATCTCCGCCGAGGATCTGCCGCACGTGTTCGACCGGTTCTGGCGGGCCGACAAGTCGCGGGCGCGCAGCACCGGGGGCAGCGGGCTGGGGCTGGCGATCGTGCGGAAGCTGGTCGAGGCGCACGGCGGGTCGGTCGGCGTGACCAGCGCTCCTGGGCTGGGCACGACGTTCACCGTGCGGCTGCCCGCGCGTGATCATCGTCACTGACGTGGAACCAACGCACCGGTTTTCACGTTAGTGGGCTGGGAGGAGACCGGTGATCATTCCGATGCCGTCGAGCGCGCCCCGTCGCACGGGTGCGTTCGTGTTGACCGAGGACGTCGCGGTCCGGGTGACCGGGCAGGCGCGCACGGCGGCCGCGATGCTGCGTGAGCTGATCTTCCGGCAGACCGGGTATCTGCTCGCCGAGTCGCCGGACGGCATGCTGATGGTGTCGCACGACCCGGCCATGCGCGGGCTCGGGCCGGAGGGGTACGCGCTGCTGGTGAGCAACACGGCGGTGATGCTGCGCGCGGGCACACAGGCCGGGCTGCGGCACGGTGTCCAGTCGTTCCGGCAGCTGATGACCCCGGACGGCACGGTGCGCGCCGCCGACGTGCAGGACTCCCCCGCGTTCTCGTGGCGTGGCGTGACGAGCCCGCTGTTGCCGGCGGCCGAGATGCGGCAGGCCATCGACAGGATGGCCGCCTACAAGCTCAACGTCATGCACGTCTTTCCCGAGGGCGATCCGGACGCGTTGCGCGACCTCGTCGAGTACGGGCGCGACCACGGCATCACGGTGGTGCCGGAGATCAGCCCGGCGACGCTGGACCTGCTGGAGCTGTTCCCGAGCCGGTGGGTGCACATCGGCAGCGCCAAGCTGACCTCGAAGCTCGCGAGCGTGCTGGAGCGGCACGGCCGGTTGCCGGTGCGGTGGCACGACGGCACCTCCTCCGCGGACGTGCTCGGTCCGCACGGGCAGCTGGCCGAGGGCGATCACGGGCTGCGCGCCGTCGCGACCGCGGGGTGGGTCGGCGGCCGGTTCACCACGCCTGCGGTCGTGCGGGCCTAACCCCGCCGTTCACACACAACGCGCACTCGCAGCTCATGCGGTGCGCGTTTTTCACATGTTTATCGTTGATCGGCCCATTGGGCACTGCTGCAAAGGTTCGCAGAATCCTGCTCGACTTGGTTCATCATTGCGCGAACCTCGGACAACGCCGTTGCGCGGCGACTTGCGATCACATTCGTGAACAATGTCTGTCAGCACGATGACCTGGTCGAACGCCTTGGCGGCGTGGGATTGTTGAGGACGTGCGCGGCACTTCGACGTCCGACTCCTTCCGGCTGCTGTTGGTGGAGGACGACCGGGAGCTGGTGGAGTTGCTCTCCGCGGTGCTGCGCGCCGAGGGATATGCGGTGGACGTCGCAATGGACGGCCAACGCGGGTTGCATCTCGCGCTCACCCGTCCGTACGACGTGGTGGTGATCGACCGCGGTCTGCCCGTGCTCGACGGGCTCGACCTGCTGGCGCGGCTGCGGTCGCGGGCGGTGCGGACGCAGGCGTTGCTGCTGACCGCGATGGGCGGGGTCAGCGACCGGATCGACGGGCTCGACGCCGGTGCCGACGACTACCTGACCAAGCCGTTCGACCTGGGTGAGCTGAGTGCGCGGCTGCGGGCGCTGTGCCGGCGGGCCGCGGAGCTGACGGCGGTGCTGCGGATCGGGGCCGGGCGCCTGGAGCTCGAACAGCACCAGGTCGTGCTGCCCGACGGGGAACGGGTGCCGTTGACGGCCAGGGAGTTCGCGCTGCTGCGGGTGCTCGCGACCCACCCGGAGACGGTGCACACGCGGGCCTCGCTGCGGCGGACGGTGTTCCAGGACGCCCCCTCGCCATCCATTGTGGACACCTATGTGCACTACCTGCGGACCAAGGTCGGGCGGTCGGTGGTGCGCACCGTTCAGGGAGTCGGGTACCGGTTGGGGGCTCTGTGAGAGGAACGTGGGGGGACGCCGAGCGCGCGGAGGTCCGGCGGGCCCGGTTGCGGGTCAGCGTGCTGGTGGGTCTGGCGATCACCGTGATGGTCGCCTTCGTCGGCGCGATCTCGTACGTCGTGATGGTGCACGCGCAGCAGACCCAGGTGACGCGCGAGCTGCGGTACAACGCGCGGTTCGGCGTGCCGGGGACCGCGCCGAGGTGCGCCTGGGTGTTCGTGCTGCGGGACGGGGTGCTCGACCTCGGCCCGCTGGCGGCGCCGGACGGGTTCCCGCTGCGGGACGACCTCGGCGCGGTCGCGGCGTCCGGCACGGCCGTCGAGCGGGACGTCTCCGCGAACGGCACGGAGTACATGGTGCTGACCGCTCCCGGCGCGGACCGCACGACGGTGCAGGCGGTGTTCGACCTGCGGTACCAGCTGGCCGACCGCGTGCACCTGCTGCAGGCGCTGGGTGTCGCACAGGTGGCGGGTCTGCTGGTGGCGGCGCTGATCGGGCTGGGGGTCGGCCGCCGGACGGTCGGGCCGCTGGCGGAGGCGCTGGCCAGGCAGCGCCGGTTCGTCGCCGACGCGAGCCACGAGCTGCGCACGCCGATCGCGCGGGCGTACCTGCGGGCGCAGCTGTTGTCGCGGCTGGCGGAGGCCGCGGACCTGCCCGGTGACCACCGGGACAGCCTCGACGCGCTGGCCCGGTCGATCCGCGGGCTCGGGGACGTCGTGGACGACCTGTTGCTGTCGGCGCAGCTCGACGAGCGGACCGGTCAGGCGGTGGACCTCGCGGTGGTGGTGTCAGCGGCGGTCGCGGAGGAGCACGAGCGGGCCGCGGAACGCGGGATCGAGCTGACCGTGACACAACCCGGGGTTTCGCTGGTGGTCAACGGGGTTGAGACGGCGTTGCGGCGGGCGGTGGACGAGCTGCTGGCCAACGCCGTGCGGCACACTCCGGAGGGCGGACGGATCGAGGTGCGGCTGCGGGCCGAGGCCGGGCAGGTCTCGCTGGTCGTGGCGGACACCGGTGAGGGGTTCGACCCGGTGGAGGCGGAGCGGTTGTTCGACCGGTTCCGGCACGGACCGGGCGAGAAGCGGTTCGGGCTGGGGCTGTCGCTGGTGCGGGAGATCGTGACCGGGCACGGCGGCACCGTGGAGGCGGCCGGGCATCCCGGGCGGGGTGCGCGGTTCACGGTTCGGCTGCCGTTGGCACGGCGGAACGCGGTGGCGCTGAAGGAGAGGATCACCGCGGCCTGCCTGTGATCAGCCGCCGTCGATCTCAGAAGGTTCTGAGATCACCTGAGTAGCTTCCCGAACCATGGCGTACGACTACCTGATCATCGGCGCCGGCCCGGCCGGTTTGCAGCTCGCCGCACTGCTGGAGCGGGACGGTCGGGACTACGCCGTCCTCGAACGCGGCAGCGGTGCCGGTACGTTCTTCACCCGCTTTCCCCGGCACCGGCAGCTGATCTCCATCAACAAGGTCCACACCGGGTTCACGGACCCGGAGCAGCGGATGCGGATGGACTGGAACTCGCTGCTGACCGACGACCCGGATCTGTTGTTCACCCGCTACAGCCGCAGGTACTTCCCCGACGCCGACGACATCGTGCGGTACTTCCGGGACTTCGCGGCACACCTCAACGTGCACTACGACATCGATGTCACCGAGGTGGCGCGCGACGGCGACGGGTTCGCCGTGACCGACCGCAGTGGACAGACGTACCGGGCGCGGACCCTGGTGATGGCGACCGGTGTCTCGCAGCTGCACGTACCGCCCATCCCGGGAATCGAGCAGGTCGAGCGCTACGACACGTTCGACACCGACCCGGAGTCGTTCACCGGTCAGCGGGTGCTCGTCATCGGCAAGGGCAACTCCGGTTTCGAGACCGCCGACGCGCTGGTCGAGCACGCGGCCGTGATCCACGTGGCCGGGCCGCACTCGGTGAAGCTGGCCTGGCAGACGCACTACGTCGGGCATCTGCGGGCGGTCAACAACAACTTCCTCGACACCTACCAGCTCAAGTCCGAGAACGCGGTGATCGACGGCACGATCGAACGCGTCGAGCCGCGGCCGGACGGCGGGTTCCGGATCCAGTTCCGGTACGCGCGCACGGTCGAGAAGCTGCGGGAGCTGGAGTACGACCGGATCATCGCGTGCACCGGTTTCCGGTTCGACGCCTCGATCTTCGCGCCGAACTGCCGTCCCGCGCTGGTCATCAACGACCGGTTCCCGGAGCTGACCTCGGCGTTCGAGTCGGTGAACGTGCGCGGCCTGTACTTCGCGGGCACGATCACGCAGTCGCGGGACTTCAAGAAGTCCACCAGCGGGTTCATCCACGGCTTCCGCTACGGCGCCCGCGCGCTGCACCGCGTCCTCAACGCCCGCCACCACGACTCCCCGTGGCCCGCCACGCCGCTGGAGCTCTCGCCGGAGGCGATCAGTGACGCGGTCATCGCCAGGGTGAACAGGTCTTCGTGCCTGTGGCAGCAGTTCGCAGTCATGGGTGACGTCGTGACGGTCGACGGCGACGAGGCGCGGTACGAGGAGGAGGTGCCGGTCGCGTACGTCGCCGACGGCGGGCTCGGTCCGGCCGAGCACCGGTTCGTCGCGACGCTGGAGTACGGGCCGGACCACGACACCGTGGACCCGTTCGACATCGACGTTCCGCGGGTGGCGGAGAACGACGCGGCCAACGCGGCGCAGGCCAGCTACCTGCATCCGGTGGTGCGCTACTACCGCCACGGCGTGCTGGCGGCGACCCACCACCTGGCCGAGAACCTGGAGAACCACTGGGACTTCCCGGACGTGCACCAGCAGCCGCTGGTCGTGTTCGTGAAGGAATGCCTTGCCGGCCGGTGAGCCGTTTCCGCGCGCGGTGCTCGACGTGCTCGGCGCCGCCGCGGACCGGCCGGTGTTCGAGCACGGCACCCGTGTGGTGACCGGGTCGGAGCTGCTCGACCTGGTCGCGCGGATCGCGAACGGGTTGCGCGCCAGGGGAATCGGTCCTGGTGACGGGCTGGCGCTGTTGCTCGGGGTGAACGTGGAGGCGTTCGCCACGATCCTCGCGGGGCACGTGGTGGGCGCTCGGGTGGTGGGTGTGCGGCCGGGGCTCACCGAGGCTCAGGTCGAGCACCTGCTCGGCCTCGACATCAAGCTCGTCGTGCGTGACTCGGACATCCCCCGAGCTGCTGGTTCCGAACTGCGGTGCGACGGCAGGCCCGAGGACGTCGCCCGGCTCATCCACACCAGCGGCAGCACGGGTGCCCCCATGGCCTGCGCGCAGACCTACGCCGCCATAACCGACGCGTGGGCCGCCCGTCCCGAGGCCTGGCCGCCCGCGATCGCTGAGCTGGCGTCGCGGCTCGACCGCTACCTGGTGTTCGGGTCGCTGTCGAGCCAGGTCATGTTCGAGTACGCCGTGCTGACGCTGACCGCGGGCGGCACGGTCGTCGTCGCCGACCACCCCGCGGACGCGATCACCCGCCTGGGCGCGACGGCCCGCGTGATCACCGTGCCCGGCCTGACCAAGCTCGTCGCGGACCGGCGCCACTCCCCCGCCGGCCTGTCGACGCTGCGCGCGCTGCTGGTCTCGGGTTCGCCGCTGACCACCGAACGGCACTGCGAGGCCCTGCAGGTGCTGGGACCGGTGCTGTTCCACGGCTACGGCCAGACCGAGACCGGCATGATCTCGATGGCCACCCCGTTCGACCCGCCCGGCACGGTCGGGAAACCGCCGGTGGACGTGGAGATCCGCGACGGCGAGCTGTTCGTCCGCACGCCGGGCCAGGCCTGCGGGTACTGGGCGGACGAGCAGGAGTCGGCCGAGGTCTTCGTCGACGGCTGGGTCCGCACCCGCGACCTCGGGCACTTCGACGCCGGAGGGTTCCTGCACCTGACCGGACGGGCGCGGGACGTCGTGATCGTCAACGCGAACCTGCACCACATCGGCCCGATCGAGCACGTGATCGCGGAGCACCCGGAAGTCGCGGAGGCCTACGTGGTCGCGGTGCCCGACGACGAGACGGGCGAGGCCGTGCACGCCTTCGTCGTGCCCAAGGGCGAACGGGTGCCCGAGCTCGACGAACTGAGGGAGCTGGTGACCGAACGGCTGGGCGCGGCCTGCGCGCCCGTCCGGGTCACCGCCATCGCCGAACCTCCGGTCGCCCCCAGCGGCAAGCCCGACAAGCGTCTGTTGACCGCATAGAGGAGTGAAGTCGTGTCCAGCGAGATTTCGACGGAGTGTCTCGTGATCGGCGCCGGTCCAGCCGGACTTCAGGCGTCCTACCTGCTCAAACGGGCGGGACGCGACCACCTGGTGCTGGAGGCCGGCGCAGCGGCCGGGACGTTCTTCACCCGCTTTCCCCGGCACCGGCAGCTGATCTCCATCAACAAGGTCCACACGGGCTGGGACGACCCGGAGCTCAACCTGCGCGTGGACTGGAACTCGTTGCTGTCCGACGATCCCGAGCTGCTGTTCACCGGCTACACCCCGCGCTACTTCCCGCAGGCCGACGACATGGTCCGCTACCTCGGCGACTTCGCGGTCAAGAACGACCTGCCGATCCGCTACGACACCAGGGTCGTTGCGGTGAGCAGGCCGGACGACTTCATGGTGCGCGACCAGCACGGGGTGACGTACCGGGCGAAGCGGATCATCGCGGCGACCGGGGTGTCGCAGCCGTACGTGCCGGAGATCGACGGTGTGGAGCACGCGGAGCTCTACTACGACGTCTCCGTTGATCCGAAGGACTTCGTCGGGCAGAAGGTGCTGATCATCGGACGCGGCAACTCGGCGTTCGAGACCGCCGACGCGCTGGTCGAGACCGCGTCGGTCATCCACGTCGCCGGGCCCGGTTCGCTGAAGCTGGCGTGGCAGACGCACTTCGTCGGCCACCTGCGGGCGGTGAACAACAACTTCCTCGACACCTACCAGCTCAAGTCGCAGAACGCCGTGCTGGACGGGCACATCGCGGGCATCCGCCGCGACGGCGGCGGCGGCTACCTGGTGAAGGTCAGCTTCCAGCGGGTCAACGAGGTGATCAAGGAGATCCGCTACGACCGGGTGATCCTCGCGACCGGGTTCCGGTTCGACGCCTCGATCTTCACGCCGGACTGCCGGCCGCAGCTCACGATCAACGCGCGCTTCCCCGGCCAGACGGCCGCGTGGGAGTCGGTGAACGTGCCGGACCTGTTCTTCGCGGGCACGATCACGCAGGCGCGCGACTTCAAGAAGTCCACCAGCGGGTTCATCCACGGCTTCCGCTACGGCGTGCGGGCGCTGCACCGGATCCACGAGCACCGCTACCACGGCGTGGACTGGCCGAGCCGCTCGCTCGCGCCCGACGCCGTCACCGAGGCGATCATCGAGCGGGTCAACCGGACTTCCGCGCTGTGGCAGCTGTTCGCGTTCATGGCCGACGCGGTGCTGTACGGACCGGACGGCGTGCGTTACGTGGAAGAGGTGCCGGTCGCCTATTTGCACGAAGCTGTGGCGCGCGGCGAGTTCGGTGACGTCGAGACGTACCTGACCGTGACGCTGGAGTACGGCGCCGACCACGACAAGGTCAACCCGTTCGACATCACCGCCGGCCGGACCTCGCAGGACGACACCAGCGGGCTCGACGGCCGCTACCTGCACCCGGTGGTGCGGCGGTTCCGCGGCGGCACGCTGGTGGACGAGCACCACCTCACCGAGAACCTCGAGAACGAGTGGGACAGCGAGACCGTGCACAAGGCACCGTTGCGGGAGTACCTGCGGTGAACCCCGTGCTCGCGGAGCTGCACGACAAGGCACGTGCGGTGCTCGACCCCGTCCACTACGACTTCTTCGCGGGCGGGGCCGGCGACGAGGTCGTGCTCGGGGAGAACGAGGCCGCGTTCCGGCGCCGCGCACTGCTGCCCCGCGTGTTGCGGGGCGGGGAAATCCGGGACGCCGGATTTCCCGTGCTGGTGTCACCGACCGCGTTCCACAAGCTCGCACACCCCGAGGGCGAGGTCGCGACGGCACGGGCGCTGAACGGAACGGTCCTGGTGTCGAGCATGGCCTCGACCGTGCCGATCGGCGACGTCGTGACGGCCGCGACCGGGCCGGTGTGGTTCCAGCTGTACCTGCAGCCCGAGTGGGAGGTCACGGAAGCGTTGGTGCGGCGGGCCGAACGGGCGGGCTGCGCCGCGTTCGTGATCACGGTCGACTCCCCCGTCTTCGGCCGGCACCGCCGCGACCTCGCCCACGGGTTCCACGACCTGCCCGCCGGGCTCGCGGCGGAGAACATGCGGGACCTGCCGGGAACGCCCGGCCTGCGCAAGATCGAGATGGCGGCGTTCTCCCGGGACCTGTGGCGCGACAACCTCAGGAACTGGGCCCCGGTCACGCCGCAGGAGATCCGCG
>NZ_JBEXJN010000109.1:0-15293 GCF_040609115.1 Lentzea sp. NPDC004782
TGTGGGCCCAATACCACCCCTCGTTGTCTATTCCGGCCCCCTTCATCGACCTCGACCGTCAGTTCAGCAGTTCGAGGAGCTTCTCCGGGGCGTCGTCGCCGAACAGGCTCTGCACCATCTGCTCGGTGTCGCCGATGGTCTGCACCGTGCGCACGAACATGGCCTCCTCGAACTCGCTCAGCGCGGCCTCGACGTCGTTGGGATGCGCCACGAGCGCCTTGGCCAGCTCGGCGCCGTCCAGCATCGCGAGGTTCGCGCCCTCGCCGTTCGCGACGGCCAGGTGGGCGGCGTCACCGATCAGCGTCACGCCCGGCACCACCCGGTCCCAGCGAAGTCCCAGCGGCAGCGCGAAGTGCGGGCGGAACACCGGCGTGGTGTCGGTCTCGGTGATCAACCCGGTCAGCTCCGGTGCCCAGCCCTCGAAGTGCGCCGCGACCTGCACGGGGTCGGTGACGTCGAAGGTGTCGAACCACTCCAGCGGCCGGTTGAACTCGACGTAGGCGTGCAGGGTGTCGCCGCGCTCGCGGTGCGCGAAGATGCCCCTGCCCTGGCCGGGCGCGAACATCGAGCCGCCGCCGACGGCCTTCGCGACCTCCGGGTGCTCGGTGTCGGCGTGGTGGACGTACGTCTCGATGAACGTGACGCCGCCGTACTCGGGCATGACGTCGGTCAGCACGGGACGGACCTTCGACCACGCGCCGTCCGCGCCGACCAGCAGTTCCGCCTCGACCGTGCGGCCGTCGGCGAACGTGACCTCACGGCCGCGCACGGCGGTCACCTTGTGACCCCACCGGACGGTGCCCTCGGGCAGTGAGTCGAGCAGCAGCTGCCGCAGTTCGGCGCGCTGCACCTCGGGCCGCCCGCCGTTGCCGTCGTCGGACTTGTCCAACAGCACGCTGCCGTCGGAGTCGAGGACCCGCATCGCCTCGCGTCCCTCCAGGACCAGGCCGCGGAACTCCTCCATCAGGTCGGCGGCCTCGACGGCGAGCTGGCCGTTGTAGTCGTGGATGTCGAGCATCCCGCCCTGCGTGCGCGCCTTCGGTGACTCCTCCGCCTCGTAGACGACGGACGGGATGCCGTTGACGTGCAGCACGCGGGCGAGGGTGAGACCGCCGAGACCGGCGCCGATGATCGTTACTGGGTTCTGCATGACACGAACACTGACCGGGTCCGCTGGCACCGGCCGCACACACCGCTGGTACTGCACTGACAGACCCTGTCAGGCTGGTGCGCGTGAGCTACCGGTACGAGATCACCCGGGCAGTCGTGCGGCAGGGCATCATCGCGATCATCCGCACCGGCGACGCCTCCTCCGCGGTTCAGGCCGCCGTTCCGCTGCTGGAGGCCGGGCTGACGTCCCTGGAGCTGCCGTTGACGAACCCCGGCGCGCTGGAGGCGATCCGGCAGCTGCGCGCGGACCACCCGAGCGCCACGATCGGCGCGGGCTCCGTGCTGGACGAGGCGTCCGCGGTGGCGGCGATCCGCGCGGGCGCGCAGTTCCTGGTGGCGCCGAACCTGGACGCGGAGGTGATCCGCGCAGGTCATCGGTACGGCGCGGCCGTGCTGCCGGGCGCCGGGACGGTGTCCGAGGTCGTGCGGGCGCTGGAGGCCGGGGCGGACGCGGTGAAGGTCTTCCCGGCGCCGACGCCTCAGTGGGTCAGGGACGTTCTCGCGGTCTTGCCGTACGCGCCGCTCGTGCCGACCGGCGGTGTGGCACCGGCTGACGTGCCCGCGTGGCTGGAGGCGGGCGCGGTGGCGTGCGGGGTCGGGTCGGCCCTCGCCCGCACGCCGCTGGAGGAGATCAGGGCGCTGCTGAGGTAGCTAGTTCGCCGGGCCAGGAGTCATCCCGTTGCACTGCCACTCCACCGGCCCGCTGTAAGGCACGTAGTTACCGGCGAAGATCAGGCGATAGCCACCGGCGCCGGTCTCGTCGTCGGCCTTCCACATCCGATCGGCTTCCGCGCACACCGTCGGCAGCAGCACGACGATCCGGCCGGCGGACGTCAGCCCGAACGCCGAGTTCCGGAAGCGCAGCTCCAGGTCGAACGGCACCAGCCGGTTCGGGTCCACCCCTGGTGGCACGAAAATGCGGAACTTGGCGGCGAGACTGGGGGTCCACACCTGCACCACGTTCGGCACGTTCGGCACGCCAACGAGCCCGTCCGAGGTCGAGCCGAGCAACCTCGCTCCCGGAGACCCCTGCAGCGGGACGTCGTCGCTCCACTGGTTCGAGCCGTCCCGCCAGCCCAGGTGCGCCCACCTGTGCAGCACGCCGTACCTGTCCGTTCCGTAGATGACCCCTGGCTCGGTGGAGATCAGCGAGGTGTAGTCGCGCCAGTCACGACCTGTACCGACGTACCGCCACGAAGTGAGGTCGTTCGACCAGAGAAGCGCGCCGGTGGAGGCGGAGACCCGGTAGTACACGCCACCGGAGTCGTGCAGCTTGCCCGACCAGAACGCCGTGGCCGTGTCGGCCCAGCCGGTCGTGGCAACGACGCTCTCGCTGGTCCAGCGCGACATGGTGGTGCGGTTGGCGTCGAGGCAGAACGTGTGCTGGACGAGACCGCCCGTCGCCGTGATGGCGAAGACCCTGCGCTCCCACTTCCCACACGACGCGACCGCACCGGCGGGTGCCGGCACGACGAGCAACGCGGACAGGCACGCCACCACGGCGACCAGCAACTTGCGCAATCCCATGACGGCAACCTAGGCAGCGACCGGCCCGCGCGGAACGACCGGATCCGGCCACTGACCGCAACCGGTCAGCCGCACCGGCCCGGAAAGTTCATCAACGCTTGATCGATACGACACGGGTGCACGGTTGTGAAGGATTCTCACGTCCTTCACCATCGGGCTCCATGCGCCTGATCACGCTCGCCACCGCCGTCGCGCTCACGATCCCGGCCGCCCCCGCGGTCGCGGCCCCCACCGCCCCGAAGATCGCCACCTACAACGTGTTCATGCTGTCCCGCAACCTCTACCCGAACTGGGGGCAGCTGACGCGCGCCGACCTGATCGACAGCACCGGCGTGCTGAACGGCCAGGACGTCGTGGTGCTGCAGGAGGCGTTCGACAACGCCGCCTCCGACCGGTTGCTGGCCAACCTCCGCGACACCTACCCGTACCAGACCCCGGTGCTCGGCCGCAGCACCGCCGGATGGGACGTCACCTCGGGCGCGTACAGCTCCTCGACGCCGGAGGACGGCGGGGTCGCGGTGCTGAGCAGGTGGCCCGTCACGACCCGGATCCAGCACATCTATCACGACGCGTGCGGCGCGGACTGGTTCTCCAACAAGGGGTTCGCGTACGTGCGGATCGAGGCGCCGACCGGACCGATCCACGTGATCGGCACGCACACGCAGGCCCAGGACTCCAGCTGCACCAGTGCCCCGGCCGGCTACCGGACCAAGCAGCGGGCCGAGCTCAGGGCGTTCCTGACCGCGCGGAACATCCCCGCGTCCGAGCCCGTGTACGTGGCGGGCGACATGAACGTCGTCAAGGCGAGCGACGAGTTCCCGCGCATGGTGAGTGAGCTCGGCGCGGTCACGCCGGAGGTCGTCGGGCACCCGTTCTCGTGGGACTGCGCGGACAACAGCATCTGCCGCGACCAGTACGGGCCGCAGTACGCGTCCGAGCACCTCGACTACGTGCTGACGATCCAGGGCCCCTTGCTGCGCAACGAAACACGGCGGGTGAAGAGTCCTGAGTGGTCGGTCAGCTCGTGGGGACGCAAGTACACCTACACGGACCTGTCCGACCACTACCCCGTGTTCGCCGGCTGAGCGCGGCGTGCCTGGTGCTCGATGAAGGGTTCCTTCCTCCACCTCAAGTGGAGGAAGGAACCCTTCATCGACGTCGCCAGACCCCGGCCTCAGAGGTAGCGGCGCAGCAGGTCCTCCTCCGTTTCGCGGCGCACGATCGGCCGTGCCGAGCCGTCCTTGACCGCCACGACCGGTGGCCGGCCCACCTGGTTGTAGTTCGAGGCCAGCGCGTGGTGGTACGCGCCGGTCACGGGCACCGCGAGCAGATCACCCGCACGCACGTCGGCGGGCAGCGGTACGTCCTCGGCCAGCACGTCACCGGCCTCGCAGTGCCGTCCCACCACGGTCATCGGCTGCGATCTGCCGCCACGGCCCACCAACCGCACGACGTACTTGGCGCCGTACAAGGCCGGACGCGGGTTGTCGCTCATGCCGCCGTCGACGGCCACGAAGGTGCGGTTGACACCGCGTTTGACCGCGCAGACCCGGTACAGCGTCACGCCGGCCCGCGCGACGATCGACCGGCCCGGTTCGACGAGCAGGCGGGGAACCGGCACCCGGTGCAGCGCGCATTCGTAGTTCAGCGTGCCGTGAACCCGTTGCGCGAAGCCGAAGAGGTCGAACGACGGCTCGCCCGGCAGGTAGGGCGCGCAGAAGCCGCCGCCCAGGTCGAGCTGCTCGATCCGCGCCCCGCACGAGGCGATCAAGCCGACCACGCGCCGGACGGTTTCCTCGTACGAGGCCACGTGCCGGACCTGCGAGCCGATGTGGCAGTGCAGGCCGACCAGGCGCAGCGAAGGTTGCTCGACCACCCGCAGCACGGCCTCCAGCGCGGCACCGGAAGCCAGCGAGAAACCGAACTTCTGGTCCTCCACCCCGGTCGCGACGGCCGCGTGCGTGTGCGCGTCCACGCCCGGCGTCACGCGGATCATGACCTGCTGGCCGTTCCGGGCCAGGGCACCGAGCTGGGCGATCTCGTCGAACGAGTCGACGACGACCCGCGAGACCCCGTACGCCAGCGCGGCCTTGAGGTCCTCTGCGGTCTTCACGTTGCCGTGCACGACGATCCGCGAGGCGGGAAACCCGGCGGCACGGGCCAGCGCGAGCTCACCGGCCGAGGACACGTCCAGCGACAGGCCCAGCGCGACCATCCAGCGGTAGACCTCGGGGCACGGCAGCGACTTGCCCGCGAACACCACCTCCACGTCCGGCAGCGCGGACACGAACGCGGCGGCCCGGCTGCGGACCGTCGACTCGTCCAGCACCTGGCACGGCGTGCCGAACTGGGCCGCCAGCCGCGTCGCGGGGACTCCACCGATGACGAGGTCCGAGCCGGCCAGGTGGGTTCCGTCCGGCCACAGACCCTCTTCCAGCACCGGCTCGGTGGCGCATCCGATGCTGGGCAGCAACTCCGCGAGTGTCATGGCTCGATTGCACGCCGATCGGGGAAGCCTGCCCAGCGCTCGGACGAGACCCTGACACTCCGGACGCCGACCTTGACGCGATCCTGACGACGGTGGTGACCCAGGTCATGTGAGATCGTGTGGCTCGTGACTCGGGTTTCTGCGGTCGCCGACCTCCTGCCCGCGTCGGGACTGGTCGCGGTCGACGGCGTGGACGGCGCGGGCAAGACCACGTTCGCCGACGCACTGGCCGCGGTGCTGCGCGCGAAGGGCCGGACCGTCGTTCGCGCGTCCGTGGACGACTTCCACCACCCGAGCGCGATCCGGTGGCAGCGCGGACGGACGTCACCGGAAGGCTTCTTCCTGGACAGCTACGACTACGAGCGGTTCGCCGAGCACCTGCTCGTCCCGTTCGCCGCCGGGCAGCCGTTCCGGCGGGCGAGCCACGACCTGGCTTCCGACGCCTATGTGGACGCACCGCTTGAGGTCGTGTCGGAGCCCGCGATCCTGCTGGTGGACGGCATCTTCCTGCACCGCGACGAGCTCGTGCACCACTGGGACTTCTCGGTGTTCCTGTCCGTCGACTTCGCGGTGTCCTTCGCGCGGATGGCGGTCCGGGACGGCTGTCCGTCCGATCCGGACGATCCCCGCAACCGCCGGTACGTCGAGGGGCAACGGCTGTACTTGGCGAAGTGCGATCCGGCCGGTCGCGCCGACCTCGTGATCGACCACAACTGAAGTACGGTGGCGCGCGTGACCGAGGCCGCCCAGAAGACGACCCAGAAGACGACCCAGAAGACGACGCAGAAGACCGCGCAGCTCCCCCAGTGCCCGCAGTGCGAGTCCGACGACCTGCGCCCGTACGGCAACGGTTCCAAGTGGATCTGCCCGAGCTGCAGGTTCCTGGCGCCCTGCTGCGAGCCCGACACCGCCTGCCACTGGTAGACCGAACCCCAAATCGTTACCCGGCGTGATAACACCTGGTCACCTCCCGACGACGTACTGGCCACAGCGTCCGAACGGCGTAGCGAGGAGGCCGCCATGGCGACCACGTTCTGGGCTTGGATCGTGTCCGCTCTCGTCATCGTGCTGCTCGCGGTGGTGATCCCCAGCCGTCTCGGCGCGCAGAACGTGCTGCGCGACTCGCGCGGCCGGTACAGCCTGTCGCGGCTGCAGCTCATGATCTGGATGGTCACGCTGCTCTCGCTGGTCAGCGGCATGGTGTTCGGGCGGTTCGCGGCGGGGCAGGTCGACGTGGCCGGGTTCGGCATCCCGGACCAGGTGCTGAAGCTGCTGAGCATCTCGCTCGGGTCGGCGGTGGTGGCGGCGGCCGTCAAGGTCGTCAAGAACACGAACCGGCCGGAGTGCGTGGCCGCCTACCCCGAGGGGAAGGAGGGCGGGCGGTTGACGGAGATGCTGACGGTCGAGGAGGGCGCGTCGGCGGGGCGGTCCATCGACCTGGCGAAGTTCCAGAACCTCGTCATCACGGTGCTGCTGGTGCTGGCGTACGTCGCGCAGGCGGTGTCGGCGCTCAAGGCCGTCGACAACCCGGCGGGGATCGGTGGGCTGCCGGCGTTCTCGGGCACGTTCCTGGTGCTGCTCGCGGTGAGTCACGCGGCGTACCTGCTGGGCAAGCTGCCGTCGCCGGTGGGCACTCCCGAGGGCGGCACCATGCGTGAGCGGCTCGACTCCGCCGCATCGGAAGCATCGGAGGCGGATGTGGTCAAGACCGTCCCCGAGGTGCGCACGGCGTGATATCCACTCGCGAGTGATCGAGCGAGTGCGCCGCGAGGACACGTGGCACCGCAAGGCCGGAAGCTCCTATCCGGACCCGTACCGGATCATGCGGGTCCAGTTCCCGATCGTCGAGGAGCTGCGGGACACCCCGCGCGAGACGTGGCCGCAGCGCGACGCGTTGCCGACGGCGCTGCACTTCCTGGCGGAGACGTTCGAGGACTGCGGGTGGGACGACCTGGCCCTGCGCGTCCAGCACGAGCTGCTGGAGCTGCACCGGGAGGCAGGCGATCTCCCGCAGGTGCTGCGGGTGCTGAGCTCGATCCGCGCCAACCTCGTCCGGCAGGAGCTGTTCGAGGACGCGCTCAGGTTCGCGCGGGCGGAGCGCTCGCTCGCCGTCCAGCTCGCCGCGGCCGGCGGGTACCACGTCGTCACCGCCAACGACGCCCGCTACTGGGTGAGCCACGTGCTCGACAAGCTCGGCCGGTACGAGGAGGCCGCGCGCAACACCGCTGAGGCGGTCGCCGAGCGGCGCGGGCAGGAGCCGGTGAAGGACGGGCCGCCGGAGGGCTATCCGCTGGCGCACGCCCTGCTGGAGTACGCCAGGCGGCTCGACAAGATCGGCCGGGGCGAGGACGCCATCGAGCACGCCGCGGAGGCCGCCGCGTTCTGGCGACGACAGCGCGGCGCGTCCACGACCTGCTACAACGTGTTCGACGAGCTGAGTCTCCTGCAGCTGCGCGCCGGACGGTTCGACGACGCCCGCGCTTCCCACGCCGAGGCCGTCGCGATCTTCCGGGAAGGCGCCGAACGCACGGGTAAATGGGAGTTCCGCAACCACCTCGCCGGTGCGCTGCACAACCACGGCAACCGGCTGCACGACCTGGGACTCGACGAGGAGGCGCTGGCGCCGGCCGGGGAGTCGGTCGAGGGCTACCGCGCCCTCGCCGCGGAGGCCGAACGGCCTGAGCTCAGGACGAAGATGGAGGTGCGGCTCGCCCTCGCGCTCGTCTCGCTCAGCGGCCGGCTGCACGACACGGGCAGGCTCGACGAGTCGCTCGCGGCCAGCGACGAGGCCATCGCGCTCGCCTCCCGCCACCCCGGCGACGGCCTCGCCCGCCAGGAGCTGGCACGGGCCTGGGGCAACCGGGCCAGTGTGCTGATCAGCCGCGGCGACCACCGGGAGGCCGCGGCCGCGGCGCGGAAAGGCCTCGACCTGTACGAGACGCCGCAGGACAAAGCCAGGGCGCGCAACACCTTCGCCGTCGCGTCCGCGCACGTCGGCGACCTCGACGTCGCGCTGGAGGCGTCGCTGCGGGCGGTCGCCGAGTACCGCGAGTGGTACGCGGAGAACCCGTCCGGGTACGCCTACCTGCTGGCCGACGCGCTCACCGACCACGCGCTGATCCGGGTGATGCGCGACGAAAGAGCGGAGGCCGAGAGGGTGATCACCGAGGCCCTCGCGCTGCACGAACAGCTCGCCGCCGCGAATCCCGGCCGCTACCAACGGGAACTGGACCGCACTCGGGCTGTCGCCGCGCAGCTGCAGTAGAAAGGGGCGCCGCTCACGAGAGCGACGCCCCAACCGAGCCGCAAGATCACTTACCGCTGCGGTACGCCGTCCAGGCGCTCTGCATGCGGGTGTTCTGACCAGGGGTGAACTGGTTGTAGCAACCGTCGTACGAGTAGTCCATGTAGTTGTGGATCGGGTCTACGCCCGGCGCGGGGCACGTGTCCTTGCCCTCCGGGCAGCCCGACGTGGAGGTCTTCTGCGCCGGGGTGTCCGCGACACCGTCGTTGGTCGAGCTGCAGCCACCCTGGAAGGTGTGGAAGAGGCCCATCCAGTGACCGGTCTCGTGCGTGAGCGTCTTGCCCAGGTTGAAGTTCGCGGTCACACCACCGGGGACGGTGTCGTAGTCGATCACGACGCCGTCCATCTCCGGAGCGCTCTTGTACGAGTTCGGGAACGTGGCGAACCCGAAGAGGTCGGGGAGGTCGACGGACCAGACGTTGAGCGTGGACGCCGAACCGACGCGCGTCTTGCTCTTCATGTCACGTTCGACGGTGGCGTTGGCGTCGTCGGGGTTGACGCTGGTGAACCACGTGTCGTTGGTGTAGCGCTTGGTCTGCTGCAACACGAACTTGAACCCGGTGTTGGCCGCCGCGGTCGACTCCGCGCCGCCGAAGCCGTCGTTGAGCACCTTGATCTGCTTGGCGATGGTGGCGTCGGACATGGCTCCCGTGCCGGACGAGTTCTGCACGATGTGGAAGACCACGTTGATCGTGCCGCCCGTGGCCAGCGCGGAGAGGTCGGTGCGGGCGCTCGCCTGCTGCTTCACCTTCGTCAGCAAATCGGCGTTCATCCGCGCGACCTCGGCGTCGGAGAGCTCGTTGTGCTCCTTGCCGTGGCTGCCGGGCAGTGCGCGAGCTGCGGAGTGCACGTCAGCGCACTCCACGGATCCGGCTGCGGCGATGGCAGGAGAACCGCCGAGCAGGGTGACCGCGCCCGCCGCGAGAACAGTGGCCGCGAAGGCCGCGGGGACGCGCTTCTTCGATGAGAACATTGAACCTTTCCTTCATGCAGGGTGAAGGAATGGTGACTCATGCACGGTCCTTTGTGGATCTTGACGTTTTCACAGGATTCGAACGTCATCGACGGGCAACCCCGTCCACCACCGGTTGAAACGCCGGTAGACCTGCGGTTCCCGGTCGCCGAGGAACTTGTGCAGCGCCCGCGCCTCCTCGGCGAGACCGGCCCATTGGTCCTCACCAAGAGCGTGGAAGGCGCTCGCCTCGATGCCGCCGTTCTCGTGGGGACGCCAGACCCCTGCCACATGACCGTCAACGAGAAGTGTCGGCAACGTGTCGCCGTTGTTGCGGATGACGAGCTTGCGGTACTGCTCCGGGATGATCCGGCTGCGGTCGGCGTAGGCGAGCAACGTGCTGTCCCACATGGGCATCAACCGGGGCGGCGCCGGGGTGTCCTCGTCCGGGACGGTCCGATGTGGAAGGTCGAAGTGGGCGCCGTCGCGCACCACGTCGAGCAGCTCCAGCGCCTCCCGGATCGAGGCGCGCGGCAGCATGGTGAACTGGTTCATGTCCGGGACGGTCGCGGGCCCGAACCCGCTGAGGTAACGCCGGAGCAGCTCCGCCAGGCACTCCAGCCGTTCGCGCGGCGGCGTCGGCACCGACCGGTAGACCGGCCGCGGCCCGAACGACCACGGCCCGCCCGTCGGGGCGTGCACGAGACCGCCGTACGTCCGCAGCGCCCACCAGGCGCCGGGCTGCCCGACGTCACCGGCGTGGGAGTGCAGCAACTTCTCGATCTCGGCCTTCTCGCGCGGCTCCCGGGCGAACTCCAGCACGTGCGCGAGCAGCGCGTCGGCCTGCTCGATCGTGAGGTCCATGCCCTTGAACCGCTTGTCGTGCAACCGGGACGCGCGCAACGCGGGCAGCATCGCGTGGTGGAACACCTCGTGGTCGGCGGCCGTGACCGCGTGCAGGGTGATCCTCATCAGCGACGCCTTGCGGACCGCCCCGCTCGTGAACGCGGCGTCCAGTTCGGCCGGGTCGAAGCCCTCGACCCGGTTCCAGAGCGCGAGGTACGGCGACGCGGGTTCCTGCGCCTGGATCGCGACGATCCTCTCCACCGCCGTCAGCACGTCCACCGGTTCGCGCTCCAGCAGCATCTGCCGTTGCAGCGTGGCGCGGTTGAGCTGACGTGCGGTGTAGGTCATGCCGGTGATCCTGGCTCACCGCAGCTTCGACGGCCACCAGATTCGGCCGCCGACGTCCACCGACAGCGCGGGCACCAGCAACGACCGCACCAGCAACGTGTCCAGCAGGACGCCGAACGCCACGATGAACGCGATCTGCGTGAGGAACAGGATCGGCAGCACGGCGAGCGCGGCGAACGTCGCGGCCAGCACCACACCGGCCGACGTGATCACGCCGCCGGTCAGGCTGAGACCCCGCACCGTGCCCTCGACCGTGCCGAGCCGCCGGGTCTCCTCGCGGACGCGGGTCATCAGGAAGATGTTGTAGTCGATGCCCAGCGCCACCAGGAACACGAACCCGAACAGCGGCACCACCGGATCCGCGCCGGGGAAGCCGAAGACGTGGTTGAACACCAGCGCCGACACGCCCATCGTGGCCGCGAACGACAGCACGACCGTGGCGATCAGCAGGACCGGCGCCAGCAACGACCTCAGCAGCAGCGCGAGCACGAGGAAGATCACCAGCAGCACGATCGGGATGATCAGCAACCGGTCGTGCTCCGAGGTCTTCCTGGTGTCCAGCAACGTCGCGGTCTGCCCGCCGACCTTCGCGTCGTCGATCCCGTGCACCGCCGCACGGATGCGCTCGACCGTCGCCACCGCGGCGTCCGAGTCCGGCGCGTCCTTCAGCGTCGCCTCGACGCGGACCAGGCCGTCCGCCGTACCGGCCGGCCGCACGTCCGCGACGCCATCCACTTTGGACTTCTGCAGAACGTCGGCGGTCGCGCTCTCGGCGGCGATGACGACCGTGGGCGACCCGGTGCCGCCCGGGAAGTGCCGCGACAGCACCTCCTGCCCGGTAGCGGACTCGACCTCGGTCAGGAACACGTCGGACTGCGCCGTGCCGGAGGCCTTGAGCTGCGGCAGGAACGCGGCACCCGCGAGCAGCACGAGCGTCGTGACGACCCAGATCGCACGGGGCTTGCGGCGCACCAGATCCGCCGTGCGGCCCCACAACCCGCTCGTCTCCGGGTGCGGCGAGCCGAGCTTCGGCGCGAACGGCCAGAACGCGGCGCGGCCGAGCAGTGCGAGCACCGCGGGCAGGAACGTCATCGTGGTCAGCAGCGCGGCCGCGATGCCGATGGCCGCCACGGGTCCGAGCCCCTTGTTCGAGTCGAGGTCGCTGAACAGCAGGCACAGCACGCCGAGGATCACCGTGCCCGCCGACGCGGCGATGGGTTCGACCGTGCCGCGCCAGGCCGTGCGGACGGCCGCGAACCGGTCCCCGGTGTCGCGCAACTCCTCGCGGAATCTCGCGACCAGCAGCAACGCGTAGTCCGTCGCCGCGCCGAACACGAGGATCGAGAGAATGCCCTGGCTCTGACCGTTGAGCGCCAGCACGTCGTTCTTGGCCAGCAGGTACACGACGAAGCTGGCCAGGCCGAGCGCGAACACCGCCGACACCAGCACGACGAGCGGCAGCAACGGGCTCCGGTAGACCACGAGCAGGATCAACGCGACCACCGCACCCGCGACGACCAGCAGCAACCCGTCGATGCCGCCGAACGCCTCCACGAGGTCGGCGACCTGCGCGGCCGGTCCGGTGACCAGCACGGTCAGGCCCGGCGGGGCGCCGCGCGCGCCGTCGCGCAGCTGCAGGACCGCGTCGCGGACCTTCTTCGCCGGGTCGAGCAGCACGACGATCTGGGCGGCCTCGTTGTCGTTCGGCGCGGGGATGACCGGCGAGGCCTGGAAGCCCCTGCCGCGGTCGGCCAGGAACTTCCGGTCCTGCTCGGTCAGCCCGCCCTTGCGTTCGACCAGGACGATCGCCGGGATCGCGTTGCTGCGCTGGAACTTCTTCTGCAACTCGGCGACCTGCGTCGACTCGGCGGAGTTCGGCAGGAACGCGCTGCTGTCGTTCTTCGCGACCTCCGAGAGCTTGCCCGCGTACGGCCCGGTGAAGCCGCCCAGCGCGAGCCAGACGACGAGCAGGACCCCGGCCAGGACTCGCATCAGCATTCCTTCGATCGTCGAATCATTCGATGGCCGAACTGTATGCTGGTGACGTGAGCGACGCAAGTGACTACGACCTGAGCATGCTGGTGCGGGCGCTGGTGATGGAGTCGAACCGGTTCCTGGAGATCTTCAGCGCGGCCCACCGGCTGCACCCCACCGACATGACGGCGCTGAACCTGATCATGACGACCCGCTCCCCCATGACACCGGGCGCGCTCGCGAAGGCGCTGAACCTCAGCGCGTCGGCCACGACGTCCGTGCTGGACCGGCTGGAACGCGCCGGTCACGTCGTCCGCGACCGCGACCCGGACGACCGCCGCCGGGTCGAGCTCCGGGTGCTCGACGCGGCGACGGCGCTCGCTTCGACGTTCTTCCAGCCGCTGGCGCGGGAGTACTCCTCGGCGTGGGCGCGACTGAGCGACGCGGACCGCGAGGTCGTGGCCAGGTTCCTGACCACGACGACCGAGGCGACGGCACGGGTGCGTGCGGCCGTGACCTCAGATCCGGCGCCCGCACACGAGAAGTAGCAGCTCCTGGGCCGGCCGCCGGACCGGCTCACCCTCACCGAACGACCAGTCCAGGTCGATGGCCTCCAGGCGCTTGCCCTGGAGGTCCGCACCGAAGTACTTCACGCTGCGCGCGGTCATGCCGTCGAGGACGAGCCGGAGCCTGTCGTGCGGCACCTTGCGTTCCAGTCCGAGCGCGACGGTGATGTCCAGGCCGTGGATGACGTCGTGCGAGAGAGCGCCCACGAGGCCGCCACCGGGTGGGGTCCAGGGGTTGTCGATGTTGGCCTTCAGGGTCCTGACGAGGTCGTCAGTGGACAGTCTCGCCGCGTCCTGCCTGGCCATGCGGTTCGAGGCGTGGTTGAACCGGCCGGCCGACCTGATCATCTCCAGCAGCACCCGGCCGCGCGAGCTGTGGAACGGCAGCGTCGTGTGGGCGACGACCTCCCTGACGCGCCAGCCCTCGCACAGGCTCGGCGCGTCCCACTGCTCCTGCGTGAGCTCGGCGAGGAGTTCGGACTGGTCACGGCGTTCCGCCGCCACCGCGGCCCTGATTTCTTCGGTCATGCCCTTTCCTACGAGCCGGCCGACGGAAACTCATCGGTCCGCGTAGGGTCCGTGGCGTGATCGAGACGCTGGAGCCGTTCCGGGTCGAGCTGACCGGCTACTGCTACCGCGTGCTCGGCTCCGGTTTCGAGGCCGAGGACGCCGTGCAGGAGACGCTCGTGCGCGCGTGGAAGGCCTACGACAGCTTCGACTCCGCGCGCGGCTCGCTGCGGACGTGGCTCTACCGCATCGCCACGAACATCTGCATCGACATGCAGCGGTCCGCCCAGCGCCGGGCGCTGGCCGTCGACCTGGGACCTTCCGGCGGCCAGATCGGGGAACCGCTGCCCGAGCGGGTGTTCGTGCAACCCGTGCCCGACGCGTTGGTGCTGCCCGAGGACCAGGCCATCCGCAAGGAGACCGTGCGACTCGCGTTCGTGGCCGCGCTGCAGCACCTGCCGCCGCGGCAGCGCGTGGTGCTGATCCTGCGGGACGTGCTGGCGTGGCAGGCCGCCGAGGTCGCGGCGCTGCTGGACATCTCGGTGGCCTCGGCCAACAGCGCGCTGCAACGAGCGCGGGCCACGTTGCGCGACGTCGACCCCGGCGAACCGTTGAACCCCGCCGATCCCGTGCAGAAGTCGTTGCTGCGCCGGTACTGCGAGGCGTTCGACCGCCACGACGTGCAGACGCTGGTGGCGTTGCTGCACGAGGACGCCACGATGTCGATGCCGCCGTTCAGCTGGTGGCTGCGGGGCCGTGCGGCGATCGCGGCCGCGTGGAACGACCCGAACGCGTCCTGCGCCGGCGCCTGGCTCGTGCCGGTGCGGGCGAACGGTTCGCCCGCGTACTGGCAGATGCGGCCGGGGATGGACCGGCCGTTCGCGCTGGTGTTCGTCGACGTCCGCGACGGGCTGATCACGAACACCACGACGTTCCTCAACGTGCCGGAACTGCTGCCGCTCTTCGCCTAGGCTGCGCGACGTGATCCGGATCGTGCCGTCGGACGAGGTGCCGTGGGAGGACGTCGAGGCGATCTTCGACGGGTCCGAGCCCGGCAAGTGCCACTGCCAGCGCTACAAGGTGAAGGGCTGGCTGTGGCGCGACTCGACGCTGGACGAGCGCGTTGCCGCGCACGAGGAGCAGTCCGCCCGCGGCAGCGGGCTCGTGGCCTACGTGGACGGCCGGCCCGCCGGGTGGGTCGCGGTCGAGCCGCGGTGCGACTACCCGAAGCTGCTCGACCTGCCGATCCCGTGGAAGGGTCGCGCCGAGGACAAAGACGACGACGGCGTGTGGGCCGTGACGTGTTTTGTGGTGCGCAAGGGTTTCCGTCGGCAGGGCCTCACCTACGAGCTCGCGGCGGCGACCGTCGAGCACGCGCGGGCTCGCGGTGCCCGCGCGGTCGAGGCCTATCCGATGATCACCGCGCCCGGCCAGAACGTCACCTGGGGTGAGATGCACGTCGGCGCGCGGCAGGTGTTCGAGGAGGCGGGGTTCACCCAGGTCACCCACCCCACCAGACGACGTTCCGTGATGAGGGTGGACTTCGCCGTCGGGGGGAGGGGGCACTTTTAACGCGTGGGGGGGGAATTTTTGGGTTAAGGTGGGCCGGGG
>NZ_JBEXJN010000110.1:0-15122 GCF_040609115.1 Lentzea sp. NPDC004782
ACCCCCCCACCGCTCCTGTGTTACCCGCCCCCTTCCCACCCCCCTCGGTCCCACCCCCCCCCCCACCCCCCACGACGCAAGCGCCCCTTCCCGCCGCGTGCTCAGCGCGGTTGCCACTCCGAGTTCGCTCCGCAAAGGACGACGCAGGGCAGCTCGCCCGGCACGTCTCCTCTGACGAACGCGGCGAAGGCCGCGGCGCCCGCCGGTTCCACCGCCAGGCGGAAGTCCGCCCACAGGCGGTCGCGTGCCGCCAGGATGTCCTCATCGGACACCAGGACGGACGAGACGTGGTGCTGTTGCAGGATTTCCAGCGGCAGGTCGCCTGCGCGCGTGGCGCCCAGTGCGTCAGCGGCAACGGAGTTGACCTCCGAGTCGACCGGTGAACCCGCCTGCAGGGCGTTGTGCAGGGCGCAGCAGTGCTCGGGTTCCACGGCGATGATGTGACGGCCTTCTGAAGCCAGTGCCGCGCCCGCGATCAGGCCGCCGCCGCCCACCGCGATGGCGATCGTGTCCACCTCGGGCACGTCCTCGACGATCTCCCGCGTGACCGTCGACTGGCCCTCGATCACCTTCGGGTCGTTGTACGCCTCGACATAGGGAAGACCGAGCTCACGGGCGGCAAGGGCGGCTTCGGCATAGGTGTTGCCGTGGCGGATCAGCTTGGCGCCCAGGGCTTCGATGCGCCTGGTCTTGGTCTCCGGGGCGGTCACCGGGACGAGGACCGTGGCGTGTGCGCCCAGCAGCTGGGCGGCTTGGGCCACCGCGATGCCGTGGTTGCCGCCGGACGCGGTGACCACCTCGGAGACGTCCAGCGACAGGAGCTTGTTGACCGCGCCGCGGATCTTGAAGGAGCCGGTCAGCTGGAGGTGCTCCAGTTTGAGCACGAGGGGGCGGCCGTCGACCGTCACGTGCATGGTGGGAGTGCGGCGGACGTACTGCGACAGCGGGTTCATGACACCAGTTTCCACACGAACTGGACCAGCGTGACGATGCCCAGCAGGAAGCAGACCAGGACGAAGGTGCCGCCGACCATCACGATCAGGCAGGCGCCCCAGGACGTTTCCTCGTGCGGGGTGGCGTCGAGCTCGCGCTGGAGTTCGATGCGGGCTTCCAGGTAGAGGGAGGTGAGGCGGGTTCTGGCGGTTTCGGTGGGGGCCTCGTCCACCCGGCCCTGCCAGCACAGGGCGATCAGGCGGGTCTGGGCTCTGCGGTAGGCGCGTTCGAACGCTTCGGTCTCGGCCGGGTCGCGTTCGTCGGAGAGGTAGGCCCAGCGGCCTGCCTGGGCCGGCTGGCCCAGTGTGCGGTAGACCTCGGCGAGGCGTTCGCGGAGATCGAGCCGGTGCGGGTAGGTGCCGACCAGTCCGGCGATGCGCTGACGTGCGCGAAGCACGCTCGCGAGGTCGCCCCGGCGCAACTCCTCGGCCGCTTTGTGGAGCGTCAGCTCTACCGGCATGAAGATTAGTTTTGCAGGTAGGGCTAGCTTTGACCTGTGTTTGGCCTATCGCTGCTGGTCTCGGGCCTCGCCTGGTGGCTGGGGCTGTACCTGCTCGCCCGCGATCCGCGCAAGCCGCTGTTGTGGTGGGCCGGTGCCGGGCTGCTGGGCTATTCGGCGGCGGTCGTCGTGCCTCATCCCGTGTTGCTCGGCGTACCCGCGCTGGCCTGGACGGGCGCGATCCTGTTGCTCTCGCGGGCCGAGTTGATCAGGTGGTGGTCGGTCGGGTTGCCGGTGTTCTTCGCGGCTTCCTTCTGGGTGCCGTGGATCGTGCTGCTCCCTTTGGCCGCATCGGTGGTCGTAGTCATAAGGAAACGCACTTACTTTTCACTCGTCGGAGTGATGTTCGGGCTGTCGGCTGCCGCCTTCCTGCTGCAACTTCTGCCACACGCGATCACGTTGCCGTCGATCGGCTTCGACCTGGTGGTGTTCGGAGTGCTGGTGGCGGTGACGGACGCCGTCGAGGAAGGCGAGGCGATCCGGGCGGACATGCTGCGGTCGTTCGTGATCGCGGGCTTCACGGCGGTGTTGTTCGGATCGCAGGTGCTCGTGTTCGGCGGGCCGCAGCTGCTCGCCTACACGACGGTCGCGGCGGCCATCGCGGTGCAGGTCCTGGCGAACCCGCTGGCGGCCGCGGTGGACCGGCTCGCGGTGCCCGCGGTGGCGGCGCAGCGAGCCGAGCTGCGGGAGGCGGCGGAGGCGTTGCCGAAGCGGCGGCCGTTGGTCACCGAGGACGAGGCGGAGTTCGCGCGGCTGACGCGGAAGGCGTTGAGCCACTACGGCGATCTCGGGAAGCTGGTCGCGAGTCCGTTGATCGCTTTGACCGAGGAGGCGCCGCCGCTTGACCGGGCCGCGCAGCTGAAAAGCATGCTGCTGACCAGCATTCAACGGCTCAAGCCCGCGGACGGCGATTTCGGCACGAGCGACGAATGGCGTTACTACAACGCCCTGTACTTCTACTACGTCAAGGGAATCCGGCCGTACTCGGTGCGGACCAAGCGCGAGGACCTCGACGCGGAGGACCGGCGCGCGCTGCAGTGGTTCGTGTCACAGGTGCCCGAGCGGACCCTCCACAACTGGCAGAACGCCGCCGCGCGCCTGGTCGCGGCGGACCTGATGGCAGGAGTTGGCAGCGCTTGACGTGGTTCTGGCAGCGCTGGACCGGCGATGGTCGGGCCATGTTGAAATTCGCCTTGAAACTCGACGGTGTCGCTTCGTTCCTGCTCGGTCTGCTGACCGTGCTGATTCGCCCGGAGGTCGGCATGCCGACGGGCTGGCAGATCGGGCTCGGCCTTTTCTGCGTCGTTTACGGCGTGCTCGTCTTCGCGCTGGGCACCCGAGAAATGCCGGACCGCCGAATTGTGCTGTTGGTCGTCATCGGCAACCTGGCGTGGGCCCTCGACAGCATTCTCACGGCCGAGCTGAAGTGGTTCCCGCTCACCGGCGCGGGGGTCGCACTGGTGCTCGCGCAGGGGCTCGCCGTGCTCGGGTTCGCGGTCCTGCAGTTCATCGGCCTCAGGAGCGCAACGTCCGCGAGCGGCCGCGGAACTCCGCCACGGTCTCCGTCCCTCGCCTGACCGTGATGTCGTAGATCCCGCTGCGGCCGAACCGGGTCCGTTCCACCGCCTCCGCCACCAGCTCGTCGCCCTCGTGCACGGGCCGGATGAAGTCGATCTCGGCCCCGGCGGCGACGGTGACGGACCCGGCCCTGTTGCAGGCGTACGCGAACGCCGTGTCGGCGAGCAGGAAGACGTACCCGCCGTGCGCGATGCCGTGGCCGTTGATCATGTTCTCGGTCACCGTCATGCGCAACAACGCGTAACCGTCGCGCAGCTCGACCGGCTCGATGCCGAGCGCGGTGGAGGCCTTGTCGGCGGCCAGCATCTCAGCGGAACCATCATTCATTCGTGGCAGCGTAATCACTCTGGCGGTGGTGTCACGCGACGTCAGGCCAGCCCTACTGTCCGAGTGCTTGATCGCTCAACGTCGGAGGTGGTCACCATGGGTGGATGTTCTTGCTGCGGCGGTTGCACGGGTCCCGGTTGCGGGTGCTGCAGCAGCTGCTAGCAGGCCTGGACGAGCAAACGGAGGCCGGTGCGGGGACGGAAGATCCCGCACCGGCCTTCGCCTGTGCCGGGCGGGCCGGCCGATGTGTGGCGCGGGCAGGGACGCGGGGCGCGTCGCATCCCCACCCACGTGCGAGGAGGTGCTCCCACTCAGAGCACCTGCTCAATCACGGTAAGTGGCCTAGACCACAGCGTCAATGGGTCTAGACCTTTCTTGTCCGCAGGACAGTGGAACAATTCGGCGGGTGCGTGGAGCAACTGGAATCGGATCGCTGCCCGGAACCGACATCGACGAGGCGGCGAGGGTTGTCGTCGGCGAGCTGCCGGAGCTGCCGCACGTGCCGGAGCTGCCTGCGCGCGGCGTCGGCGCGGACGTGATCGGCCGCACCGCCGGCCTGCTCGTCGATCTGGCCATCGAGGTCATCACGTCCGGCTACCGGGTGACCGCGCGGCCGGGGCGTGACCACCGCCGTGCGGTCGACCTCCTCAGGGGTGACCTGGACGCGTTCGACGAGGCGCTGGAACGGGCGGGTGCGCAGCCGGAGACGGTCAAGGTGCAGGCCGCTGGGCCGTGGACGTTGATGTCGAACATCGAGCTGATGCGCGGCCATCGGGTGCTCACGGACCACGGTGCGGCGAAGGAGTTCTCCGAGTCGCTGGCCGAGGGGTTGAAGCAGCACGCCGCCGAGGTCGCCAAGCGCACCAGGGCGAAGGTGGTCGTGCAGCTGGACGAACCGGGGCTGCCGGCCGTGCTGCAGGGGCTGCTGCCGACGCCGTCGAAGCTCGGGACCGTGCCCGCCGTGCCCGAACCGGAGGCCCGCGCGGTGCTCGCGACCGTGATCGACGCGCTGAAGGACCACGAGGTGCTGGTGCACTGCTGCGCGCCGCAGCCGCCGTTGACGCTGCTCAGGGAGGCGGGTGCGCAAGCGGTTGCGTTCGACGTGACCCTGATCAAGGGTGCAGAGGCCCTCGACGAGATCGGTGAGACCTGGGAGGCGGGCACGACGCTGGCGCTGGGCCTGGTGCCGAGCGTGGATCCCGGCACGCCCGTGACGTTGAAGGACGTCGGGCAGCGGGCGTTCACGCTGGTCGACCGGCTGGGTTTCCCCCGGTCGATCCTCGCCGAGAAGGCGCTGCCGACTCCGACGTGCGGGCTTGCGGGCGCGACGGCCGGTTGGGTCAAGCGCGCGCTGTCGTTGACCCGTGATCTGTCCTCGGCCTTCGTGGAACCGCCTGAGGGCTGGTGATGTCCGGTTTGGGCGGCTAGTCTGCTGCGAACTATTAGGAAACTTTCTTAACCGTAGGTCGTCCGCCGAGGCCTGGACCGGGAGTTCCTCTCATGCGCATCAGACGTGCGGCCCTCGTCGCCGCAGTGCTGTCCGGTGTGGTCGTGGCGCCTGCTCAGGCGGCCCCGGCCGAACACATCAGGCTGGACCAGATCGGTTTCGGCACCGCCGAGGCGAAGCAGGCGTACGTGCTCGGCGGCGCCGCGAACACCAAGTTCACCGTTGTCGACAGCCGCGGCAGGACCGTGCTGACCGGGAAGACCGGTACCTCGACGGGATCGTGGAGCACGAAGTTCCCCGCCGTGCACCCGATCGACTTCTCGGCGCTGAAGACCGCGGGGACGTACCGGATCAAGGTCGGCTCGGCGACCTCGCCGGCGTTCCGGATCGACGCGCTGACCAAGCTGTTCCAGCCGGTCGCCGACTACACCGTCGAGTTCTTCCAGGCCCAGCGGGACGGCGCTCAGGTGATCCCGGGGCGGCTCGGCCGCAAGCCCGCGCACCTCACCGACCGCGACGCGATGGTCTACGAGGAGCCGGTGTTCTCCGGCGAGGGCGGCGACGAGATCGCGGCGCCGTTGAAGGCCACCGGGGTGAAGGTCGACCTCGAAGGCGGCTGGTTCGACGCGGGTGACTTCGTGAAGTTCACCCACGCCTCGTCGTACTCCACCGCGTCGATGCTGCTGGCGTTGCGCGACAAGCACAACGACGCGTTGTACGAGGAGGCCGAGTTCGGACTCAGGTGGCTCGACAAGGCGTGGGACGAGCGGACCGGCACCCTCTACGCCCAGGTCGGCATCGGCACCGGCTCCGAGCGGTTCGGCTTCGTCGGCGACCACGACGTGTGGCGCCTGCCCGAGGCCGACGACGAGCTCGACGTGAAGCCGGGCGACAGCCGGTACTACATCAAGTACCGGCCGGTGTTCCGGGCGAACAAGGCCGGCGAGAAGATCAGCCCGAACCTGGTCGGGCGCGTCGCCGGCTCGTTCGCGCTGGCCGCGCAGATCGAGGCCCGCCGCAACCCGCGCCTCGCCTGCGCCTACCTGGAGAAGGCCGCGTCGTTGTTCGCGCTGGCCAAGACCTCGGACGTCGGCGAGCTCGTGACGGCGTTCCCGCACGCCTACTACCCCGAGTCGTCGTGGACCGACGACCTGGAGTTCGGCGCGACCCAGCTCGCGCTGGCCGCGAAGGCGTTGAACGACAAGCGTTTCGGTCAGTTCGCGCGTGCCGCCACCCACTGGGCCAAGGAGTTCCTGGCCACGAACGACCCCGACACGCTGAACGTCTACAACATCTCCGCGCTCGGTCACGCCGACCTCGCGAAGCTGCTCGAGGACGGCGTGCCCGGTGCCGAGGTGACCGAGGCGCAGATCATCGGCGACATCGGGCGCCAGCTGCGCAAGGGCGCCGACGCGGCTCAGCACTCGCCGTTCCGCACCGCCGCCAACGTCGAGACCTGGGACGTCGGCTCGCGCACGTTCGGTTTCATCACGACCGCCGCGCTGTACCGGAAGCTCACCGGTGACAGGAAGTACGAGACGTTCGGCACGCAGCAGCGCGGCTTCGCGCTCGGCACCAACGCATGGGGCACCTCGTTGATCGTCGGCGTCGGCTCGAAGTTCCCCCAGTGCCCGCACCACCAGGTGGCGAACCTCTCCGGCTCGACCAACGGCGGCTCGAAGGTGCTGGTCGGCGCCGTGATCAACGGCCCGAACGACGCCACCCTGTTCTCCGATCTCGGTGAGATGCCGGCCGGTTCGGTGAACTGCACCAAGCCCTACACCAAGGAGTTCGACTCGGCGAAGTCCGTGTTCGCCGACGACCTGAGGTCCTGGCCGAGCTCCGAGCCCGCCGTCGACTTCACGGCGACGGGCGTGCTCGGCTTCTCGCTGATCGCGAACGGCTGAGTGGCGGCGGCGCGGGCCTGGGTGTCCAATTCGGACTTGTGCTCAGGCTCGCGCTGGTGTTCCTGCTGGTGATGGCCGGTACGGCCCAGGCCCTGCCGCGCGATGCCTCCTGCCGAGTTCCCGGCGTGCACGACCCGGACGTGATCCGTGCCGTGCACACCGCCGGCCTGTCGTTGGGCGTGAGCGACAAGGTGATGCTCGCCGGGTTCGAGGCAGGGTGGGTCGAGTCGCACATGAACAACCTGGCCTGCGGTGACGCGGACTCGCTCGGCGTCTTCCAGCAGCGGCCGTCGATGGGCTGGGGCACGCCCGAGCAGATCATGGACGTGTCGTACGCCGCGCACCGGTTCTTCGAGCGCGCGGTGAAGCTGGACCGGCCGGATCTCACGCCGGGGCTGCTCGCCGACGAGGTGCAGCGGTCGTGCTGCCCGGAGCGGTACGACCTCGCGGTGGGCCGGGCCTCGTTTCTTCTGCGCCAGGCCTGGCAGGGCGGCCCCGAGGTCGTCGGCGGTGCCGTGTACGTGGTGGAGGACGGTGACGTCTGGGTTGATCGCACGCGGTTGAGCACGTCCGGTGACTTCGTCGGGCGTCCCTCGGTGGCCGGGCGGTTCGTGTTCGCGCGGACTTCTCGCGGTGACGTCGTGGCGTTGGCCGACGGGGTGTGGCGGCCGGTCTGGTCCGGTGTGGGCGGCGACCCCGAGGCCGTGTTGCGTCCCGATGGGACGGTCGCCCTCTACGCGGTGCTGGCCGACGGCAGCGTGGCGAAATTGTCAGACCCTCCTGCGATGATTGGGATGGGGGGTGCATCCCCCCAGGGGGCCGGCCAATCGGGATCGATTCCGCTGAGCCCGCGCGGATTCGCCGCCGGCAAGCCGTCCGTGATCGTCCAGCCCGACGGGGCCGCGGCCGTGTACGTCAGGTCCGGCAGTGCGCTCGTGGTCAGCGCGCCCGGCGGGTGGCGGGAGATCGCCCGAGGCCTCGACGCCTCACCCGAGGTGGTGCTCCGCCCAGACGGGACGGTCGGCGTCTTCACCCTGGTCAACGGTCGCCCGCACCGCCTCGCCACGACCTGGGAACCGTTGGGTGACAGCCGTTTCATCGACACCGTGTCCGCCCAGCCCGACGGCACGGTGTACGCGCGGAAGGCCGACGGCACGGTGCTCAAAGTCGGTTGAACGGCTCCGCGTAGCGGAACGGCCCCGCCGGCACGTCGGCGAACAACCGGGCCTGGAAGTGCGGCGCCCACCCGGGAACCGGCGGCGTGATCCCGAACTCCTCGGCGAGCCGGAACCCGAACCGCGAGTAGTACCCCGGGTCGCCCAGCAGGACGACCGCACGCTCACCCCGTGCCTCCGCCGCCCCGAGAACCGAGTGCATCAACGCCTTCCCGATGCCGGCCCGCTGGTGGTCCGGGTGCACGCTGATCGGCCCGAGTCCCAGAGCCGGAACGTCCCCGACATGTCCGCGCGTGCACACGACGTGCCCGAGAACGCCATCCGCCACCAGCGACAACTCCGGAATCCACCCGGAGTCCTCCCGCAGCCGGTCGATCAGCTGGGCTTCCGGCCCGTTCCTGAACGCGAGGTTCGTGACGTCGCGGATGGCCTCGACGTCTGCTGGTGTTTCCCGGCGAATCAGCACGACCTCGCACTGTGGCCAACCGCGTCGGCGAGCGCCACCCGATTTCCGCCGCCATAATCCGCGGCGTGGTCGTGAGACAGACCGTGATGGTGTGCGTACTCGCCGTGCTGGCCTACGGCGTGCTGTGGTGGCTGCTCAGCGACAAGGAGGAACCCGAGCCGAAAGCGCCGGAAGCCCTGTTCCTCACCGACTACTCGAAGGCCGCGAAGGGCAGCTGCGTGAAGTTCAACGGGCCCGGCGAGGACGACCTGGGCCTCACGGTCATCGACTGCGGGGGCGAACGGGCCGCCCTGAAGATCGGCGCGGTCCTCGCCAGCACGTCCGGCGAATGCCCGCGCGGCGACTTCAAGGTGTTGCGCGACACCAGGCACAACGCGGCGCTGTGCCTGCTGCCCAACGCCCGGAGGGGTGACTGCTTCGAGCTCGACACCGCCGACCTGCAGCGGTCCGTGGTGTCCAAGTTCGACTGTGCGGCGCCGCGGGTGAACGTGCAGGTCGTCGGCACGGCGAAAGAAAGTTGTCCCGAAGAGGCCGAGCTCGGTGTTCCCTATGAGGAGATGACGCTCTGCCTGAGGAGGGTGCGTTGATCTTCTTCGAAGGTCCCGCCGAGTTCGACGCCTGGTTGCACGAGAACGGTTCCAGCGAGACCGAGCTGTGGATCAAGTTCGCCAAGAAGGCCTCGGGACTCAAGACGATCACCTACGACGAGGCGCTGGACGTCGCGTTGTGCCACGGGTGGATCGACGGTCTCGTGCGGTCCATCGACGAGACCTACTACTCGCAGCGGTGGACGCCGCGCAAGCCGCGCAGCAAGTGGTCCAAGCGCAACTGCGCCAAGGTGGAGGAGCTGATCGCGGCGGGGAAGATGCTGCCGGCGGGGCTCGCCGAGATCGAGAAGGCGAAGGCGGACGGGCGCTGGGAGGCGGCCTACGCGGGTCCTGCCACGATCGAGGTGCCCGACGACCTCAAGGCGGCGCTCAAGGCCAACCCCAAGGCCGAATCCGCGTTCGAAGGTCTGAACAGCCAGAACCGGTACGCGATCCTGTTGCGCATCCACGACGCGAAACGCGCGGAGACGCGGCAGAAGCGCATCGCGCAGTTCGTCGACATGCTGGCCGAGGGGCGCAAGCTCTACGCTTGAGCGAATGAAGTGGTTCCGCCGCCGCAAGACCGAAGAAGTCGTCCCCGTGCACGTGCCGAACGCCGAGGAAGCCGCCCAGCGCTTCTGGGAGCGGTGGTTCGAGCTGGTGCCGGTGGTGAGCTCCGCGCTCGGCGACGGTGAACCGCACCGCGTGGAGGACGAGCTGACGGCCCTCGTCCGCGATCTGCACCCGGACCTGGTGTTCTCGCTCGAGCAGGGCCACCTGGCCATGTACGCGCTGGTGATCACCGGCCAGGAGGACCCGAGGCTGCGGCCGTACACCGACGCGTGGATCAAGGCCGCGCCGCCGTCGGACATGGTGTGGGAGTTCCACGACTCGGTGCCGCCGGTGCCGGACCCGACCGAGGTCGTCGTCAACCTCGGCGAGGTCAGGATGCGGCTCGGCGACTACCGCGTCGTGGCCCAGGTGGACGGTGACGTCGTGGACGTCGCGGTCTACCACCCGGCCCTGTCCGAGCTGTCCGAGCAGCAGCGGCAGACGATGACGTTCCTGCCGCTGGACGTCACGCTCGGCGAACGGCTGGCGGGGGAGCGGTTGCGGCGCGTGGAGACCGCGCAGCTGGAACCGGAGGGCACGATCAGCCTGCTGGAGCTGCGTTCGCTCGTCCGGACGCTCGCCCAGGACGCCTGAACGAGCTGCCGAGGTACCCGATCGCGAGCCCCGCCAAGGGCCCGAGCAGCAGCCCGAGCTGATACCTGATCGCCGCGTCGCTCACGCTCATCTGCAGCTCGAACAGCGTGCCGTGGGGCACGGACGGATCGGGGTTCGCCCACTCCAGGTCGACCTGACCGGGCAGCAGCACCATCGTGGCGATGGTCAGCGTGGCGAGCAGCAGGGCCGCGGTTCCACCCGCGCACAGACCGGCGATGGCGCCCTGCCTCGCCGCCAGGACACCGGCCGCCAGCAGCGCGGCGGGTGCCAGCACGGCCGGCACGAACGCGTGCGAGGTGTTCCCGACCGGCATGAAGGCGTACACGGCCAACGCCGCCGCGAGACCGCATGCGGTGCCGATGAGCAACGTCCCGGGTTCGACGGCCATCCGCTGCGACGTCAGCCTCAGCAGCGCGACGGCGTACCCGCCGACCAGCCCGATCATCAGCACCCCGCCGATCACGGCGCCGCTGCGCATGTCGGCTTCCCAGCTGGCCTGGTTGAACGCCGTGAAGTGGTCGAAGCGGCTGCCCGCGTACCGCGACAACCCCGTGAGCGCCGCCAGCAGCGCGTAGATCGAGACGTACCCGGCCACACGGACGGTCCTGGCCGTGCGGTTGGGCGCCACCGGTCCCAGCACCAGCGGCAGCACCGCCAGAACGAGCACCAGGACGATCACGGCCGCCCGGTCGAAGGGCACGGCGGGGTTCGCGGAACCGGCGTGCCAGCCGAGCCACACCAGCACCGCACCGACCGTGAGGGACGGCAGCGAATACCCGGCAGAGCGCATCACATCAGCCTCCCCGAGTGTTCTCGCGCTGGTGAGCCGACTCGTTACTACGCTGTCGGGCGTGACCAGCGAGAGCCTTGAAGACGTCCCGGCCGAGGTGCGCGAGCGGCATGCCGTGCTCGCGGAAGAGGTGCGCTCGCACCAGTTCCGCTACTACGTGCTGGACGATCCGACCGTCACCGACGGTGAGTTCGACGCGCTGCTCAAGTCGCTGGAGGCACTGGAGGCCGAGCATCCGGGGCTCGCCACGCCGGACTCGCCGACGCAGCTCGTCGGCGGCACGTTCTCGACCGAGTTCAAGGCCGTCGACCACCTGGAGCGGATGCTCAGCCTGGACAACGTCTTCACCCAGGACGAGCTGACGGCGTGGTTCGAGCGCGTGCAGAAGGACATCGGCGAGGGCACGCACTTCCTGTGCGAGCTGAAGATCGACGGCCTGGCGATCAACCTGCTGTACGAGAAGGGGCGGTTGACGCGCGCGCTGACCCGTGGCGACGGCCGCACCGGCGAGGACGTCACGCTGAACGTCCGCACGATCGCGGACGTTCCCGTGGTGTTGGAGGGCTCGGACGAGTACCCGGTGCCGGACCTGGTCGAGGTGCGCGGCGAGGTCTTCTTCGCGGTCGAGGACTTCCTCGCGTTGAACGCCTCGCTGGTCGAGCAGGGCAAGCCGCCGTTCGCGAACCCGCGCAACACGGCCGCGGGCTCGTTGCGGCAGAAGGACCCGAAGGTCACCGCGTCGCGCAAGCTGCGGATGATCTGCCACGGCATCGGCAAGACCGGGGGTTTCGAGGTCGCCCGCCAGTCGCTCGCGTACGAGGCGCTGAGGTCGTGGGGGCTGCCGGTTTCCCAGCACACCAAGGTGCTCACCGACCCGGCTGCCGTCCGCCAGCACGTCGAGTACTGGGGCGAGCACCGGCACGACGCGGTCCACGAGATCGACGGCGTGGTGATCAAGGTCGACGAGGTGTCGCTGCAACGGCGTCTGGGCACCACGTCGCGTGCGCCGCGGTGGGCCATCGCGTACAAGTACCCGCCGGAAGAGGCGACCACGACGTTGCTGGACATCCAGGTCCAGGTGGGCCGCACCGGCCGCGTCACGCCGTTCGCGCTGATGGAACCGGTGAAGGTGGCGGGGTCCACGGTCGCGCGGGCCACGCTGCACAACGCGTCCGAGGTGAAGCGCAAGGGCGTGCTGATCGGCGACCGCATCGTCATCCGCAAGGCGGGCGACGTGATCCCCGAGGTGCTGGGCCCGGTGCTGGCCGCACGGCCGGACGACGCGCGCGAGTTCGTCATGCCGACGCGGTGCCCGGAGTGCAACGCCGAGCTGCGCCCCATGAAGGAGAGCGATGTCGACATCCGCTGTCCCAACGCGGAGACGTGCCCCGGCCAGCTGCGTGAACGCCTGGCGTACCTGGCTTCCCGCAACGCGCTGGACATCGAGGGGCTGGGCGACGAGGCGGCCGCCGCGATCACCGAGTCCACGGTGTACACGAACGAGGCCGACCTGTTCGACCTCGACGCCGACGCGCTGCGGCAGATCGAGCGGTTCACGACCAAGGACGGCGAGCTGTCGGCGAACGCGCTGAAGCTGCTGACCAACCTCGAAACCGCCAAGTCGCGTCCTCTGTGGAGGGTTCTGGTCGCCCTGTCGATCCGGCACGTCGGACCGACCGCCGCCCGTGCGCTGGCCCTCCAGTTCGGCTCGATGGACGCGATCCTCGAAGCCGAAGAGGAGGTGCTGGCGAGCGCGGAGGGTGTGGGCCCCACGATCGCGGCGGCCGTGGTCGAGTGGCGCGAAACCGAGTGGCGTCAACGGGTGGTCGAACGCTGGCGGGCCGCGGGCGTGCGGATGGAGGACGAGCGCGACACGTCGATCACGCGCAACCTCGAAGGCCTGTCCATCGTGGTCACCGGTTCGCTGACGGAGTTCTCCCGCGACTCGGCCAAGGAGGCCGTCCTGGCCAGGGGTGGCAAGGCGGCCGGCTCGGTCTCCAGGAAAACCGCTTTCGTGGTCGTCGGCGACTCGCCAGGATCCAAGTACGACAAGGCCATCTCGCTCAAGGTCCCCGTCCTCGACGAGGCGGGCTTCCGCGTCCTGCTGGAGCAGGGCCCGGACGCGGCGAGGGAGGTGGCCGTCATCGGGGAAGAGGGTGCAGATGGCTGACCTGATCATCCGGCCGGCTCGCGAAGCCGATCTGCCGGCGGTGGGTGCGATCACCGTCGAGGCGTACCGGGCCGACGGGTACGTGGGCGAGCACGACGACTACGCCAGGAAGCTGGCGGACTCGACGTCCCGGTTCCGCGACGCCGAGATCCTCGTCGCCGCGGACGACTCCGGCGCCGTGCTCGGCTCCGTGACGGTCGTGCACCCCGGCACGCCGTACGCCGAGATCTCCCGGCCGGGTGAGCTGGAGTTCCGCATGCTCTCGGTCACCGCCGCGGCACGCGGGCGGGGCGTGGGCGAGGCCCTGGTGCGCGCGGTCATCGACCGGGCACGTGCCGCCGGACTCGACCGGGTCGTGCTGTCGTCGTCGGAGAAGATGCTGGCGGCGCACCGGTTGTACGAGCGGCTGGGGTTCACCCGGCTGCCGGAACGGGACTGGACGCCGTTGCCCGGTGTCCAGCTCATGGCGTACGCGTACGGGATGCCGCTCTGAGCAACCCCGCTGGTGCCGTGGGCGTCCTGCTGCCAGGACGAGCCGCAGGAGGGAGGTCGCCGCTGTGGTGCCCGAGCGCTGACCCGGGCGACGTCGCGTGGAATTCGCCTCTTGCGCGATTGGGCTGAGTGGCTCATTTTCGCGGTCCTGGTTTCGATATGTTCGTCTTGTTGCTGGGGGCGCGAATGGGGGTTCGCGAGGGGTGGGTGCGGTAGGGAGGTCTGCATTCGTTCGGTCTCCTCGTCTCCGTGGGCGTCTTCGTCGTTGACGAAAGGACTCGGAGTGAGACGCAAGGCTGTTCTCGGTTTGGTTTTGTTCACGTCAGCCACTTTGATGATCGGGTGCTGTCGACGCGTCGGCGGATCCGCGAGAAATCAGCGCACGTGATCGTCGTGAGATCGCTGATGTGTCGCAGATCTATTTGCAGCACCGCGCGGACAAGGTGACCTTGGTGCCGCGGGTCAAGGGGTTCGGCATCAGGATGACGGATCAGCTCACCGCAGATCTCGAAGAGGAGGTCGCCGAACTCGCTGACCGTCGCGAGGATTACCGCGAGATGTTCGGCGGGTACGCCTACGCGCGGGTCGCCACGACGCTCGGTCAGGTGGAGCCGGGAGCCGACGGCAGGAGTGTTGTCGCGAACGTCAGGGAGAAGACGCTTCTGCGGTATCAGTTGCCAGAGGCGGGTGGTCCTGAGTCTTCAGGTCACGAGCTCGGGCACCGGCTCACGCTGAGGCGCGTGGACGGCAATTGGGTTCTCTCCCGGGCCGAGGCCCTGCTCGGCAGTGGTCCTGCGCCGGCGACGCAGATGAGGAAGGTGCTGCCGCGAGGTCATGGCGACGGCCTACAACTACCAGGCCATGGTCAACTACGCGTACCAGTACGCGAACAACCCGAACCCGCGGTATCGCACCTATGGCCAGGACTGCACGAACTTCCTCTCGCAGATCATGGCGGCGGGCGGCTGGCAGCCTGTCGACGGTGACCGCACGAACAACGGCGCCTGGTATTACGGTGAATGGTTGTGGACGACGACGTACACGTGGGCAGGCGCGGAGAACTGGTACTGGTTTGCGTTCCAGCGAACGGCCAGAACGCGTTTGCTTGCGAACGTGTGGGATCTCCGCATCGCAGATGTTCTGCAAGCGGACTGGGATCCGGGAGCTGGAAAACGGTATTGACCACTCCATGTTCGTGACGAAGTACCAGGGTGGTGAGCCGCAATTGACCTACCACACCGGAAACAGGGTCGACGTCAAGCTGAGCGAGTTGTTGCGGAACAATCCCGGAGCCAACTGGTACCCCCATCGCACCTGATTTTCCGGTAGTTTGAACGCATGATGAAGGTCGGAATTGACGTGGGGGGGGGGGGGGGCCCCGCCCCGCCCGGCCGGGGTGGCGGTGTCGCCCGGGGCCGGGGTCCCGGCGCTGCCCCGGCCCACGGCCGGTGGGTGCCCGGTCAC
>NZ_JBEXJN010000111.1:0-14719 GCF_040609115.1 Lentzea sp. NPDC004782
ACCGGCTGCGGGCACGTGTTGGGCGAACCCCGCTGATCAACAGCGGGGTTCGCCGAGATGGCTGCTCATCGACGGACCAGCTCGGAACGCTTGGCTGATGGGGACTCCGGGGCACAAGACGACACGTGACCTGGGCGAGCATCCACGAAGCCCCAGCGCCATGAGCACGCGCTGCCCGGTGACGGGTCATGACGCCGAGCAGCGCGACGAACGTGAAGCCCAGGAGCGCGGTGGTCGACGTGCGGCCAGCAGAACGCGGAAACGCCGCAGCGCCGGAAGGTGTTGTGGATGAAGGGCGCCTTCTTCCACACCAGGTGGAGGAAGGCGCCCTTCATCCACATAACTGCCCGGCAGGCGGGTTGCGGACAAGACCTCTGGCAAGCCGCTCAGCGGTACCAGGCGCGAACGCCCATCCGTCCCGTGCTGCCCAGGTCGATGTGGATGCTCCGCTGCGGTGACACGGCGACCAGCGGTTGCTGAACGGCGCCCGGAGCGGTCGCCAGTTCGACGTGCGTCGCGATCTGCGGCGGCTCCAGCGACGTGTTCGTGTTGCGCCACACGAACGCGCTGCCGGCAGTCTCCCCCGGCCGCACCGTGATCGGCTGCGGCGGGTCGTTGAAACCGTCGAGGACCGTGATGCCGCCGGTGCCTTCGAGGATCGCGACGTCCAGCGGCCGCCCATCACCGCCGAACAGGCTCACCTGCGGATACCCGTTGAGCTGCAACGCTTCCGCACCGCAGTTGGCGACCTCGACGGACATCACGCGCAACCCCGACGCCGCCTCGGTGTAGTTCGAGGTGAACAGCACTCCCGCGGCACAACCGGGATCCGCTGACGCCCGCACGGCCGGGCCGCTCGCGACCAGGCCGGCCAGAACGGCTGCTGCGGCAAGAACCTCGCCCCCATGTCTCATGCACCCGAGCATGCCACCGGCAGAGGAGGCCGGGGCGAAACCTTCACAAGACCTCCACGAGGACGACCGAGTCCATTGTGGAGTGATCGATCGGGTCAGCCGGAACCGTTCTGACAGGAGCTGCCGCCGGTGCGCGCAGCTGGTCCCCGATGTGACGCAGGCCGTCCGGGGTTCTCGCCGGGCCCGGCGGTTCGGGATCACCAACGACGTGTCCGCGACTGGTGGAGCCTGATCGCTTTCGAAGGTCCTCGCGCCGGAGTTGCTCGGAGACGTGAACGGTCACGCGTTCCACGACCCGGCCAGGACGGACCCGCCTCGGGACCTGCCTGACGATCAGCCCGGTGGGACGAGGGCCTTGTCCTCCGTTGCCGCGCGGTGAACAGGGTCATGCTTGCCATGCGCCCATCGAACTCAGGGAGGGAGCGGCGATGTTGACGAAGACCGGGGTCGAGCTCTCGGAGGCCGAGTGCTGGGAGGTGCTCAGGACCGCGCGTGTCGGTCGTGTGCTCTACACCCGCAACGCGATGCCCCTGGCACATCCCGTGCCTTTCCTGCTGCACCGCGGGTTGATCGTCTTCAGCCTCGATCCGGCGACCGCGGCCGGGGTCGTCCGGTACGGCCGCACCGTGGGCGCGTTCCAGGTGGACGATCTGACCGGCAGCGGCGCGGCAGCGCGGTCGGTCACCGTGCACGGCGAGCTCGGGCTGCTCGAACCCGGCCAGATCGCCGCCGTGGAGGGCCACGGTCTTCCGGCTCACGAAGGTGAGGCGGTCCACGCCTACCTCCTGCCGGAAGTGCTGATCGGACGACGGATCGGCGACTGGCCGTGAAGGTGCCGCCGGTCAGGTCGCCGGCGAAGTTCTTCGCGTGGACGTTCGCCCTCTCCGTTCCGATCTGGCTGGCCGGCGCGATCATCGGTGACGCTCCGGTGTGGGCGCCGATGCGCCTGCCCATCAGCGCACTGGCAGCCGTGTGCCCGATCGTCGCCGCCATGCTCCTCACCGCCCGCGGCCGTGAAGCAGGTGGCATCCGCGGGCTCTGGCGGCGCGTGTTCGATCACCGTGAGCTGCGGCCGAAGGGCTGGTACGTGCCGATCGTGCTGCTCATGCCGGCGGTTCTGTTCGTCAGCTACTGGGTGATGCGCCTGACCGGCCGCCCGCTCCCCGAGGCAGAGGTTCCGCTGCTCACCGCGCCGCTGCTGTTCGCCCTCTACTTCGTCGCGGCGGTTGGTGAGGAGGGAGGGTGGACCGCCTACGCCACCGATCCACTGCTGCGCCGCCACAACGTGCTGACCGCGGGCCTGCTGCTCGGGCTGGTGTGGGCGTCCTGGCACGTCGTTCCCCTGGTCCAGGCCCACCGCTCGGCCGGCTGGATCGCCTGGCACGGCCTGTCCATCGTGGCACTGCGAGTGATCATGGTCTGGTTGTACGCGCGCACCGGCAGCGTGTTCGGCGCGGTGGTGTTCCATGCCATGAGCAACGTCAGCTACACGCTCTTCCCGAACAACGGATCGCACTACGACCCGGCAGTCACCGCGGTCGTCATCGGCACGGTCGCCCTCGGCATCGGAACAGCCGTGTGGTGGCGCCAGGCCCGACACCACCGACAGGACACGGGCGGCATTGGTGGCGCTCACCCGTCCGCGTGGCGGTGACCGACGAGAGCCGACATCGGCCGGTCGGGCCGGATCATGTTCTCCGACCGCGTGCGGAAGAAGCCTTCCGGCGACGGGGCGCCGACGGGCAGACCCCCTCTGCCCGTCGGCGCAGCGGCGGACCGGCGGCGTGCCGCAGGTCCGCACGTTCACGGACTCAGTACTTGCGGATGTTCGCCCAGGCGCCGTTCACCCGCACGTTGCACTCGGCCGACACCGTGATCGACGCCCACGGGTCCAGCGAGTACCACTTCGTGTGGTGATCGCGCGTGATCGGCGGGATTCCGCAGTTGTAGCCCAGGCGCACCCAGCTCTTCTCCGACCCGCCCGTGCAGTCCATCCAGGCGGCGGTGTTGGCGTAGTGCGCCGAGCAGCCGGCGAGGCTGGTGGGCGTGACCGGGCCGGCCTGGGCCTGCACGGCCATCGCCAGCAGCAGTGGTACGGCCCCCAGCACCGCCAGGACCTTCCGGCCGTGGTTGTGCAATGTCGTCGACAGCATTGACGTCTCCCCTTCGCGTTGCTCGTCACCGCATCACCGGTATAGGCCGCCCGTTGTTGTCCGGCAGCACGATTCGGTGCCGGACAAACAAAACCGGGCTGCCGTACAGTCGAAATACGGGATTGTTCGGGGGGCGGAGGAAGTACGTCGTGGGCAGACGTGAGCGTTTTCTGGACCCGGAACAGGGATCGGTGCAGCGGTTCGCGTTCGAGCTGCGCCGGTTGCGCGAGTCGGTGGGCACGCCGAGTTACCGGGAGCTGGCCAAGCGTGCGCACTACTCGGTCACCACGTTGTCCGAAGCGGCTGGTGGCAGGTCTTTCCCGTCGCTGGCGGTCACCCTGGCCTACGTCGAGGCGTGCGGCGGTGACCAGTCCGCGTGGCAGGCGCGGTGGCAGGCCGTGGCGGACGAGTTGGCGCCGGACGGTGGCGGTGAGGACCCGGCCGATGCCCCGTACCTGGGATTGATGACATTCCAGCCGACCGACACTGATCGTTTCTTCGGTCGTGACGAGCTGATCGGAGAATTATGCACGCGCATTCGACGGGATTCGTTTGTCGCTGTTTTCGGTGCGTCCGGGTGCGGGAAGTCGTCGTTGTTGCGGGCCGGTCTGCTGCCCGCTCTCGGACGGGGTGACGTCACCGGGGCCGAACAGTGGCTGACCGCGCTGTGCACGCCCGGCCGGCGTCCGTTCGAGCAGCTGGCCGTCCAGCTGGCGAACCTCTGCGCGATCTCGGCGCTACCGGTCGCCGGGCAGCTGGCGGATCGGCCGGCCGCGGTCGGCGTGCTGGTGGAGCAGGTGTTGGCGACGCGGCCGCCGCAGGCGCGTCTGGTGCTGGTGGTCGACCAGTTCGAGGAGGTTTTCACGCTGTGCGACGACGAGCGGGAACGGGCGGGCTTCATCGACTGCCTGCTCGCCGTGGCGGCACGTGATGACGCGCGGGTGGTCCTGGGCGCACGCGCGGACTTCTACGCCCGGTGCGCTCGCCATCCGGCGTTGGTGGCCGCACTGCGGGACCGGCAGGTGCTGGTCGGTCCGCTGCAGGACGACGAACTGCGGTGCGTGATCCGCGAACCGGCGGTGCGCGCCGGGCTCAGCGTGGAGAAGGCGCTGGTGGAAACGATCATCGCGGACACCCGGTGCGAGCCGGGCGCCCTGCCGCTGATCTCCCACGCGCTGCTGGAGACCTGGAAGCGCCGCAGCGGTGACGTGCTCACCTTGGCCGCGTACCAGCGGACGGGCGGCGTGCACGGGGCGATCGCGCGCACGGCCGACCAGGTGTACGACGAGCTCGACGCCGACGGGCAGCGGATCGTCCGGAACGTGCTCACCCGGCTGACCGCGCTCGGCGAGGGCACCGAGGACACCCGCCGGCGGGTCAGCCACCACGAGCTGCTCGGCGGTTCCGACGCGGACGCCGTGGCCGCGGTGCTGGCCCGGCTCACCGCGGCCCGTCTGGTGACCGTGGACGAGAACACCGCGGAGGTGGCCCACGAGGCGCTGATCCGCTCCTGGCCGCGGCTGCGCGGCTGGCTGGACGAGGACCGCGAGATCCTGGCGGCGCACCGCAGGCTCACCGACACCGTCGCCGAGTGGGAACGCCACGGGCGTGACGAGGCGATGCTCTACCGGGGCACGCAGCTGGCGGAGTGGCGGCAACGGCCGGTCGACCGGCTCAACGACGCCGAACGCGACTTCCTCGCGGCCGGTGTTCGTGCGGAGGAACGCGGCACCCTCGCCCGGCGAAGACGTAACCGGGTGCTCATCGGAACCCTCGTGTCGGTGACCGCCGTGGTCACGGTTCTCGCGGTGTTCGCCCGGGTGGCGGCGCACCGGGCCACTGCGGAAAGCCGGCTCGCGTTCAGCCGTCAGCTGGTCGCCAACGCCGCCACCCAGCTGCAGCTCGACCCGGAACTCGGCCTGCTGCTCGCGGAGGAGGCGTACCGCACCGACGCCAACCCGGACAGCGAGGCGATGGTGCGCCAGGCCGCCGCCGCTTCACACCTCCGCGCGGTCGTTCCCGCCCACGAGGGCAAGGTCACCGGGGTGGCGTTCAGCCCGGACGGGCAACACCTGGCCACCAGCGGCGCCGACGGCGTGGTGCGGGTGTGGCGGTGTGATCGCGGCCGTCTGTCCACAACGGACCCGGTGGTGCTGACCGGGCGCCAGGGCGAGGTCTGGACCCCGGTGTTCAGCCGGGACGGGAGCCGGATCGCCGCGGCCGGTGCCGATGGCACGGTGACGGTGTGGAACTGGCGGTCGAGCACCACCCCGGTCGTGCTGCGCGGGCACGAGGGCAAGGTGTGGACCGTCGCGTTCAGCCCGGACGGCCACCGGCTCGCGAGCGCGGGCCAGGACGGGACCGTCCGCGTCTGGCCGCTCGACGGCGGCGACCCGCTGGTGCTGCGCGGCCACGAGGAGCGCGTGCTCGGCGTGGCGTTCAGCCCGGACGGGCGGCGTCTCGCCAGCAGCGGCGGCGACAACACCGTGCGGATCTGGTCGTTCGACGGCGGTGAGCCAGTCGTGTTGCGCGGTCACGAGAACTCGGTCGAGTCCGTCGTGTTCAGCCCGGACGGCCGGCATCTGACCACGGCGAGCACCGATGGCACGGTACGGGTGTGGGACACGGACGGCTCACCTGGCTCGGTGGTGCTCGGCACCCACGACGGCACCGCGGAGAGCAGCACGTACAGCGACGACGGCCACTGGATCGCCAGCACTGGCAACGATGGCACCGTGCGCGTGTGGAACGCGGAAGGCCATGCGCGCCCGTTGGTGCTGCGAGGACACCACGGCACCGTCTGGGCCGCGGCCTTCAGCCCCGACGGACGGCAGATCGCCAGCGCCAGCGACGACGGCACCGCGCGGATGTGGGACGTCGACGAGGTCGCTGACGCGACGGTGCTGCGCGGGCATCGAGGAGCGGTGACGTCCGCCGTGTTCGGGCCGGACGGCCGCAGCCTGGTCAGCGCCGGCGACGACGGCACCGTGCGGATCTGGAGCACGGGCGGTGACAGCGAGCCGGTCGTGCTGCCGGGGCAGGACGGTCCGCTGCTGCAGGTGGTCCTCAGCCAGGACGGGCAGCAGGTGGCGTCCGTCGCCGCCGGTGGCGCCGTGCGGGTCCAGCCGGTGAAACGTGGTGGCACACCGGTGGTCCTGTCCTCCACGGGCCAGGCGTGGCGTGCCGCGTTCAGCCCGAACGGCCAACGGCTCGCCGTGGCGAGCAACAAGGACTTCCTCCGCATCTGGAATCCCGCCACCGGCGTCGCCGAGCCGGCGGACCTGCCGGGCGGCCAGGGCCCGTTGACGGTGGTCGCGTGGAGTCCGGACGGCCGCTACGTGGCAGGTGCCGGCTCCGGCGGCACGGTGCTGGTCTGGGACCTCCAGCGGCCGCAGCAGGCTCCGCGCGCGTTCCGCGGCCACAGCGGTCTCGTGTGGACACTGGCGTTCAGTCCGGGCAGCGACCGCCTTGCCAGCGGCGGGAACGACGGCACGATCCGCGTGTGGGACCTCACCGGTACCGCTGAGCCCGTTGTGCTGCACGGTCATCAGGGCGTGGTGTGGAGTGTCGCGTTCAAAGGCGACGGCGGCACCCTCGCCAGCAGCGGCAACGACGCGACCGTGCGGCTCTGGAAACTCGACGGCACCAGGAGCTCTCTGCTGCTGCAGGGATTCCGCGCCTCGGTGGAGTCCGTCGCCTGGTCCCCCGACGGCAGGCTGGCCACCGCGCACGACGACGGCACGGTCCGGACCTGGCGCTGCGACGTGTGCGGGCCGGTCGGCGAGGTGCTCGCCTACGCCGACCGGCACCTCACCCGGCAGCTGACCGCCGCGGAACGCGACACCTACTTGGCGGCGCGTCCGGACTGATCCGCGGCCGCTGAGGTCCTGTGCCGCTTGAAAGTCATCACCGCGGCGTGGCAGCACTGCGGCACGAGAACCCGGAACCGGTCCACGCCGGCCCCGGGTTCCCGCTGCCCCCTGGTCGATCTACCGCTGGATCGACGGGACCGAAGTCTCCTCGAAGACCGTCCAGGACTGGGCCGCCTTCGGAACCGGCCTGGCGACGTTCGTCCACGAACTCCACAGCATCGACCTCATGGGCGCCGCTCGGACTGGTGCGGATCGGACCCGAAGGCCCTGAGGCGTTCGAACGTCGTCACCCCGGTGAAGACCCGATCTGAACGCTCGGCGAGACCGGCCGGAAGTGGTGGACGATCCGCACCTCTCCTCCTCGTGATCAGCGCCGGCCGGGCGCCATGGCGACGTCCGCCTCCGACAGCGTCACCACCCGGTCGAACCAGCCGTCGAGATCATCGTCACCGTGGTGCACCACGAGGAGTCCGCGACCGCGGGTCCGCGTCTCCAACGCGTCGAGCACCAGCCGGCGCCCGCTCGCGTCGAGGTTGGCGAACGGCTCGTCGACCAGGTAGCCGTCCGCGTCCTCGCACAGCAGCGCGGCGACACCGACCCGCTGCCGCTGGCCCGACGACAACTCCGACGGCAAATGCTCGACCAGGTCGTCCAGGCCCAGCGCCGCGCGCAGCCCCTCGTCGCCGACCAGCGTGCCCACCGGCAACGGCGGCAGCTCGACCGGAGCGGTCAGACAGGCGATCCTGGGTGGCGTGGTGACCAGTCCCGCGTCCGGGGCGACCAGCCCGGAGATGACGTGCAGGAGCGTCGTCTTGCCGCAGCCGTTGGGGCCCCGCAGCAGCACGCGCTCCGCCGTGCCCAGCTCGAAGTGGTCGATCGAGACGGGGGCGCCGTTCGCGTACGCGACCCGGATCCGGTGCACCGCCACCCGGTCGCCCTGACGGTGGTACGGCGCCGGGCGGCTTTCCCGCAGGCCTCGGATCCGGCGGAGCACGGCGCCGCTGCGGCGCAGCTGCGGCACCAGGTCGATGAGGCTCACCATCCCGGTGACGGCCCGCCACAACGAGTTGACGAAGGCGAGGAAGCTGCCGAACGACATCCGGCCGGCGAACACGAGGAGCGCCCCGGTGATCAGGGAGGCGGTGTCGCAGAGGTTCATCACCAGGTCGCTGACCGTGCGTTGCTTCACGCGCAGCCGGTCGTTGGCGAACGTGATCTCCAGAAATCCTCGCAGGGCCTGCGCGTTGACCGACTCGGTGCCGGGGCGCGACAACGGCATGCCGCGCAGCGCGCGGAACGCCTCCAGGGTCCGGGTCAGCGTGTTGCGGTACCGCGCGTCGGCTTCCCGCTCCGGCTCGGTGTTCTCCGCGATCCTCCTGGCGATGCGGTTGCTGACCACGACCATGGGCGGAACGACCAGCAGGAGCACGAGACTGGCCTGCCACGACAGGTACAGCAGCACAGCGACGAAGGCCACCGAGGCGAGCGCCTGTCTGGCGACCTGGACGGTCAGGTCGATGGCCGGCAGCACGCCTTCCCGGACGTCGTCGTGGATGCGGCTGACATAGGAGGCGTTCCCGGCCGCCGAGATCTGCCGGCCGTCCTGGTCCAGCGCGCGGCCGAGCAGCTCCATCTCCAGGTCCAGCACCACCGCGTTCTCGAACCTCCGGCGCCACCAGGAGATCCAGTAGGAACCGAGGTTGAGCGTGAGCCCGAGCCCCAGGTAGGCGAGGCCGAGGACCAGGAACCTGCCGAAGTCGGCGGCCAGGATCGCCTGGTCGAACAACGCCTTGACCAGCAACGGGTGGACAAGGGCCTCGGTGCCGCTGACGGCCGCCTCCAGGGCGACGATCGTGGTGAAGCGGAGCCGGTACCCGTGCAGGACGCGCCACAGTTCGGTCATCCGCGCACCTCGTCGAGCAGGAAGTCCGCACCGCCGCCGGCGGTCACCCGGTGGAACACCCGCAGCACACCCGCCGATCCGGTCATGAGGTCGCAGCTGCAGCGCAGCAGGCCTTCGCCCGGCATGGCCAACGGCCGGACACCGTTCACCCGCGGCACGGCGAACCGCTCGGGCGGCTCGAACAGGAACACCTTCCGGACGTACTCCAGCTGACGCAGGGCCGTGTCGCGGTAGGCGGGCTCGCCGAGGATCTCGGCGGCGTCCAGCATCGCGTCGGCGATCCCGGACATGCCGAACGCGTAGGCGGGCATTGCGGTGTGTTCGACGGCCATCCCGCGCAGCAGGGTGCGTGCCGCGTCCACGTCGCCGTAGCGGAGCAGAACCTTCGCGACGCCGGCCGCCCCCACCTCGACGTAGGGCAGGCGGGTGCCCTCGTAGTCGAAGGTCGCCGAGTCGACGTCCCAGGGCACGGCGTTGTCCATCTCCCAGGCGAGCGCCAGCTGCCCGAGTTCGAAGTAGCGCTCTTCCCCGGTCGCCTGGTAGATCCGCAGCAGGAACAGTGCCACGCCGGCCTGACCGAACCCGAGCCCCGTGAACGGCTTCTCCTTGACGAAGGTGTTCAGCCAGCAGACCCCGCGTCCGTCGCGCTGGGCCGTGTCGCACAACGCGTCGGCGCACCGCCGCGCCGCGGCGAGGTCTGCGGGGGCTCGGTGGAGCCGGTGGAAGTGCAGGTTGGTCATACCCAGGCCGGCCAGGCCGTAGTAGAAGGTGTAGTCGTCCTCGCGCGACACGCGCCGATTGGCCTCGGCGAGCAGGTCCCGCGCCGCGGCGTGCAGTCCCAGCCCGTCGCCGGCCCACGCGATGCCGGCGAGCCCGTTCATCAGCCCTGCCGGGTACTCCGCCTCGTCGAGGTTCGACAGCCGGTCGTCCAGCCACTGCAGCCACTCGGTCCTGACCTCGACGCCCGAGGTGTCGAGCGCCCACAGCACGCCGGTCGCGCCGAAGCCGAGGCTCAACGGGTTGGTGAGGTGCGCGAAGGGATCCACCGGGAACAACGTCGCGCGGTCCGGGTCGGCGACGGCCGTGATGAACCCGGCGAGACCGGCCGCCACCTCGGTGCACGCGGCCGCCGGCGGGGCCGCGGACGGGTGCGGCGGCAGCTCGACCTGGGCGACCAGGTCCTCCTCGTCCCGCAGTGCGTCGAGGACATCGGTGAGCGAGATCCGGGCCTGCGCCAGACCCGTGATCAACTCGTGGATCCGCACCGGCCAGCCGAGCCGGTCGAGGTAGACCCGGTACAGGTCGAAGACGTCGTCGCGCAGATACGACATCGCGGCGATCGGGAAGACCAGGTACGCCATGATCGCCGCCAGGCTGTACAGGTCTCCCTCCGGCGTGGACGCGCCGGCGACGCGCCGCGAGTGGCTGAAGCCCTGCGTGTAGAGCTCGACACTGCTCTGGAGGTCCGGCTCCGACACGGCGGAGTCGGCCAACCGGCAGGCTTCCAGGTCGATGACCCTGACCGCGAAGGTGTCCGGGTCGATCAGCAGGTTCGTCGCGGTGAGGTCACCCAGGATGATCTCCCGCTGGTGCGCGTCGGCGATCGCCCGGGTCAGGCTGCGGAAGACGGCGAGGAACACTCGCAGGAAGTGGCGCGACTGCGCGGCGTCGAACCGCGGCTGCACGAGCGGGTTGTGGTCGAACATGATCGTCCGGATGTCGGCGCCCTCGATGTGCTCCTCGGCGATGAAGTGGTGTTCCCAGTGCTGGAACGTCGCGACGGGAGCGGGGAAGCGGCCGGTGTCGGCGAGGCGGTGCAGGAACGTCCACTCACGGGCCAGGACGTCCACCGCGTCGTAATCACGGCGGAGGTTGGGATTGGTGTGCGGGCGAGCCTCCTTGAGCACGACGACGCGGTCGCCGTCCGCGGTGTCCTCGGCGAGGTACACGCCACCGCTGTTGGAGAACTGCAGGGCGTCGGTGACCCGGAACCGTCCACCCAGCAGGCCGAGATCGTCCTGGTCTGGGTCGGGCTTCCAGTCGTCGAACGGCCAGGGCACCCACGCGGGCTGTGCGAACGCCGGTTGCCGCTCGTCGGAGACCGGCCCGTCCGGACCGGTGATGATCGGGACCTTCAGCCCCATGGCGTCGACGGTGTGGGTGTCGAGCAGCTGGCCGTACCGGAAGTACAGCGCCTTGCTGTCGCGGTAGCGCAGGTCCGAGAGCACGTAGGCGCCCTCCGCGTCACCGAGGACGCCGGCCAGGTCGGCGATGACGGCCCGGAACTCGTCCTCGTCGCCCGGGTAGACCGTGATGAGCTTGCCGCTGCTGCCCCGGGACATGGTCTTGGAGTTGAACAGCTCGAAGACGGTGGCGTCGAGCGCGATCTTGAAGTCGATGTCGCGCGTGAGGAGGTGGTCGATGACCACGGCGGCGACGTGACGCAGGTTGCGCCGGGTGGCGGACACGTGGATCTTCCAGCCCTGCGACGGCAGTGCCGGGTTGTGCCGGTAGTTCCACCACAGCCCGAACCGGACGAACCTGGCCTGCGTCTCCTCGTCGAGGGTCGCGAGGAAGTGGTCGTCCTTCGGCCGGTAGCAGACTTCGAGCGGGTCGTAGGACAGCGTGTCGTTCCACGCGAAGAAGAAGCGGTCGATCCATCGTTCTTTGCGCATGGTCAGGCACTCCGGTCATGGGTCGGGAGAGGTGCGGCAGGTGGCGCGGCCGGAGGCTCGTGCGGCGAGAGACCGGCTGGAACTCGTGCGCTGAAGAGGCGGTCCGGGTGGGGGACGGGCCTCGTCCCCCACCCAGGCGGCGGTCAGTTCTGGGCGCCGTTGCAGCAGTTGCCGGTGATGCTGCTCGTGCAGCTGTTGCCCAGCAGGCCGACGCTCGGGGCCTGCGGCTCAAGGGTCTGGAGACGAAGAACGTTCATGTGGTGTCACCCCCTCTCGGTTCGCCGCCAGCGTTGCCCGGTGCCGGCGCCGGCACCGCGATTCCGAACGAATCCGAATGCCCCGGCCCTCTGTTGGCACGCCCCGGCCTGCTGCCGAACGGCCGATCGTGGCCGAATGTCCCGGCCAACGTCGCGCCGCGCGCGTTAACTGGGCACAGGCGTTGCTGGGGAGGGAATGCCTGGAGGGGTGATGTGCGCATCGCGGAGGGGCCAGGGGTTCGCCCTGCCGCCGGATCCCGGCGGTGCCGGCACGCTGGACGAACTGGTCGAAAGGCTGCGGTTGCTGAAGGTGTGGGCAGGAGGCCCGTCCTTCGACACGATCACCGACCGCATCAACACGGCCTGGCGGACAGCCGGCCGGCCCGCGAGCGAGCTGGCGAGAAGGACCACGGTCGTGGACTGCTTCCGCAACGGCCGGCGGCGGCTGAACACCGACCTCGTCGTGGCGGTGGTGGCGGCGTTGCACCCGGACGCGGGGTACGTGACGCTGTGGCGACAGGCGCTGCGAGTCGTCGCCGGCGAGACCGAGGCGGCGGCGCAGGTCCGCGTCCAGGACCGGCTGCCACCTGATCTGGCGGGGTTCACCGGCCGGTCGGCCGAGCTGGACCGGCTCCGGCACGCGCTGCGTCACGCCGGCCTGGACGGTGGCGCGGTGGTGATCTCCGGGATGGCGGGGGTCGGCAAGACCAAGCTGGCCGTCCACACCGCACACGGGCTCGCCCGGGAGCAGCTGTTCGACCGGGTGCTGTTCGTCAACCTGCGCGGGTTCCACCCCGACGCGACCCAGCCGCCGGCCGATCCGGCCGCCGTGCTCGAGGGCTTCCTGCGGCTGCTCGGGATGCCGGGCCAGCAGATCCCCCACGACCTGCCCGGTCGTGCCGACGCCTACCGCGGCCTGCTGGCCGGTACCCGCACGCTGGTCCTGCTGGACAACGCCGCCGACGCCGGCCAGGTGAGGCCTCTGCTGGCCGCCACCCGAGGCTGTCCGGTGCTGGTCACCAGCAGGCACAGCCTCACCGCACTCCACGTCGCCGCACACCTGGAGCTGGACGTGTTCACCTCCGGCGAGGCGCTGCGTTTTCTCACCGGCGCCGCACCCGGCGTTCCCGCCGGCGCGGACCCGGACGCGGCGGCCCGCATCGCCGGCCGCTGCGGCCACCTCCCCCTCGCGCTCGGGCTGGTCGCCGGACACATCCGCGAGACCGCCGGCTGGACCCTGACCGACCACGCCGACCGGCTCGACGAACGCCACGACTCCCACCACCTGGACACCGGCGTCCAGCTCGCGCTCGACGTGTCCTACCGGCAGCTACCCGCCGGCCAGAGGCGGCTGCTGCGGATGGCCGCGCTGCACCCCGGCCAGGATCTCGACGCCTACGCGGCCGCCGCCCTGACCGGCACCGACCTGCTCACGGCCCGCACGCACCTGGATCGCCTGTACCGCGACCACCTGGTGCAACAGGCCAGCTCCAGCCGGTACTCGTTGCACGACCTCGTCCGCGCCCACGCCGCCGGGCGCGCCGGCGACGAGGATCCACCCCCGGCCCGCCGCGCCGCCCTGACCCGCCTGTTCGACTACTACCTGGCTGCCGCCGCCGGTGCGATGGACACCATTCACCCGGGCGAAACCGACCGCCGACCGCACATCCCGGCGCCCGGCACGCCCGTCCCGGCCCTGGGCGGGGTGGGCGCCGCCCGTGCCTGGCTGGACATCGAGCGGCCCACCCTGGTCGCCGTCGCGTCCCACACCGCCGCCCACGGCTGGCCCACCCACGCCATCCAGCTGTCCTCCACCCTGTTCCGCTACCTCGCCGGCGGCTACCACTCCGACGCCCTGTCCATCCACGCCCACGCGCACCAGGCCGCCCACCACACCGGCAACCAGACCGCACGAGCCCACGCGCTGGTGAACCTCGGCGTCACCCACAGCCGGCTGGGTCAGCACGAGCGTGCCACCGACCACCTCCGGCAGGCCCTGCACCTGTTCCGGCAGATCGGCGACCCGGTCGACCTGGCCCGCGCGCACGGCAACCTCGGCATCGTCGCGGAGGCGATGGGCCGCTACCGGCGCGCCGCCGGCCACTACGAGCAGGCCCTGGCGCTGTTCCGGCAGGCCCGGGACCTGGCGGGCATGGCCAGGGCGCTGACCAACTCCGGCATCGTCGAACGGCGGCTCGGCCGCTGCCACCCCGCGGCCGAGCACCACGAGCAGGCGCTGGCACTGTTCCGGCAGATCGGCGACCAGGCGGGTGTCGCCCTGGCGCTGAGCGACCTCGGCGAGGTCGAGGTGCGCCTGGGCCGGTACGAGCAGGCCGCGGACCACCTCCACCAGGCCCTGGCGCTGTTCCGGCAGATCGGCGACCAGGCCAGCGAGGCCAACGTGCTGGACGGCCTGGGCACCCTGTACGTCCACCTCGGTCAGCCCGGCCAAGCCACCCAGTACCACCTGTCGGCTCTGGCCATCGTCCGGGAGACAGGGGAACGACCGCACGAAGCCTGGGTGCTCAACGGCCTCGGTGAGGCCGCTCGCAGCGGGAGACGACCCGGCGACGCCCTCGCCCACCACGCGGCCGCACTCACCGTCGCCACCGACATCGGTGATCTCGACCAGCAGGCCCGCGCCCACACCGGCCTCGCCCACGCTCACCACGTCCTCGGTGACCTCGCCCCCGCGCAGGCCCACTACCAGCGCGCCCTGGCCCTCTACACCGACCTCGGCACTCCGGAGGCCGATCACCTCAAAACCCTGCTCACCGTCTTCGACGACCAGCCCCCGAACCGCGGTGCCGGGGACCGTGAGACGAGCGGTGCGACGCTCAACGCCACGTAGACGGCCGCGCTGCCCGGTGGGATACGGGGGCGCGGCCCGGGCCCGGGGGGGGGGTGGTTTGGGCGATCACCACCCCCCGCCCGGGCAGGTGGCC
>NZ_JBEXJN010000112.1:0-13528 GCF_040609115.1 Lentzea sp. NPDC004782
GGGGGGTGCGGGTCCCGGGGGGGGCGCCCCCCCCCCCCCCCCCCCGCGGCCGGCGCGCCGGGGTCCCGGGGGCCCGCGCGGCCGTCGCCGTGGTGGTGGGTGGTTCCGGCTATCCCAGCGCCCAGCGCTGGCTGCTGCCACCGTTGCACGCCGACAGCTGGACCAGCGCGCCGTCGGCCGTGGACGCCCCGGTGACGTCGAGGCACAGTCCTGACTGGACACCGGTGATCGAGCCGTCGGAGTTGCGCAGCCACTGCTGGTTCGTCTGGCCGTTGCAGGACCAGACGATCACCTTCGTGCCCGGACTGGTCTGGTTGTTGTAGGCGTCCAGGCACATGGTGCCGCCGCTGACACTGAACTGGTTTCCGGTGGTGTAGGTCCAGTTCTGGGCCGGCTGGCCGCTGCACGGCCAGATCCGCGCCTGCGTGCCCGCCGTGGTGCTGGGCACGTCGAGGCACTTGCCGGCGCCGACCGCGCGCACCGGACCGGTGACCGGGTCCCCGCCACCGGTCGAGCCGCCCGCCACCCGGTACATGACCACACCGTGGGCGGGGACCGACGCGCTGATCGTGCCCGTGGTGGTGGAGGTGGCACCGGACCACAGGTCGGTCAGGGTGTAGCGGGCGGCGCCGGTCTTGCCGATCGCCGCCGCGGTGGTCGAGATCGTCGCGGCCGAGGAGCCCTCGTTGAACAGCACGACCGACACGTCGCCGTTCGCGAGCGGCTTGGCCAGGACGTCGCGGCCACCGGACGAGGACACCATCCGGCCCTGCCTGCCGAGCGGGTCCTGGTTCACCGCGATCACCCGCGTGTTGGTGAGGATGGAGATGGTCGTGGCACTGGCGTTCGGGATGTTGTTGCCGGCGATCAGCGGCGCGGCCATCTGGGCCCACAGGCTGAACTGCGTCCGGTCCTCGGTGGCGGACATGCCGTTGCCGATCTCGAGCATGTCCGGGTCGTTCCACCCGCCGGGTCCCGCGTAGCTCGTGAGGCCGACGTTGGCGTGGAAGATGTTGAGCATGCTGTTGTAGTTCGGCGCGATGTCACCGGTGGTGCGCCAGCTGTTGCCCACGTTCGCGCCCCAGGTCCACACGCTGTCCTGGCCCCAGTTGCAGAGGCTGTACAGGATCTGGCGGCCGGTGGCGGCCAGCGCGTCGCGCATGGCCGTGTAGCGGGACTGGGCGTTGACGCCCTGGTTGTTGCAGTTGTCGTACTTGAGGTAGTCGATCCCCCAGGACGCGAAGAGGTTCGCGTCCTGGCGCTCGTGGTTGAGGCTGCCGGGATAACCCGCGCAGGTCGCCGTGCCGGCGTCCTCGTAGATGCCGAGCTTGAGGCCGAGCGAGTGGACGTGGTCGGCGAGGGCCTTGATGCCGTTCGGGAACTTGGCCGGATCCGGCACGAGGTTGCCGTTCGAGTCCCGGTTGTGGGTCATCCAGCAGTCGTCGATGTTGACGTACTGGTAGCCCGCGGCCTGCATGCCGTTGTTGTGCATGGCGGCCGCGGTGGCCCTGACCAGCGAGTCGGAAACGTTGCAGCCGTAGGCGTTCCAGTCGTTCCACCCCATCTGCGGAGTCCTGGCCAGCCCGTTGCCGAGGGCGTGGGCGGGCGGGGCCGTGAGGACCGCGGCGACAGGTGCCACCGCCGCCAGGGCCGCGGCCGTCACCGCGGCCACCACGAGATGACCGAGACGGCGTGCGATCGTGTGTGGGTTCATCGTCAGCTCCGCGTCCACTTCTGGCTGGCCGCGCCACTGCAGGTCTGCAGGGTCACCGGGGTGCTGTTGGCGGTGCCGCCGCCGTTCGGGGCCAGGCACAGTCCTGATTGGACACCCGTGATCGTGCCGTCGGTGTTGACGTTCCACTGCTGGTTGGCGCCGCCGGTGCAGTCCCAGATGACCACCCTGGTGCCCGGGGTGGTGCCGGAGCCGTCGGCGTCGAGGCACTTGTTGGCGTAGACCTGGATCTGCTTGGTGGTGTTGACCGTCCACTGCTGGTTGGCACCGCCGTTGCAGTCCCACAGCGTCACCTGCGTGCCGTTGGTCTGGGAGACGTTCGGGACGTCCAGGCACCGGCCCGCGTTGTTGTTGCGCAGCAACGACGTCGTGCCGCCACCCGAGCCGGCGACGACGAGGTTGTCGAACTGCGCGGTCTCGCCCTGGCTGGTGCCGAGCCCGACCTGACCGGCCGACAGCGTGGAGTCGGTCACCGTCCCGACGACCGCGCCGTCGACGCTCGCGGTGATGGTGCTGCCGGAGAAGCCGAGTGACAACGAGTGCCAGCGGTTGGTGCCCAGCGCGGTGGTCGAGCCGCTGCGCAACGTGGTGACCTGGGCACTGGTGCTGGTGCGCAGGATCGACCAGGCGCCGGTGTCACTGACCCGGAAGTGGTAGGCGTTCAGCGCGGCCTGGTTGCCGGTGTCCTGCCCACCGGCACGGCCGATCAGCGAGGCGTAGCCGGGCTTCTCCAGCAACGCGTCCGCCGACACCGTGTAGTTGCTCCAGGCCACGTTGCCCAGCAACGCGTACGGGTCGGTCCTCGTCTTCCACGGGATCGCCTGCTGCGTCGACGCCTGGCGCACGCACGTGCCCGCACGGCCGGCGCCGCACGCGGACGCCTCGAAGGCGCCTTCCATGTCCATCAGGTACTTGGCCTCCTTGCCGGCCGCGTACCCGTCGAAGTTGTCGCTGTAGGGCAGGTTCAGCGAGCCCTGGGGCGGGCTGGTCGCGGTGCCCCTGCCCTGTCCGGTCGTGGTGGTGACCGTGTACAGGTAGCCCGGCTGGACGGTCAGGGAGAAGGCGCCGTTGGACGGCGTGGGGTCGGCGCTGTGGACGAAGAAGTCGTTGGGGTTGTTCGAGTTCAGGTTGGTCGCCCACACGTGCACCTGACCGGTCGACAGCCCGCCGGTGACGTTGAAGTTCAGCGTCTGCGCCGAGCCGGCGTCCATGGTCTCGATGATCGTGCTGTAGTCGGAGTTGTTGGGCGACTTCATGGTCACGTAACTGCCGTTGTTGCGGTTCCCGCCGAGGTAGCCGGTGGACGCGTCCAGGTACTTCCAGCCGGGGGCGGTGAACTGCGTGGTGTGCGCGAGCGCCCAGGTGTCCTTGCCGACCGCGTAGTAGCCCGACCACGGCTGGTTGGCCAGCACCAGCCCGACGGTGGGCCACGGGATGTTCGGGGTGACGGCGGCGATCAGGTCCCAGTTGAGGTAGGCGGTCATCTTGCCGTCGATGTACACCCGGTTGATGCCGCGGGCCAGTGGCTTGGCGCCGTCGTTGTAGTCCTGGGAGCCGTTCTCGCTCGACCACAGCGTCTTGCCGGAGTTGGCGACGTTCGACGGGACGTTGCACGTGGTCTGCGCGCTCAGGTAGCCGCAGGTGTAGTGCGCGCTCAGCACGTCGACGGCGTTGCGGTAGGCCGTGTTGCTGGAGATCGGACCGGCCGGTCCCCAGTCCCCCGGCCACGAGTCACCGGAGATGATCTTGACCGCGCTGTACCCGTTGGAGTTGAGGGCGTTGCGGATCGTGACGGTCCAGTCGGCGTTCCACTGCTTCTCGTTCTGCACCGGCGTGAGGTAGTCGATCGTCAGCCCGTGCTGGCGGGCGCAGCCGAGCCAGGACAGGTAGTAGTTGACCAGGTCGTTGGAGAAGAAGGTGCCGTTGCCGATCCATCCCGGCGCGCCCCAGGCCAGGCCCACCAGCTTGATGCCGGGGTTGCGCGCCTTGGCCTGCTCCATGATCCACCACTCGTACCCGCGGTCGCAGTTCAGGTCGCCGCGGAAGTGGGCGTGACTGGGCTCCGCTCCGCTGGTGGAGTTGGTGTCACCGCCGATCTCCGCCTTGAGGATCTGCAGCGAGGCGCCGTAGCCGGGCTTGAACAGGTAGTCCAGGATCTGGCCGCGCTGCGGCTCCGGGTAGTCGATCAGCAGGCGGCTGTTGCCCCCACCGCCGCTGACCGCGCCGACGCCGTCGAACGTGCGGCCACCGGACGAGCCGTTGATCGTGATCGCCGTGGCGGCCTGGGCCGGTGCCGCCGCCACGACACCGGCAGCGGCCAGCACGGCCGCGAAGACCGCGGTGCGCACGCGCCCGAGCAGGGTTGCGGGCATGACTGTGCTCCCTCCAGATGAAGATGAGTGGCTGGAACCGCGGCCCGCGCGGCGGAGCGGGCCTGTGCGGAGGAGAAAACGGGAAAGCCGCCGTCACGGCGATGACACGAAACAGCCGAGCAAAAGGAAAAGAAAGCTTTGCCTTCTCGGCGTCGAAAACGTGCCGAACCGCACATGCGTACCCCATCATCGTTGACGGCGAGCACGAACAGCACGGCGGCGGCCGACCGAATCTGCACACAATCGGCACACACTGTTCATGTGAACGCTAACACACTCCGCTAGCGAGGCCAATACGCTGTTGGGAGCGCTACCACTTGATCATTTCGACGCATTCGACTGGTCATTCGTGAACGTGCCCAATTGCGGGCCCGGGATATGCCGGGCCGCGCAGGTACCGGGTCACCATGCCCACCAGCTCGGTCTCGAACTTCTCGACCGCCGCCGTCGGCGAGGAGGCCATGACCCGGTGGGTGTTCAGCTCGACGGTGAACACGATCAGCTCGGCCGCGGTGTCCAGGTCGGCCACTCCGACGTCGGGGTGCCGGGCGAGCAGGTTCCTGAGCTGGGCGATGCGCTGCTCGCCGTGCCGCGCGATCGTGTCGAGCACTTCCCCGGAGAACTGCGCCTCCTGGAGCATGATCTGCAGCAGCTGGGGATCGTCGCGGTGGTTGTCGATCGCGTCGCGGACGAGTGCCCGCACCACCTGCTCCAGGGTTCCCGGCGAAAGGTCGAGCCGGTCGGCCTGAGGCCAGACGCCGCGGTCGATGTGCCGGATCACGAGCTCCGCCAGGATCGCGTCCTTGTTCGGGAAGTACTGGTACAGCGAGCCGATCGAGACGCGGGCCCGCTCGGCGATGCGGTTGGTGGTGCCGGCGGCGTAGCCGTGCTCGGCGAAAACGTGAGCAGCCGCGGTGAGGATGCGGTCGCGGGTGAGCTCCGCCCGGACCTGTCTGGGCTTGCGACGTGGCTCGACGGAACGTTTGGCCGACGGCACGGCGGTCCTCCTCGGGCGGCGGCAAAAGCGAGTACACAATAGCTGAGCAAAAACTCATAATAGTGCTATGACCTCGGAAAACATAGCGTCCCGTGATCGACTTTGCACGATCGGTGAGGTCGAGGCACTCGTCGGCCGCCCGGCACCGATGATCATGCTGAAGCAGATCGACGCGCTCGACGAGGGCTGCGTGACCGTGCTCGCCCACTGCCCGATCGCGGGCTTCGGCCACCGGGACGCGCAAGGCCTCTCGAGGACGACCTTCGTCGGTGGTTCGCCGGGATTCGCCCGCGTGCACTCGCGGACCAGGATCTCCTTCACCCTGAACGAACCCGGTGTCGCGACCGGGCCCGCCTCGATGCTCTTCCTCCTGCCGGGGGTCGGGGAGACGTTGCGGGTCAACGGTTCCGCCTCCCCCGGCCGGGACGGCGAGGTGGTCTTCGACGTCGCGGAGGCGTACGTGCACTGCGCCCAGGCGGTGCTGCGTTCGGGGCTCTGGCAGCCGCCCTCGCCGGCCGAGCCGGCCCAGGAGATCGGCGACGGTCCGCTCGCCGCGCCCGGCATCGCGGACTTCCTCATCGCGGCACCGTTCCTCGCACTGTCCACCTGGGACCGCGAGGGCGGCGGTGACACCAGCCCTCGTGGGGAACGGCAGACGGTCGCGCGGATCCTGGACGGCCGCACGCTCGTGATCGCGGACCGCAAGGGCAACAAACGCGCGGACACGCTCCACAACCTCCTTGAGGACGACCGGCTCTCGTTCGCCGCGCTCGTCCCCGGCCGCACAGGCGTGCTGCACGTCCGCGGCCGGGGAACGATCACCGTAAACCCCGCCGTGCTGGAACCGCTGTCGCTGCGCGGAAAACCGCCGCACGCCGCGCTGCTCGTCGACGTCGAGTCCGCCGAGCTGACGTCCAGCGACGCGGTGGCGCGGGCGAGGCTGTGGACACCGGCCGCGCACCCGGACCCCGCCGACGTGCCCGACCTCATGGCGGTGGCGAGCGCGCACCTGGCCGCGAACTCCCGGCGCGGATCGTCGGTCCTGTTCAAGATCGCGGGGCTGGTGCCCGCCAGGTGGCTCAGAGCGGTGGTCAACCTCGCCTACCGCCTGGGGCTGAACGAGGAGGGGTACGAGGTCGCGGGCTTCTTCCGGCGTCGTGCCACCGGTACGGCCGCGAAGAGCCCGTTGCGGGAGGTGCGCGTCGTCGAGGTGCGCAGGGAGACGCCCAGTGCCGTCACCGTCGTGCTGGAGGACGGCGAGCCGTTCGACTTCCAGCCCGGCCAGTTCTTCACGCTGGTCGCCGACATCGGTGGCCGCTCGGAGCGCAGGCCCTACTCGGCGTCGTCGGTGCCGGGCTCACCCCGGCTGGAGCTGACGGTCAAGCGGGTCGGCGACGGCTGGTTCTCCACCTACGTCCACCGCCACCTCGCGGTGGGCGACCGGCTCCTCGTGCGCGGCCCGTCAGGTTCCTTCCACGTGGACTCCGAACGGGAGCTCGTGCTGATCGCGGCGGGCAGCGGCGTCACGCCGATGGCGAGCATGATCCGCACCCTGCTCGCCGAGCCCACCGGGCCCCGGATCTCCTTGCTGTACAGCAACCACAGTGCGGAAGAGACCATCTTCGCCACCGATCTCGACCGGCTGGCGGCGGAACACCCCGACCGGTTCTCGATCACGCACGTGCTGACCTCCCGCGACGGCAGGCTCGACCTGGCCGGCGTCCGGCGGTGGGTCACCGGCCTCGACGCGTCCCCCGGCTCGGGGTTCTACCTCTGCGGCCCGGAACCACTCATGACCACCGCGCAGCGAGCGCTGGCAGAGCTCGGCATCCCGGACCACCGGGTTCACCTGGAGCGCTACGCCACCGGGCGGGCGGCGGCGACTTCCGCCGTGCCGCGGCGAATGGTCGTGGAGAGCAACGGGCAACCGGTCGGGGACGTGGTGGTGGAGCCGGGCCAGACGCTGCTCGACGCCGGGCTCGCGGCCGGTCTGCCGATGCCGTACTCCTGCACCGTCGGCAGCTGCGGGGAGTGCGTCGTGAAGCTCCTCGGCGGTGAGGTCTCCCAGCAGGAACCGAACTGCCTGACCGCGCAGCAGAAGGCGTCCGGCGGCATCCTCACGTGCACCGGTTCGCCACTGGCCGATGTCACGGTGGACATCACGGGCCGCTGACCGGACCGGTGGTCAGGCCGGCTTGAGGGGGATGCGCACTCGCACGTCGTGGAGTCCGGCGAGCGGCCAGGCCACCACCAGGTCGAGCACGTCGCCGTGCGGGCGGTTCAGGGTGAACTCCTGGACGCCGGAGAAGGTCCGGTCGCCGCCGGAGAACGAGCCGTCACCGGGCCGGATCCAGAAAGCCTCCTGCCCCTGGACGACTGCGACAGAGGCGCCGGGACCGGCGGCTCGGATCCGGGCCGGGTCGTCCCGCAGGCCTGAGGGCGCCCGGCGGGAGAACGCGCGGGCGTTGATCGTCTCCGTGAAATCGTCCGTGGCGGTGCTGTGCAGTTCCATGGACAGCAAGGAATCCACGGCGGTCAGTCGAGCGAGCACGACGGCCGCGCGGTGATCGCGGCGGTGCAGCACTCGGGGTGCCGCGACGTTCGTGCCCGCTTCGACGGCCGGTGGGTCGAGCCTGTCGGCGGCGTGGTGGTTCAGTCCGTCGGGCACCGGACGGACCTCCACCGGTGCCTGCCAGATCGAGGTGGTGGCCCGCTCGACGGTGGCCCGGTCGGGCAGCGGCACGGTGATGACGGTCTCCGGGAAGCCGATCTCCGGCCACGCGAGGACGAGCGACATCCGGTCGAATGCCGGTGGGAACCGGAAGAGGGCCCGGTAGGTGGGGCCGGACGTGCCGAGGTGGTAGTCGCCGCTGCTCGACGAGCAGAACGTGGCGTACTCCCAGTGCGCATGGCCGGCGTGGTCGAGCCGACCGGCGCGCAGGTCCACGCCCTCGTCCCAGGCCGGGAGCAACCGGCGGGGCGCGGCGGCCGGCTGGAGCGAAAGGCCCTCGCGGATGTCGCGCTGCCGTTCGGTGGCGTCACGACGATCCAGCGGGCGGCGGGCCAGCAGTTCGATCTCCAGAGCCGAGAGCCCGGACACCGCGCGCACGACACCCACGGTCAGCTCCGGCCGGCGCACCAGCAAGCCGCCCGAATGTGCCACAGCGCCCAGGGTTCCGGTCGGGTACACCACCTCACCATCCCACGCCGTCCACGCCTGCCGCAGGTCATTCGGCACGTTTACCAGCGGGACGACGAAGGCCTGATCGCGGATCGGGAGAAGGCGCGTGAGCTCGCTTCGCCGTGGCCGGTCAGGACGGGGTCGTTTCCGCGACGGCCTGCGTGGACCGGCGCGCGATCAGCGCCGGCCGCACCGTGCGCCGCCGGTCCACCCCGGTGCGCCTGTTGATCAGAGCGATCAGCAGGTCGACCGCCTCGTCGCCCACCCGGTCCGGGCGGAGGCTGACGGTGGTGACGGGCGGTGCCGTCGTCGCGTAGTCCTTGTCCTCGCTGATGCACGCCACCAGCAGATCCCGCGGCACCAGCAGATCGAGGTCCCGGGCGGCGGCGAGGATGTTGTGGCCGGAGTCGGAGTAGACGCCGATGACCGCGTCGGGGCGCGGGTCGCGGGTGAGCAGGCGGGCGACCGCGGCGCGTTCGGCGCTGAAGTAGTCGGGCAGCGTGGCGTACTCCTCGACCAGCGCAGGCAGGTCGCGTTCGGTGCACCAGGCGATGTACGCGCGTTCGATCTCGTGTGGATAGGTGTCGTCGTGCCGGGGCAGGCTGAGCCCGATCCGCCGGGCGCCGGCTTCGGTGAGGTGGTCCAGCAGGAGCCGCAGTGCCTCGTCGTGGTCGGCGTCCACCCACGCGTCACCTCGGCGCGGCCGCGGTGGGCGGCCCTCGTTGACGATCGGGATGCCGCGTTCGCGCAGGAGCGCGCACACCGGGTCGTCCGCGCGCGGGCCCACGTGGATGACGCCGTCCAGCGGCGCGTTGAGCCACATCCACGGGGACAACGAGCTCGGCATCGTCATGAGCAGGTAGCCGCGGTCGTGGGCGGCCGCCATCGCGCCCAGGGTCAGCTGCGCGTAGTACGGGATCTCGGTGTACGGCACGGGCAGGTCGCCGTAGGTCGTCATCGTCAGGCCGAGCACTCCCGTGCTGCCGCAGGCCACCGCTCTGGCCGTGCTGGCGGGGGCGTACCCGAGCTCGCGGGCCGCGGTGATCACCCGCTGCCTGGTCGCCTCGGACAGGCGGCCGGTCCCGTTGAGCGCGTTCGACACCGTGGCCGTGGACACCCCGGCCAGTGCGGCCACGACCCCGAGCGTGGGGCGGCGCCAGCCGTGCGTGCTTTCCATGTGCATCTCAACAGGCCCGTACCAGCTTGTGGTTAAGACGTTAATCACTCAACCTACCGGCCACGGCGACCGGGACGGCCGCTGGGGCTGGAGTGGTTCTCGCGGCAATCGGACGCGAGCGTGTCATGTGGACAAAGGGGAAAAGGTGGAGGCGCGGGTTTCTCCGGTGCGGCAACGCACCGTACCTCCGGTCGTCGCGGCGCGGTGGGCGCTGTGGACGTTCGTCGTCGTCAACCTGGTGATCGTGGAGGTCCTCTTCCTCACCGCCGGGACCGGCAAGAACGGCGTGCTGACGGTCGCCAAGTTCGTCGGCCTGCACGCCGCCGTGGTGCTGCTGTTCCAGCTGCTGCTGGTGGCGCGGCTGCCGTGGCTCGACCGCCGGATCGGCATGGACCGGTTGACCGTCTGGCACCGGTGGGTCGGCTTCACTCTGCTGTGGACGGTGCTCGCGCACGCGGTGCTGGTGGTGCTGGGCTACGCGAAGCTCGACGGGGCGGCCGCGGGCAGGACGTTCCTCGCGCTGGCCGGAGTGCCCGCCTCGCTGCTCGGGATGTGCGCCGCGTTGATCATCGTCGTGGTCGGCGTGGTCTCCACCCGCTCGGTGCGGCGGCGGCTGCGGTACGAGACCTGGCACGGGGTGCATCTGGCGCTGTACCTGGCGCTGGGGCTCGCGTTCGTCCACCAGCTGCTGGAGACCACGACCTTCACCTCCTCCACGTTCGCGAAGGCCTACTGGTGGGCGCTGTGGGCGTTCGCGTTCGGCTCGCTGGTCGCGGGACGGATCGTGGTGCCGCTGTGGCGCAACAGCTACCACCAGTTCCGGGTCGCCGAGGTCGTGCGGGAGTCGGACGACGTGGTGACGGTGCGCGTCACCGGCCGCCACCTCGACGAGCTGCCGGCCAGGGCGGGCCAGTTCTGCATCTGGCGGTTCCCCGGGCACAACCACTGGTGGCTGGCGAACCCGTTCTCGCTCTCCGCGGCACCCGACGGCCGTTCGTTGCGCCTGACCGCCAAGGCCGCCGGCCGCACCAGCGCGGGCCTGCGGCACCTCCAGGTCGGCAACCGCGTGTTCGTCGAGGGACCGTACGGCGCGTTCACCTCGTTGCACCGCACGCAGCCGGGTGCGCTGCTGATCGCCGGAGGCGTGGGCATCACGCCGATCCGCGCGTTGCTGGAGGAGGAGACGGCCGGTGACGTCGTCGTCCTCTACCGGGCACGCACCGAGAACGACGCCGTGCTGAGCGACGAGGTGCGAGACCTGGTCGCGGCACGCGGCGGGCAGCTGCACCTGCTCACCGGCCACACCGGCGCGGGACCGTCGCCGTTCGAACCGGACAACCTCCTCGCCCTGGTACCGGACATCACCGAACGCGACGTGTACGTCTGCGGCCCGCCCGGAATGACCTCGGCCGTGCTCACCGCCCTGCGCGCGCTGAAGGTCCCGGCCCGGCAGGTGCACTCCGAGCGGTTCGGCCTGGCCTGATCACATCGACCTGAGAACAAGTGGAGACCCGAGTGGGATACGCCCGGCAGACCCTGCCCTGGCTGGTTGTCCTGGCCTGCCTCACGACCGCGTGCACCGGCGCTTCCGGCACCGGCGCGCCCGGCCCGTCGTCAGCGGCCGAGGAGCAGAACAGGGCGCTCGTCCTGCGCCTGTACGCGGAGGCGTTCAACCAGAACAAGACCGGCGTGGTGAACGAGCTCGTCGGACCGGACTACGTGCAGCACGACAAGTCGTTGCCCGCCGGAGCCGACGGGCAGATCAAGCAGTTCCAGGACCTCAAGGCGAAGATCCCCGGTGCGGTGGCGACGGTCAAGCGCACCGCCGCCGACCACGACCTGGTGGCCGTGCACTGGCACGCGTCGGCCACACCGGCCGACGAGGCGACCGGCGAGGCCAGGATCGACCTGTTCCGTGTCGGCGGCGGCAGGCTGGTCGAGCACTGGAGCATCGCGCAGACCGTGCCCGCCACGACCGCCAGCGGCAACTCCCTGTTCAGCGACGTGTACCGGTACCCGAACGGGGCGCCGACGATCTCCGAGGAGCAGGAGGAGAAGAACCGGACGTTCGCGGTCGAGGCCTACCGCAAGCTCTCCGACGGTGACGCGGCCGTGATCGACACCAGCTGGGACCCGCGGTACTACCAGCACAACCCCGCGGCCGGGAACGGCACCGAGCCGCTCAAGCAGTTCATGCAGCAGCAGGGCGTCACCGCCCCCAGCAGCGGGGTCGCCAGCCGCACCGAGTTCGGCAACACCCTCGCCGACGGCGACCTGGTGTGGGTCTTCAGCTCCGACTACGTCGTGGCGGACATCTTGCGGGTGGTCGACGGGAAGATCATCGAGCACTGGGACGTCGTCGCCGACGGCCGGTAGCGGACGCTGTCGAGGTGGATGAAGGGCTCCTTCATCCACCTCGGGGCAATGCCAGGAGCTCAAGCGGCGACGCGTTGCGCCGACCTTCGCGGGCAGGCTCGCGATGAACGGCGCATTTGTTCACCTCAGGTGGACAAATGCGCCGTTCATCCCGGCCGGGTGCGCCGCGGCTGCCGGGCGTGCCAGATCTGCCGCACTGCCGCGCACCGTGCGGTCAGGCCTCGCCAGGCGCGTGGTGACGTGGATGAAGGCGCCCTTCATCCACACCAGGTGGAGCAAGGAGCCCTTCATCCACCGTCACGGCCACCTCAGGTCGGCAACGGGACGGCCGGTCAGGAGCAGCCGATGCGGGACGACGACAGCACGACGTCGTCGAACCAGAGCGTGTCGTCTCCGCCGCCGTAGCTCTCCCAGCCGAGCCGGAGGTTCGCCGGGGCGGGCCGCCATCCGCCCCGGCGAAGCCATTGCGCGTCCACGTCCGGCGTGGGCACGCCGTCCGCGTGCAGGCCCTGCACTTCGGTGCCGTTGAGCCAGGTCCGCAGTTCGGAGCCGGTGATCCCGAACTCCACGCACGCCCACTGGTTCACCGCCAGCGGAACGCTCTGGGCGACCCCGGCCGGGCTCTGCTCCGGCAGCGTGGCGTCGTCGGACTCGCGGTTCCACTGCAGGGCGCGGTTCTGGCCGCCCATCCGCAGGTCCTTGCCACCGTCCGCGGTGTCCTTCATGGCCACGAACGTCACGTGCGCCTCCGGCAGCGCGGTGGTGTGCCGCACGTAGAACCGCACGTACTGGCCGGACGTGCTAATCCCCTTGGTGGTGGCGAGGAACACGTGGTTGCAGTAGCCACCACGGCCGTCGACGCGCACCGACCTGGTGCCGCTGTGCACGACCGACCTGTCGATGGTCGCGGTGCCGGTTCCCTGGCAGTTCGGGAAGTTCAGCGACCAGTCCCCGGCCGGCGTCGAACCGGCCTGGTTCTCGAAGCCGTCGCAGAACGCACCGCTCGGGCAGCCGGCCGGCGGGTTCGAGGTCGTCGTGGTCGTCGTGGTGGTGGTCGTCGTGGTCGTGGTCGCGGGCGGGTTGGTGTCGTTGCACCGCACGCCGTTGAGGGTGAAGTCGGCAGGCTTGTCGTTGCTGCCCTGGAAGGTCGCCTGGAATCCGAACTGCACGGACGCCCCGGTGGCGATGGTGCGGTTGAAGTCCTGGTTGCGCGCGGTCACGACCTTGCCGGACTGCGTGACGCCGGCGCTCCAGCTGGAGGTGACGCGCTGGTCGCCCGGGAAGGTCCACACCAGGGCCCAGCCGTCGACGGGGGCGGCGTTGTTGGTCACCGTGACCCGGCCGACGAAACCGTTGCTCCACTGGTCGACCTGGAGGTCCACCGCGCACGCCGGCGCGTCGGCCGCGTGGACGGGGTTCGCGATGATTCCCGCTGTGGCCGTGGCCGCGGTCGTCAACGCGGCCAGGATCAAGGCACCGCTCGTCTTCCAGCGCATGTGCTCTCCTGCGGGCTCGGTCTGGGAGCGCTCCCAGTTCGGACTGTAACCAGGTGGACACGGTTTGGCAATCGTGCTGTGCGGCCTCGGGGGGGGGGGGGGGCCCCCCCCCCGCCGGGGGGGGGGGGCCGCGGGGCGGGGGGGGGCCCCCCGCCGGGGGGGGGCGGGGGCGGGGGGGGACCCCCGGGGGGTGGGGA
>NZ_JBEXJN010000113.1:0-13438 GCF_040609115.1 Lentzea sp. NPDC004782
GGATGAAGGGCGCCTTCCTCCACCTGAGGTCGATGAAGGCGCCCTTCATCCACGACGCGAGCGCTTGCGGGTGCTCAGGCATCACCGGGACGGACGAGACCGGTCTCGTAGGCGAGCACCACGGCCTGCACCCGGTCTCGCAGCTCCAGCTTGGCGAGGATCCGTCCGACGTGCGTCTTCACCGTCGCCTCCGACAGGAAGAGCTTGCGGGCGATCTCCGTGTTGGACAGGCCCTTCGCGATCAGCACGAGCACCTCGCGCTCGCGTTCGGTCAGCACGTCCAGCACCGTGGCGTCGCGCAGCTCACCGCCGCCGTCGCCGAGGAACCGGCCCAGCAGCCGCTTGGTGACCGACGGCGACACCACGGCGTCACCGGAGGCCACCGCGCGCAACGCCGACACCAGGTCGGACGGCGGGGTGTCCTTCAGCAGGAACCCGCTGGCGCCGTTGCGCAGCGCGGACAACGCGTACTCGTCCATGTCGAACGTGGTCATGACCAGCACCTTGGCCGTGTCGGCCTCGGTGATCCGCTTGGTCGCCTCCACGCCGTCCAGCACGGGCATGCGGACGTCCATCAGCACGACGTCCGGGCGCAGCTTGTCGGCCATCTGCACCGCGTCGAGGCCGTCGGCGGCCTCCCCGATGACGTCGATGTCCTCCTGCGCCCCCAGCACCATGCGGAAGCCCATGCGCATGAGTTCCTGGTCGTCGACCAGCAGCACCCGAATCACTCGATCACCCTATGCGGCCAGGGGGAAGCACGCGCGCACACGCCAGCCCCCGCCGGGGTTGGGGCCCGCCTCGAACTCGCCGCCCAGCACCGCAGCCCTTTCCCTCATGCCGATCAGTCCGTTGCCGCCGGACACCTTGACCACGTCGTGCGGCGTGCCGAAGCCGTTGTCGACGACCTCCAGCCGCAGCTCCTCCGGTGAGCGCGACAGCCGGACGGTCGCGGTCGTGCCCGCGCCGGCGTGCTTGATGGTGTTGGTCAGCGCTTCCTGCACGATCCGGTAGATGCTGAGGCCGACGCCGGCGGGCAGGTCCTCCACGTCGCCGTTGATCTCCAGCCGCACCGGGACCCCGGCCGCGCGGGTGTTCTCGGCGAGTTCGACCACGCCGCGCGCGTCCGGTTGTGGAGCCCACTGCGTCTCGGCGTCCTCGCTGCGCAGCACGCCCAGCAGCCGTCGCATCTCGGTCAGCGCGAGCCGTCCGGTCTCCGCGATCGTGCGGACCGCGTTCTCCGCGACCTCCGGCTGCGACCTGATCGTGTACGCGGCACCGTCCGCGTGGACGATCATGACGCTCACCGCGTGCGCGACGACGTCGTGCAGCTCACGGGCTATCCGTGAGCGCTCCTCGCCGACCGCGATCTTGGCCTGCTGGTCCCGCTCGGTCTCCAGCAGCTTGAGCCGCTGTTCCAGCTCGCTCTGGTACGCGCGGCGAGCCCCGATGAACTCGCCCATCGCCCAGCTGAAGCCGAAGACCATGAACACCAGGAACACGAGAAACACGGCCTGGAGCTCGCCGACCTGGAAGACCGCCCAGAGCAGCGTGCCCGCGAGCAACCAGCACGAGTAGATCAACGCCGACTTGCGGCCGATGTACGCCACCAGCGTGTACAGCGCGATGGCCAGCGCGAAGTCGGACATCCGGACCGGGATTCCGCCCTCACCGCCGTGGGTGAAGAGCTGGAGGTACCCGCCCGCGAGGATCAGGTAGCTGGTGCCGAGCGGGTGGTAGCGCCGGAACGGCAGCGGTCCGAGCATCAGCAGCGTGACCGCGAGGAACGCCGAGAACGACACGCCCCGGTCCGCTGTGCTGAGCCCCACAGCCATGTCGAAGATCAGCAAAATCCCGGCGATCAGGGAGTCCCCGAACGCCGGGTGAGCCTTCATCCACAGGCTGAACCGCCGCACCGCTCAAGGTTAGGTGCGGGTCGAACTTCCGCGCGTCGCGCCACGGGTGGACGGTGCGTACGACTTCAGTGTGAGTTATTGTGTCGAGAGGTTGATACAAAAACTCGGGGGTGTGCGGTGAGCGATCACGTGGCCGCGGTGGTCGTGTTCGTCTGCTTCGGATTGCTGCTGCTCGTGCTCCTGTGGCCGACCGCGTCGAACGGCAAGCGCTTGCTGAAGAAGTGGCAGGTGCTCGATCCGACGGACGCGCAGGTGGCCGACGCCGTCCGGTACCTGAAGCAGCGCCGCCTGCTCTACCCCTGGCTGTATCCGGCGATCGGGTTCTTCACCCCGTTGCGTGAAGGCCACTGGGACATCCTGGTCACTGTGCTCGCCGGCACGTTGCTCGCCGAACTGCTGGCGTTGCGACCCCCGCGCGCGGCTCGCCGGGTGGCGTCGCTGACGCCGCGCGGGTTGTTCGACATCGCCGCGAAGGGTGTTCTCGTCTCCTACGTGGTCATCGTCCTGGCTGCGGCGATCCACCTCGCCATTTACCTGAGGTGGGACCTCGTCGGGTGGCTGGCGCTGTCCGCGGCGGTGGTCGGAGTGATCACCTGGGCTGCGGTGACCCGCCCGGCGACCGGTGACCAGGACGTCGACATGGCGTTGCGCACTCGCAGCGTGCACGTGTCCGCTGGGCTGGGCTCGGCAGTGGCCGGTGTGCTGGTCCTATTTCCGTGGGGGTTCATCGGCATCCTCGCGTGGATCGCGATGGCCAACACCAAACCGGTTACGGCGAAGATCGACCGGTGAGCGCGCCCCGAATCGTCGTCGACGTCGACAACGGCGTCGCGCCCTGGCGTCAGGTCCGCGACCAGCTGGTGCGGTTGATCAGCGGTGGTGTGTTGCCGGTGGGCTCGCGGCTGCCGACGATCCGCCAGCTCGCCGCCGACCTCGGCCTCGCCGCCGGCACGGTCGCGCGGGCCTACCGCGAGCTGGAGACCGAGGGCATGCTCACGACAGGACGAAGGCAGGGCACCGTGGTGGCTGCCCTGCCTTCGCATGCACCGGACCCGCTCTCCGCCGCCGCGGCGGAGTTCGTCGCCGTCGCTCGGTCGCTCGGCGCCAGTGAGGGGGAGGCACTGAACGCCGTGCGTGCCCACTACGGGGCTGAGTAAGGCGACTCGATCTTGGGCGCGGGTCGCGGTTCGCCTACGTGCGCGTGCCGTTCCTCGTAGATGCGGTGTTCCTCGGCCATCTGATCCGCGAGCTGCTGCTGCATCTGGCGATCCCGAATCCTGGCCAGGATCGCCATCGTCACCGCGTGCGCCAGTGCCAGCAGCAAGAGCACTATGCCCAGCTTCATCACGACGTCTTTGGTCGCGTTTCCGGTCTCGACGCTGACGAGTGACACCAGCGCGAGCAGGCCGAGCACGACGAGGTGGAACAGCACCACCGCGAGCCGGATCATCGAGGTGGCTTCTTCTTCGTCGTACGCGCGCTTCAGATATCCCTTGCCGCTGTGGTAGATCAGCTGGCCGTCAACGACGACCAGGACGATCCCCAGCACTAGGAACGTCACGTAGCTGTCTTCCATGGGCTGTGGCTACCCGCGCACGCACACGCACAAACCGTGGCACGATCAGTTCCCGTGACGGCGTTGCAGGGACAACAACAGCTGGCCGGACCGCTGTGCGCGGCGGTGGCCCAGTTGTGCGTCTCCCTGCGACCTCAGGTCTCCCAGCAGACCGCCGGCGGTTTCCAGGAAGTGTTGCGGCGGCTGCACGCGCCGTTGCAGGTCGCGGTGGCGGGACGGATCAAGTCCGGCAAGTCGACGCTGGTCAACGCGTTGATCGGCCGCCGGGTCGCGCCCACCGACGTCGGTGAGTGCACACGGCTTGTGACGCGCTATCAGTACGGAACGGTCGACCGCATCGAAGTGGTGCTGAAAGACGGACGGCGGCAGGTGCTGCCGTTCGACGCCAACGGCATGATTCCCGCTTCTCTTGGCTTGGAAGGCGTTTCGCACATCGAGGCGTACCTGACGAACGCCGTCCTGCGCGACTTCACCGTCATCGACACGCCAGGACTCGGGTCGCTGGACGCGGCCTCGGTCGCGCGCACCGAGGAACTGCTGGATCCCGTGTCGCGCAACGCCGTCGCGGGTGCGGAGGCCGTTCTCTACGTCGTCACGCAGGGCGTGCGCGCGGACGACCACGCGACCTTGGCCGCCTTCACCGCCGCCACCGCCTCCCGCGAGGCCGGGCCGGTCAACGCCATCGCCGCGTTGAACAAGGTCGACGCCGTGGCACCGGAAACCGTCGACGGCGCGGACGGCGACGTGTGGCGGGCCGCGGAGATCCTGGCGTCGAAGCAGGCCGCGCTGCTGAAGCCGCGGGTCGCCGACGTGCTGCCGGTGATCAGCCTGCTCGCCGAGTCCGCGGAGACCGGCGAGTTCACCTCGGCCGACGCGGAGGCGTTGCGGCAGCTGGCCGCTCTGGAGCCCGACACCCGCACGATGATGCTGATGTCCGGCGACCTCTTCACGTCGTGGGACTGCGATGTTCCGTCGGGCGTGCGGTCGCGGCTGCTGGAGAAGCTCGACCTCTACGGCATCGGCCGTGCGCTGGCGGCGCTGGACGCCGAACCTGCGCTGACCGCGGGAGCCCTCAGGCGGGTGCTGTTCGACGCCTCGGGGTTCGCCGCCGTGCGCGGACGGCTGGACGCGGTGTTCCGGGCCCGTGCCGACGGCATCAAGGCGGCGGCAGCGCTCGCGTCGGTCACCTCGCTGGCCTCGGGCGATCCCGGTGAACGGCAGCGCGTGCACGACGCGATCGAGGTGCTGCTCGCCCGTCCGGAAGCCCATCAGCTGCGGCTGCTGGAGGCGTTGACCCTGGTGTCGTCCGGCGCGGTGACGCTGCCGCCGGACCTGACGGAGGAGGTGCTGCGCGTCGGCAGCACCCCGGACGTGCCGGGACAGCTGGGGCTGACCGGCCGGCCGCTGCCGCAACTCCTCGCCCACGCGCTGGAACGCGCCGGCTGGTGGCGTTCGTTCGCCTCGTTCGGCGCGACACCGGCGCAGGCTCGGGTGGCGCACGTCGTCCACCGGGCGTATTTCCTCATGTGGCAGCAACTACGTGCTGGGGGGCACCGATGAGCGTGAATGGAACCGATCCCACGGCTGTGGCGTCGGACGACGGTGTGGAGACCATTGCCGACGAGCTCCTCGACCAGGCGTTGGCCGAGCGGCGCGCCCTGGTCCAGCTGTGCCTGTACGCGCTGGACCGAGCGAGCGCGGGGGTGGTCGAACGCATCGAGGAAGGCCTGTCGACCATAGGGGTCGTGGCCGTCCGTGCCGACGGTGAGCGGTTCGACCCGTCCCTGCACGAGGCCGGCGGCACGGTGCCCACGACCGACGCGTCACTGCAGGGCCTGGTCGCCGAGACCGAGGTGCCGGGCTTCTGCGACCGCGGCCGCGTCCTGCGGGCTCCGATCGTGACGGTCTACACGGCCCCATGAGCAACCTCGCCCAGACCGTCCGTCAGACGCGTGAACGTCTCACCTCTCTCGTGCGCGAACTCGACCCGGCGCTCGCCGACTGGGTCACTCGTCGCGCGGTCCCGGAGATCTCGTCGGTCGTGATCGTCGGCGAGACCAACCGCGGCAAGTCGTCGCTCGTCAACGCCCTGCTGGCCACTCCCGGTCTCTCGCCGGTCGACGCCGACGTGGCCACGTCCACCTACCTGGTGTTCCAGCACGGTTCGGCGTGGGCCGCCCGCGCCTGCTACCCCGGTGTGCTCGCCCCGGTGACGTTCCCGCTGCCCGCGCTGATCAACTGGGTCTCCGCGGCGCACGAGCTGCCTCCCGGCGAGCTCCCGCCGCGCTACGTCGAGGTCGACGCCCCGATCCCGCTGTTGGAGCGCATGTCCGTTGTGGACACTCCTGGGGTCGGTGGGCTGGAGTCGGTGCACGGCGAACTGGCGCTCGAAGCCGTCACCTCGGCCACCGCCCTGGTGTTCGTCGTCGACGCCTCGTCGCCCTTCACCCGCGGTGAGCTGGACTTCCTCAAGCGCGTCGGCGACCGCGTGGAAACCGTCGTCTTCGCCCTGACCAAGACCGACCAGTACCGCGGCTGGCGCCAGGTCCTCGACGCCGACCGCGCCCTGCTGGCCGAGCACGCCCCGCGCTTCGCCGACGCCGTGTTCCACCCGGTCTCGTCCCGCATGTTCGAGATGGCCGCGCAGGCCCCGAACCCGGACGCCGCCGCCATGCTGCGCGAACGCTCCGGCATCGGCGCACTGCAGACCGCTCTGCAGGAGCTGGTCGCTGGCCGCGCCGGAATGCTCGCCGAGGCCAACGCCCTGCGCGCCCTGTCCACGGTGCTGGCCGAGCTGTCGGTGCGCCTGGAACACGAGAAGCGCGCGCTGTCCGTGGGCGAGGACGAGGCCGCTGTGCTGCGTGCCCGCCGCGAGGAGCTGCAGACCGAACGCCGTTCGTCCACCCGAGGCTGGCAGGTCCGCCTGCGCGGCGAGATCCAGCGCGCCCGCGTGGAGAACTCCCACGAGATCTCCCGCCAGATGCGCGACCTGCAGACCTGGTACCGCCAGGCCATCGACGGGGCGGACCGCACCGCTCTGGCCCAGTTGCCGCACCAGGTCGACACCGCCCTGCAGGTGGTGTCGGGCCGCATCTCCACGGCTTTGGCCGCACGTCTGGCGCAGGTGACCGACGCCGTTCTCGCCACCCTGTTCTCCGCCGACGAACTGACCCTGATCCGCGGCCAGTTCGCGCGCGGCGAGCAGCCCCCGGTCGTGCTGCGCCCCAAGGAGAAGCGCCCGCCGACCGCCGAGGACAAGCTCCTGGTCTTCATGGGCGTGTCCGGCGGTCTGGGCGCGGGCAAGCTGGCCGTGATGCCCCTGGCCGGTCTCGGCATCGCCGTCCTGAACCCGGTCGTCCTCCCGGTGACCATCGTCCTGGGTCTGGGCGCGGGGTGGTGGATGGCCCGCACCCGCACCCACACGGCCGAGAAGCAGCACGTCAAGCAGTGGCTCTCCGACGCCATCGCCGACGCTCGCTCCACAGTGGACCAACTGGCCGCGGAACAGCTCATCGAGGCCGAGCAGGCGCTCTCGCTGGCGTTGGACGAAGCCCTCGCGAAGCGCATCGAGGCCATCGAGGCGGAACTGCGCGAGGTCGACAAGGCGCTGCGCATGGAGGCCGGCGAACGGGGCCGCGAACTGCAGTCGGTGACCCGGCAGCTGGCCGAGGTGGAGTCGGGACGTGCGAAGGCCGAGGAGCTGCTGGGCCGGATCAGGTCCGTGCGCGACCGCGCGTAGGGGTCGAAAAAGACTCAACGACCGCCCCGCCGGACGGTTACGGGTGGTCGACAAATTCGATTGTACCAATGATTGAACTTAACGGAGCGACGCTCATTTTGGCTGGCCAGGGCCTTCTTGTGGAAGCAATTTAATTCGTCGTTTCCGGGTCTGCACGGCTTGCGACTATTTCGGTGCGCAAGCTAGTTCACCGTTGTGTCATCGAACGGGAATGGCCGGTAATCGGTGAACTGCTTCGCTGCCCGATATGAAGCTGCAACGAGACCAGGTGGTGGCGGCGACCCTGGTGGGCACCGTGGTCGTCGTGCTCGGGTTCGCGTCGGGCATCGGGCGCGTGCCGCAGATGCAGAACGCGGTCAGCCAACCGGACCAGCACTCGCACGCGCCGACCACCACGTCACCGGCCGAGCAGCCGCCCCAGCCGGAGAACCCGATGCCACAACCGGTGGCGTACGACCCGGCTCCGATGCCGCCGGTGCCGGAGGGGCCGCACGTGCCCGCTCCCGAGCACTCGCATCCGGACACGCCGCCGCCCACGACACCGCCGACGACTCCGACAACACCTCCCACCTCCGAGCCGGGCAAGCCCTGTGATGCCGGAGCCATCACGAAGTTGCTGCGGCAGCTCGGACTGCTGTCCCTGCTCGGCGACGACCTGCCGGTGGTGCGCGAACTGCCCACGGGCACGAAGAAGGCCGGCGAGCTGAAGCAACCGTCCCTCGTGGACCTCCCGTTGCTGGGCGATGCCACCGGGCTGCTCGGCGACCCCGGCAAGCTGGTCGGCGACCTGCTCGGCTCCACCTGCGCCCTCGCCGTGGACGAGAAGACCGGTCAGGTCAAAGCAGTGCTGGACACGCCATGACCGAGGCGGCGAAGTCGTGGTTCCTGTTCGCCAGGTCGTTCGACTACCTCGGCACGACGTTGTTCATCGGTGGCACGGCTTTCATCGCCCTGCTGTGGCCCGACGGCGCGGACACCGCCCGAGCCAGGCGGCTGATCGCGTTCGGCTGGCTCTGCGGTTTCGCCGGCACGGCGGTGGGTCTCTGCTTCGACGCCGCGTGGGTGGCGGGACGGCCGCCGTCCGCCGCGTTCGACCCTTCTGCGCTGGTGCCGCTGTTCGACACCCCGTTCGGCCGGGTGTGGTTCGCCCGCGCGCTGCTGTGGCTGCTCGCTCTGGTCGTGCTCGCCGATCTGACCCGGCGCGGTGCGCGCGCCGCGAGGTCGTTGCCGTGGCGCGTCGGTGCGGCCGCGGTCGCGTTGGGTGTGTTGCGCACCAACGGAATGACCGGCCACGTCCTGGACCTGCCCGGCTGGGGACAGGCGGTCGTGTTCGCCCACCTGTTGATGGTCTGCCTCTGGGTCGGCGGCTTGCTGATGTTGCTGCTCGCCGTGCTGCCCGCCCGCGATCGCGACGTGCTCGCCGCGGTGCTGCCGCGCTACTCGCGGCTCGCGATGGTGTCCGTCGGGGTGATCACGGCGGCGGGCGCGGTGCTGGCGTGGCGGCTGGTCGGTTCGGTGGACGCGTTGCTGCACACCGGATACGGCCGGTTGCTGCTGACCAAGCTGGCGCTCTTCGGGGTGCTGCTGGTCCTCGGGTTCGCGAGCAAGACCTGGGTGGACCGGCGGTTGCGCGTCGCCGCGACCACCCGAGGGCTCGTGGTGTCGGTCGCGGCCGAAGCGGTGCTCGCCGTCGTGGTGCTGGCCGTCGCCGCCCTCCTCGTCACGACCGGTCCCGGTCGCTGACTCACAACGAGAAAGGAAGTCCGCAGTGGACAAGGGAAACCGGTTCGCCGTGCTCGTCGCGGCACTCGGCATCGCGGGAACAGCGCTGTGCCTGAGCCTCTCCGCACCGGGCCAGGCGGCCCCGGTCGGCGTGGATCTCGCCGCCCAACAGGGCCAGGCCACCGCCCAGCAGACGACCAACGTCGAGATGATGGGCTACGCGTTCCAGCCGGCCACGCTGACGATCTCCGCCGGCGACACGGTCACCTGGACGAACCACGACACGGCGCCCCACAACGTCGTCGTGACGAACGGGCCGGAGAAGTTCACCTCGCCGACCCTGCAGCAGGGCCAGACCTTCAGCTACACCTTCACCAAGCCGGGCACGTACTCGTACTACTGCTCGATCCACCCGGACATGAAGGCGTCGGTCACGGTCAACGGCAGCACCCCGCCGACCACGACCACCCCGCCGGCCACCACCCCGCCGGCGACGACCACGCCTCCGGTCACGACGACCCCTCCGACGGGTCACCCGACCACGCACCCGGTTCCCTCGACGACGACGCCGCCCGCGGGACAGCCGAGCTGCGTCAAGAAGGAGGCACTGGCGCCGTTCATCGCGCACGTGAAGGCCGCGCACCTGGAGACCTCGCCGTTGCAGCAGGTGCAGGACGCGCTCGCGTTCGACAACTACATCAAGGCGCACACGGTGCTGATCGAGCAGATGCTCGACCCGGCACTGACCTCCTCACTGCCGGCTGACGTGCTGGCGCCGTTCGTCGCGCACGTGAAGGCCGCGCACCTGGAGACCTCGCTGCTGCAGCAGACGAAGGACGCACTGGCGTTCGACAACTACGTCAAGGCGCACACGGTGCTGATCGAGCAGATGCTCGACCCGGCGTTCAACCAGGCGATCTGCTGATGACGCGCGGCCTGGCCGGCGTTGTCCTGGCCGCGCTCGCCGTGCTGACCTTCGCCGTCAGCACGGCGTCCGCCGCCACGACGCACCAGATCCCGATCGCGAAGTACGCCTACCAACCGGCCACGATGACGGTGCACGTCGGCGACGTCGTCACGTGGACGAACCAGGACCAGGCCGCGCACGACGTCGCGGGCGGCACGTTCCACTCGCCGATGCTCGCCCAAGGGCAGTCGTGGAGCTTCACGTTCACCCAACCGGGCACATTCGACTACGTCTGCTCCGTGCACCCCGACATGCGGGCCCAGATCGTCGTGCTCGCCGTTCAGACCCCCGCACCGCCACGGCCGCCCGCGCAACCGGCGGCCCCCGCACCGGCGGTGACCACGGCGACGACCACCTCCGCGCCCCCGGTGAGCACCACGGAGCCCACCACGACGACCAGCGCGGTCGCGGCCGTCGCGGCACCGCAGCCGCCGTCGGCGTCCCTGCCGCCGATGCTGCTGCTGGCGGGCCTCGTCGCCGCGGTCACCACGCTGTGCCTGCTGCTGATCGGTGCGCGGCCGGAGCGTGAGGAGGTTGGCCGGGGAACCAAACCGGCATAACGTGGGTCATACCGGTACGCAAGAGGTGTAGGAGGTGTGTCCCGGTGTACATCGACGAGAACGGTGCGGCCGACGCCGAGCTGAAGGTGACCGTCGAGCACGAGGAGTACACCGCCGACGTCACCTTCGACCTCGACGGCGACGGCGTGAACGACTCAGCCGTGGTCGAGACGGACGACGGTGGACACCTCGCGTTCACCGACACGAACGGCGACGGCGACGCCGATCTGATGAGCACTTTCGACAAGGACGGCAATCTCCTCAGCCAGGCCCGTTTCGAGGAGAATTCCGGTGAGTGGGTTGCCGTCGACCCGCACGACGCTCATCAACAAAAGACGAATTCGGCGCCGCAGCAGACCATTGTCGTGGACACCGACGAAGGCGACCGGAAAGTCGGGCGGGCGACCGAGGACACCGACGGCGACGGCAAGGCCGACACCGCCGTGGTGCGGGACGACGACGGCGACACCTGGCTGTTCACCGACAAGAACGGCGACGGACGGGCCGACGTGGCGACCGAGATCACACGATCGGGCGAGGTCACGATGTCCGAGCACCGCAGTGGCGACTGGGTCGAGGTCGAGCACGGGCACATCGAGTCCGACGGCCGGTACGTGACCGACTCGAAGAGCGGCATTCTGGACGACTCGGACGACTGGTTCGAGGAAGAACGGTTCGACGGGGTCGTCCGAATCGATTCCACCACCGGGCAGTGGATCAGCCCGAACTGAAGCGCAGGTCACAGGCCCCGGTGTGGTGAGAACCGCACCGGGGCCTCTTGTGTTTTTCCGACCTCAAGCGCGCCTTAACGCCGTCCGAGTGCTGAATCGATTCCAGAATCGGTTTTGTGAGAGAACCGACAGGCTGGGGGTGCGTTACCTGCCATTCACCGGGCTAACCTCGGTCCATCCCCTTCCACGCACGCCCGGCCCCACCGGGCGTCTGGAGCTATTCCCGAGGACGACGAAGTCCCCACACCGCGGACGACCCACCCCGTCCTCGGGCAGCCGAGGCGTTCAGTCAGGAGACGAGACGAGATGACGGCAGTGACCATTCCCGGTCTCGAACACGCACCTACCAACCACGCGCGTTTGCTCGCATGGGTTCAGGAAGTCGCTGAGCTGACCTGCCCTGACGAGGTTGTTTGGGCGGACGGGTCCCAGGGCGAATGGGACCGTCTCACGCAGAAGCTCGTCGACGCCGGCACGTTCGTGCCGCTGAAGAAGAAGCCGAACTCGTTCTGGGCCGCCTCGGACCCCAGCGACGTCGCTCGGGTCGAGGAGCGCACTTACATCTGTTCGGTGCGCGAAGAGGACGCGGGCGCGACGAACAACTGGATGGACCCTTCGGAAATGAAGGCCATCATGACCGAGCTCTACCGGGGCTGCATGCGTGGCCGCACGATGTACGTGATTCCGTTCTGCATGGGCCCGCTCGACGCGGAGAAGCCGATGCTGGGCGTCGAGATCACCGACTCGGAGTACGTCGTCGTCTCCATGCACATCATGACCCGCATGGGCACCAAGGCCCTCGCGCTCTTCGGCGAGGACGCGGACTTCGTCCCGGCGCTGCACTCGCTCGGCGCGCCGCTGGAGCCCGGCCAGCAGGACGTGCAGTGGCCGTGCAACGAGACCAAGTACATCTCGCACTTCCCGGAGACCCGCGAGATCTGGAGCTTCGGCTCCGGCTACGGCGGCAACGCCCTGCTCGGCAAGAAGTGCTACTCGCTGCGCATCGCGAGCGTGATGGCGCGCGACGAGGGCTGGCTCGCCGAGCACATGCTGATCCTCAAGCTCACCTCGCCGGAGAACAAGGCGTACTACGTCGCGGCCGCGTTCCCGTCGGCCTGCGGCAAGACCAACCTCGCGATGCTCGAGCCGACCATCCCCGGCTGGAAGGTCGAGACGCTCGGCGACGACATCGCGTGGATGCGCTTCGGTGAGGACGGCCGCCTCTACGCGGTGAACCCGGAGAACGGCTTCTTCGGCGTCGCGCCCGGTACCGACTACCACACCAACCCGAACGCGATGCGCACCATCGCCAAGGGCAACTCGCTGTTCACCAACGTCGCGCTGACCGACGACGGCGACATCTGGTGGGAGGGCATGGGCGAGCCCCCGGCCCACCTCACCTCGTGGAAGCACCAGGACTGGACGCCGGACAGCGACGAGCTGTCGTCGCACCCGAACTCGCGCTACTGCACCCCGATCGAGCAGTGCGACATCAAGGCGCCGGAGTGGGACGACCCCAAGGGCGTGCCGATCTCGGCGATCTTCTTCGGTGGCCGCCGTGCCACGACGATCCCGCTGGTCACCGAGTCGCGCGACTGGCAGCACGGCACCTACATGGGCGCCACGCTGTCGTCGGAGACCACGGCCGCCGCGGTCGGCAAGACGGGCGTCGTGCGCCGCGACCCGATGGCGATGCTGCCGTTCATCGGCTACAACGCCGGTGACTACTTCCAGCACTGGGTCGACCTCGGCAAGCGCGCCGACGCCGACAAGCTGCCGAAGATCTTCTACGTGAACTGGTTCCGCCGCGGCGAGGACAAGCGCTTCCTGTGGCCGGGATTCGGCGAGAACTCGCGCGTGCTGAAGTGGGCCATCGAGCGCATCGAGGGCAAGTCCGCCGCTGTCGAGACCCCCATCGGTTACATCCCGACCGCCGATGACCTGGACCTCGAGGGTCTGGACGCGTCGCGTGAGGACATCGAGGCCGCGCTGGCGTTCGACGCCGACGAGTGGCGTGCCGAGATCCCGCTGGTCGAGGAGTGGTTCGCGAAGATCGGCGACAAGGTCCCGACCACGCTCCGCGACGAGCTGGAAGCCCTGAAGCAGCGCCTGGGCTGACCCTGACGCCACGCGGGGGCCCCGCGTTTCCCTGGAGGAAAAAGCGCGGCCCCCCCCCCCATAAAAAGAGATGGCGGGAGTATGATGGGGGGCGGGGGGGGGGATTAAA
>NZ_JBEXJN010000114.1:0-13398 GCF_040609115.1 Lentzea sp. NPDC004782
TTCTTCCTTGTGCGCGGGTTTACCTGGCGACTCCTGAACCGCCGCGGCATATTCGCTTGACGGAGTGAGTGCTCACTCCGCACGATGGGTGCATGACACCAGCATCCGACACTCGGCGAAGAGCGCCGAGCATGAGCGCGGAAGACCGGCGCGCCATGATCGTGCACGCGGTGCTGCCGCTCCTGATGGAGCACGGCATGAACGTGACGAGCAGCCAGATCGCCCGTGCCGCCGGTATCGGCGAGGGCACCATCTTCCGTGCGTTCAAGGACAAGGACGAGCTGTTCGACGCCTGCACGGCCGAGGCGCTGCGGCCCGACCACGTGCTCGACGCGATCGCCGAGATCGGAGTCGACCAGCCGTTGGAGCAGCGGCTCGTCGAAGCCGCCGAGGCGCTCGGCGCGCACCTCGAACGGATGGGTGCGCTGATGGGTGCCCTGCACGCGTCCGGCCGGCCGAAGCAGCGCGACCATCGCCTCAAGGACAGGAAGGGCGGTCGCCGTGAGTCGATGGCCGCCATCCGGGAGGCGATGGTCGAGCTGTTCACGCCGGAGAAGGATCGGCTGCGGCTGCCGCCGGAGCAGCTCGCCGGCCTCTTCCTGACCCTGTTGTTCGGCGGCCGCCGGCTGGCACCGGACGTCGGTGCGCCCACCACGCGCCAGGTGGTCGACTTCTTCCTGCACGGCGCCGTGGAGGCCGGATGATGCCGGGCGGCGGGGGCGGCCTGGAGTTCGTGCTGGCCCGGCGCGGCCATCGGCGGCGCGCCACGACGGTGCCGGAGAGCGGGCTCACCGGACCGGTCGACATCCCCGAACCGAAGCCGGACGACGAACCGAAGGACCTGCGTTCCCGGCTGAAGCGCGCGAAGACCTCGGTGGCGGGCACCGTCCGCGGCCTGCCGAAGGTGGCGAAGCTGACGTGGCGGGCCAGCCCCGTCCTGACCGTCGTCCTGGCGCTGATCACGCTGTTGGCGGGCCTCCTGCCGACCGTGACCGCGTACATCGCGAAGCTGCTGCTGGACTCCGTCGTCGCGGCGATCCAGCACACCGGCACCACGGACGACATCGTGAAGATCGCGCTGCTCCAGTTCGGCGTGCTCACCGCGTCCGCGATCAGCAGCGCGCTCACGTCGATCGCGCAGTCGCTGCTGCAGGAACGCATGACGCTGACGATCCGCCACCGGGTGATGGCACACGCCAGCGAGCTGCACCTCGCCTACTTCGAGGGCTCGACCTCGTACGACATGCTGCGCCAGGCCGCGCAGGAAGCGCCGACGCGGCCGTTGTCGATGATGAACTCCGCGCTGGGGCTCCTGCGGACGCTGATCACGTTCAGCAGCATGGTCGCGTTGCTCGTCTCGATCAGCCCGCTGCTGGCCCTGGTCGCGCTGGTGGCGCCGATCCCGGCGTTCATCTCGCAGTCGAAGTACGGCTCGCGCGCGTTCTGGCTGACCTTCATGATGTCGCCGATCAAACGCCGGATGGACTACCTGTCCTCTTTGGTCACCACCGACACCTACGCCAAGGAGACGAAGCTGTTCGGGCTCGGCCCGTACTTCGTCGACCGGTTCCTGCGGCTCGGGACCATCTCCTACCAGCGGCAGCGGAAGCTGACGATCAACCGCAACATCAGCTCGACGTCCTGGGGGCTGTTGAGCACGCTCGCGGGTTCGGCGATCATGTTGTACATCGCGCTGGAAGCGGTCGGCGGACGGCTCACGCTGGGAGACCTGGCGCTGTACACGGCCGCGGCGACGTCCGTGCAGGCATCGGTGTCCAGCCTGTTCTCGGCGTTCTCCGGGATGTACGAGAACAACCTCTACCTCGACACGCTGTACCGGTTCCTGGACACGAAACCGGAGATCACCGCACCGGCGTCACCGCGGCCGATGCCGTCCACAGTGGAGGGGCACATCGAGTTCGACTCGGTGACCTTCCACTACCCCGGCGCCGAGGAACCCGCGCTGGACGGCGTCAGCTTCGAGATCCGCCCCGGCGAGACGGTGGCGGTGGTGGGCCGCAACGGCGCGGGCAAGTCGACGTTGTTCAAGCTGCTCTGCCGGCTCTACGACCCGACCGGCGGCCGCATCCTGCTCGACGGCGTCGACATCCGCGAGTACGACCCCGTCGAACTGCGCACGCGGATCAGCGCGATGTTCCAGGACTACGTGACGTACCAGGGCACGGCCGCGGAGAACATCGGCCTCGGCGACCTGACGCGGCTCGAGGACCGGCCGCACGTCGAGGACTCGGCCCGCCGCGCCGGCGCGGACGAGCGGATCGAACGACTGCCCCGCGGCTACGACAGCCCGCTCGGCCGCTGGTTCGACCAGGGGGTGAGCCTGTCCGGCGGTGAGTGGCAGAAGATCGCGCTGGCCAGGGCGTTCCAGCGGGAGGCGCCGATCCTGGTGCTCGACGAACCGACCTCGGCACTGGACGCGCAGGCCGAGCACGACCTGTTCTCGCGGCTGCGGGAGCTCTCGGAAGGCCGCACGACGCTGTACATCTCGCACCGGTTCTCCACCGTCCGGCAGGCGGAGCGAATCCTGTTGCTGGAACACGGGAAGGTCGCCGAGTACGGCACGCACGAGGAGCTGATGGCGGCCAAGGCCGGGTACGCCGAGCTGTTCACGTTGCAGGCGAAGGCCTACCTGGACGAGGTGCCCGGTGCTCGATGAAGGGCTCCTTCTTCCACCCCAGGTTTAGGAAGGGTCCCTTCATCGACAACGCTTGCCGCGTGGGCACGCTCTCATCGGGCATATCGGGTGGGCTGGACGACTTTGCCGGGACCCTGCACTCCAGGTGGATGAAAGAGCCCATCATCGACGGCGAACGCGAGGTTAGCGCGGGAGGAGCACCGTGCGGTCGAAAGGGCCCGGGTGGGTGGCGGCGTGGGCGAGCGCTTCGTTGACCTGGTCGAGGGTGAAACAGGTGACGCGCTCGGCGGTGAGGTCCAGCACGCCCGAGGCGATGAGGCGGATCAGGCCCGCGTTCGCCGCGCGCGGGTACATCCACTGCCCCCGCACGGTGACCGAGTTGCGCATGATCCAGGGGTAGGGCAGGGCGAGGTCCGCGCCGCCGAGCATGCCGACGCCGCCCATCAGCACGACGCGTCCGCGCTCGCGGACCGTCATGGCCGCCGTTCGTGCCGCCGAACTGGGCGCGCTGGGCGGCAGGAGGTCGAGCACCACGTCGATCGGACCTCCTGCCGCCGCGGTCATCGCCGCGCGGTCGGCGTGGTCGTCGCCGGTGAGCTCGACCGGGCTCACCCGCGTGCCGAACCGGTCGGCGAGCAGGTCGAGCGCGGCCCGGTTGCGGCCGGGCGCCACCACGCGTCCGGCGCCCATGGCGAGCGCGATGGCCACCGCGGTGCTGCCGAGGTTGCCGGTCGCGCCGCCGACCAGCAGCGTCTCCCCCGCTTCGAGGTCGGCGGCCAGCAGTCCGCCGTAGGCGATGGTGTAGACGGTGAGTGCGGACCACCTGGCCGGATCGGCGGTCGCGGGCAGCGGGTGGGCGTTCTCCGTGGGAACGCGCATGAGCTCGGCGAACGCCCCGTCGTGCAGGTGCCGGGCCAGCTGTGCACCGCCCTCACCGCGAGAGCTCCAGCCCTGCAACGCGATGTCCGGTGTCAGCGCGTCGTCACGAGCGCGCACGGTCGCGTCGCACCACACCAGGTCTCCCACGGCCAGCTTGGTCGCGTCCGGTCCTGCTGCCACCACCCGGCCGACGCCGCCGACTCCCGGGATGATCGGCAGTTCGATCGGATAGCGCCGTTCACCGCTGAACACCTCGCCCGCGTACGGAGGAACGGAGGCCGCGAGAACCTCGACGAGCACCTCGCCTCCGCCGGCTCGCGGATCCGGCACGTCGGCCACGATGAGCGGGCGGCCGAGGGCGGTCAGTGTCGCTGCTCGCATGGGAAGAACTCCTTCACGTCAGTTCGTCCTCGACGTTAGGAACGAACCGGCCATGCGGGAAGCGAAGATCTCGCATCTCTGGTATGCGTGATCTGCATGGACGTGTCGAGTGCGAGTCTGCGGGTGCTGTGCCGGATCGCCGAGTCGGGCAGCTTCACCGCGGCGGCGGCGCAGCTGGGTTACACGCAGTCCGCGGTCTCCCGTCAGGCGATCGCCCTCGAACGCAGCGTGGGCGCGGAGCTGTTCGAACGGCGACCAGACGGCGTGCGGCTCACCCCGCAGGGACTGACGCTGCTGCGCCACGCGCGGACGATCCTGGCGTCCGTCGACGCGGCGGGCCGGGACCTCTCCGCCGAGGCCCAGTCGGAACCGGTGCGGCTCGGCCTCGTCCCGAGCGCCGGCCCCGTCGTGCTGCCCGCCGCTCTGGCACGGCTCACCACGACCGCGCCCTGGATCCGCGTCACCACGCGGGAAGGCACCACGCCAGGTCTGGTGCGGGCGTTGCGCACCGGCTCGATCGACCTCGCCGTGCTGACCTCCCGGCCGCCGCACCGGCCACCGGACGGCGAGTCACCGCGGCTGCACCTCACGACCGTCCGGGACGTGGAGCTCGTCGTGGCGGCGTCCGCGACCGGAGCCTTCGCCGGACGCACGTCCGTGCACGTCGACGAACTCGTCGAGGCCCCGTGGATCGCCACTCCCGCAACGGCTTCCGAACCGCAGCTCGGCGCGTGGCCGGGGCTGCCGGGACGAGCGCGCGTCGTCCACCACGCGAGGGACTGGCTGACCAAGCTGCACCTGGTCGCCGGCGATTTCGGCATCACGACCGTCCCGGCAGCCATGGCGCCGGTGCTGCCTTCCGGCGTGACGACGCTGCGCGTCGAGGGCGCGCCCGCCGAGATCCGCCGCATCCTCGTGGCCAGGCTTCCCGGCCCCGGCACACCGTCGATCGCTGCGATCACCGAAGCGGTCGCCCGTCCGTGACAGCGCTTCAGCCGGAGATCACACCAGCGTGTCGTCCACGAAGCACCAGCGCCAGCTCTCCCCCGGCTCGAACGAGCGGATGATCGGGTGCCCCTCGTCGGCGAAGTGCTTCGAGGCGTGCTTGGCGGGCGAGGAGTCGCAGCAGCCGACCTTGCCGCAGCTCAGGCACAGGCGCAGGTGCACCCACCTGCCGCCGGTGGCCAGGCAGTCCTCACAGCCCTCCGGCGTGGTGGGGGCGGGATCGGGACCCAGCTCGGCGACGTGTTCGCAAGTAGTGGCCACGGCCAGACGTTACCTCGATTGCGGCCGCCGACAAGTTCTGGTGTTTGACTGAGCGCATGACGACTGCCGACCGCGTCGCGCGGCCTTCGATTCTCACGGTGGACGACGACCCGGCCGTGTCCCGGGCGGTGGCGCGCGACCTGCGCCGCAAGTACGGCGAGCACTACCGCGTCGTGCGGGCGGAGTCCGGGCCGCAGGCGCTGGAAGCCCTGCACGAGATCAAGCTGCGCGGCGAGGAGGTCGCGGCACTGCTCGCCGACCACCGGATGCCGCAGATGAACGGCATCGAGTTCCTCGAACAGGCCATGGACGTGTTCCCCCAAGCCCGCCGGGTGCTGCTCACGGCGTACGCCGACACCGACGCGGCGATCCAGGCGATCAACGTCGTGGACCTCGACCACTACCTGCTCAAGCCGTGGGACCCGCCGGAGCAGAACCTCTACCCGGTGCTCGACGAGCAGCTGCGGGCCTGGGCGGTGAGCGACCGGCAGCCGCCGCAACGGGTGCGGGTGGTCGGGCACCGCTGGTCGCCGCGTTCCTACGAGGTGCGTGACTTCCTGGCGCGCAACAACGTCCCGTTCCGCTGGCACGCGCTCGACGAGCCGGAAGCGCGCTGTCTGCTCACCGCGGCGCATCAGGACGGGACGACGCTGCCGGTCGTGGTCACCGCCCAGGGCAAGGCCCTCGTCGACCCGTCGGACGCGGAGCTCGCCGCCGAGGTGGGGCTGAGCACGCAGCCGTCGGCCGAGTTCTACGACCTGATCGTCGTGGGCGGCGGGCCGGCCGGGCTGGGCGCCGCGGTGTACGGGGGGTCGGAGGGACTGCGCACGGTCCTGGTCGAACGGATCGCCACGGGTGGCCAGGCCGGTACCAGCAGCCGCATCGAGAACTACCTGGGCTTCCCCGACGGGGTGTCCGGCGGGCAGCTGACCGAGCGGGCCCGCAGGCAGGCGGTCAAGTTCGGCGTCGAGCTGCTCACCACCCGCGACGTCGTCGCCCTGGAGCGCCGGGGAGCCGCGCGCGTCGTGCGGTTCGGTGACGGCACCGAGCTCGCCGCCCACACCGTCATCCTCGCCACCGGGGTGTCGTACCGGTTGCTCGACGCACCAGGACTCGCCGAGCTGACCGGGCGCGGCGTGTACTACGGCGCCTCGACCACCGAAGGGCCGAACTGCGCCGGGCAGGACGTCTACCTGGTCGGCGGCGCGAACTCGGCGGGGCAGGCGGCCGTCTACTTCTCCGCGCACGCGCGCAAGGTGGTGCTCCTGGTGAGGGGTGACTCGCTGGAGCAGTCGATGTCGCGGTACCTCGTCGACCAGCTCGCGGCGATCCCGAACGTGGAGGTGCGCACGCACACCGAGGTCCGCGGCGGCACCGGGGAGGACCACCTGGAGTCGCTGACGTTGCTGCACAACAAGACCGGCGAGACGACGACCGTTCCGGCGAGCTGGTTGTTCGCGTTCATCGGCGCCGCCCCGCGCACGGAGTGGCTGGACGGCACGCTGGAACGGGACGAGCACGGCTTCCTCCTCGCCGGGCCCGACCTCGGCGGATCGCCTCCCGGTTGGGACCTCGAACGGGCGCCGTACCACCTGGAGACGAACGTGCCGGGCGTGTTCGTGGCGGGCGACGTCCGGGCGGACTCGGTGAAGCGCGTCGCGTCCGCGGTCGGTGAGGGCGCCATGGCGGTCACCCTGGTCCACCGCTACCTGGCGAGGTCGTGATGCAGCGGCCCACCGCAGCCCAGCTGCGCGAGCTGTTCCTGTTCGAGAAGCTCGACCAGGCGCAGCTGGACTGGCTGACCGAGCACGGCCACGTCGAGACCCGCGAGGCGGGCACGGCCGTGCTCACCGAAGGCGAGCCCGCGACCTGTTTCTTCGTGCTGCTCGAAGGGACCGTCGCCCTGTGCCGCAACATCGGCGGCCAGCGGGTCGAGGTGAGCCGCAGCAGCCTGCGCGGCTCGTACTTCGGCGCCACCCAGGCCTACCTGGAGCTCAACCAGCCGACCTACCAGATGACCGTCGAGTCGATCACCGCCACGTCGATGCTGCAGTTCGACGCCGACGAGTTCGGGCCGATGATCCGCACGTGGTTCCCGATGGCGATGCACCTGCTGGAGGGCCTGTTCTGGGGCATGCGCAACACCCAGGCGACGGTGGGCCAGCACGAACGGCTCACCGCGCTCGGCGCCCTGTCCGCGGGTCTCACCCACGAGCTCAACAACCCGGCCGCGGCCGCCGTGCGGGCGACCGCGGCGCTGCGCGAGCGGGTCGCCGGAATGCGGCACAAACTCGCTCTTCTCGCGCAGGGGGCGATCGACCCGTCCGTCCTGCCGGCTCTCGTCGAACTTCAGGAGAAGGCGGTCGAACGCGTCGCCAAGGCACCGAAGCTCAGTCCGCTGGAGGCCAGCGACGCCGAGGACGAGGTCGCCGACTGGCTCGACGAGCACGGCATCGGCGGCGGCTGGGACGTCGCGCCGGTCCTGGTCGCCGCCGGGCTCGACGTCGAGTGGCTGGAGAGGTCGCTCGAACCGTGCCCCGCGGCCGTCACCGGATCCGCCGTGCACTGGCTCAGGTACACGGTCGAGACCGAGATGCTGATGAACGAGATCGAGGACGCCACCACCAGAGTGTCCACTTTGGTCGGTGCCGCCAAGCAGTACTCGCAGATGGACCGCGCGCCGTTCCAGGTGGTCGACGTGCACGAGCTGCTCGACTCCACCCTGGTCATGTTCGGCGGGAAGCTCACCGGCGTGCAGGTGGTGAAGGACTACGACCGCACGCTCCCCCACATCCCCGCGTACGCCGGCGAGCTCAACCAGGTGTGGACCAACATGATCGACAACGCCCTGGGCGCGATGGGCGGTTCCGGGACGCTGACCGTGCGGACCTTCCGGCAGGACAGGCACCTCGTCGTGGAGATCGGTGACACCGGTCCCGGCATCCCCGCCGAGGTGAAGGGCCGGATCTTCGAACCGTTCTTCACCACCAAGCCGGTCGGTGAGGGCACCGGGCTCGGGCTGGAGATCTCGTGGCGGATCGTGGTCAACAAGCACCACGGCGACATCCGGGTGGAGTCGGTGCCGGGCGACACGCGGTTCCAGGTCGTGCTGCCGCTGGAAGCCGCGGGGCGGTGAGCCGGAGGCCTTTCCGCTGACGACAATTGCGCGCGGCACCGGCGTCGTGAACGAAATCCGTGCCAATTCCTGGCCACGTGATCCACCCCACAGGGCCACCGCTACGCTGACCCGCCTCTCATCGAGGCGCTCAGGGACGGAACAGATGCGGGCCGACGGAAAAAGGGGTCGAGACGGTCTCGATTCCGTCGTGCGCAACGACTTCAGCGGCCGGGCGATCGGGCCCGTGATCCAGACCGGCCATGTCCACGGCGACGTCCACGTGCACGCCCGGCGGCACCGCCACGACCTGCGCCCGTTCTCGACCCCGACCCGGCCCGACACCGCTGAGCTGCGCATACAGCCCAGTCAGCTGCTGCTCGCCAGCAACCGCGTCGTGCCGTTCACCGGCCGCGAGGCCGAGCTGGCGCGGCTGCGCCAGTGGCTGGGCGAGCCGTGCCGGATCGGCGCGAAGCTCATGTACGGTCCCGGCGGTCAGGGCAAGACGCGGCTGGCCGCGGAATTCGCGGCGGAATCCGTCCGTGCCGGGTGGTGCGTGGTGGTCGCACATCACGCTGGCGATTTCGAGGGCACCGGTCACGAACTGATTTCGTGTTCACCGGACCGAGGTGTTCTCGTCATCGTCGACTACGCGGAACGGTGGCCGCGCAGCGATCTGCTGGCCCTCTTCGAGGACGGCCGGATCCGGCACGGCGGCCCCACCAGGGTGCTGTTGCTGGCCCGCTCCGGCTCCCGCTGGTGGGACCTGCTGCGCTACCCGCTGCACAAGCTCGGTGTCCGCACCGCGACCGAACGGCTCACCGAGCTCGCCGCCGACGTGCCGTCCCGCCGGGCCGTGTTCGAGTCCGCCCGCGACAGCTTCGCGATGGTGCTCGGCACCGACGCCACCGGGGTCGGCCCGGCCGGGTCGCTCACCGACGACGCGTACCGGTCGGTGCTGACGATCCTCATGGCCGCACTGGCCGCCGTGGACGCGTGCGACCGCGACCGGACGCCGCCGACGCACCCCGGTGCGCTCGCCAACTACCTGCTCGACCGCGAGGCCGACCACTGGGCGGGGATGCGCTCCGGCGGCACGATCGAGTCGTCGACGAACGTGTTGGCGCGCATCGTCTTCCTGGCCACGCTGACCGGCCCCATGTGCTACTCGGAGGGCACCGACTCGTTGCGGATCGCCCGGCTGGCGAGCACCGACGAGGAGGCCGCCCGTCTGCTCGACGACCACCTGGCGTGCTATCCGTCCCCGGACGACGCCGCGGTGCTCACCCCGCTGTCCCCCGACCGCATGGGCGAGGACTTCGTCGCCCGGTGCCTGCCGGGTGGTGACGAGCCCGGTGATCCGCGCGCGCCCGAACTGATCGCCAAGATGCTGACGCTGTCGGCGCTGCGCCGGGCCCAGGTGATCACGGTGCTGGCCGAGGCGAGCAGGCGCTGGCCGCACGTCGCCCGCCACCTCGCCGCGCTCGTGCGGGAGGACCCGGACCGGGTGATCACCGCGGGTGGCGGCGCGTTGATGGCCGTCGTCGACACCGCGGACCCCGACCTGCTCGCCGCGATCGAGCCCCGGTTGCCCGAGCACCGCCACGTCGACCTCGACTTCCCCGCCGCCAGGCTCACCCAGCGTCTCACCGAACTGCGGCTCGCCAGGACGAGCGACCCGGCCGAGAAGGCCGGTCTCCACCTCCTGCTCGGCCGCAGGCTCGCGAACGCGGGCGCCTTCGACGAGGCGCTCAAAGCCAGCGAGCAGGCCGTGCGGAGCTACGAGCGCCTGGCGGCCGATCGTCCCGGCTGGTTCGAGGCGGACCTGGCCGAGGCGCTGCACCACCTCGGCTCCCACCTGGCCGGAGCGGGCTTCGGCGAGCGCGCGTTGAACGTCACCAACCGGGCGGTGGCCATGCGGCGGCGGCTCGCCGAGTCGAACCCGGCCGTGCACGAACCCAACCTCGCGTCGTCGTTGAACAACCAGGCGCTCGACCTGTCCGGCGCAGGCCTGCGCGACCCGGCGCTGCGCGTCGCCCAGGAAGCGGTGACGATCCAGCGGCGCCTCGCGGCCGCGCACCCCGCGCTGCACGAACCCGATCTCGCCACCGCGTTGAACACGCTCGGCATGCACCTCTCCGACGCCGGGCGCCACCGCGAGGCGTTCGAGGCCGCGCGCGAGGCGATGCAGCTCCACCTCCGGCTCGCCGCGACCAACCCGATGCTGTTCGAACCGGACCTCGCCGCGTCACTGCACAACTTCGGGCACCACTGCTCCCGGCTCGGCCGGTGGACCGACGCACTGCTCGCGAGCGAGGAAGCCGTCGCCATCCGCAGGCAGCTCGCGATCACGAACCCGGCGAAGTTCGAACCCGAGCTCGCCCTGTCGCTGCGCGAGCTCGCCGCCGTGCACCTGCAGCTCGGCCACGTCCACGAGGCCGTGAGCCGCATCGGGCACGCGGTCGACCTGCACCGCAACCTCGCGGTCGTCAACCGCACCGCGTTCGGGCCGGAGCTCGCCACGTCGTTGCACAACCAGGGCATCTGCCTGGCCCGCATCGGCAGGCACGTCGAGGCCGCGGCCTGTGCACGCCACGCCATGACGATCAGGGCGGACATCTTCGAGGAGCGGCTCGACGCCTACGAGCTCCAGCTCAACGAGGTCCTCACCGAGCTCGGTGTCGCGCTGCCCGGCGCACCCCGCGCCCTGCTGCCGCCAGAAGGTGCCCTCGAGCTGCAGCAGGAGGTGAGCGAGATCTTCCGCGGGGACTCCCTCAGCATGCAGTCGACGGACAACCTCGCCGAACGGTCCCTGATCGCGCACCAGCTCACCGCCGCGATCGCCGCTCGCGATCCGGGCCGGGCAGACCGCCTCACCCCGGCCGCCACCAGGCTGATCGCGCTGGAAGCCCAGCTGGCCAGGAGCCTGAGCAACCTCAGCACCCGGCACGTCGCGCTCGGCAGGCAGATCGACGCGCTCAGAACCGCCGAACAGGCCGCGGCCATCTACGAGCGGCTCGCCCACGTCGACCACGCGCACCGCGCGGACTCGGCCGCGTCGCTCGCGAACGCCGGTGCCCGGCTCGTCGAGTTCGGCCGCCGCGACCAGGCGCTCGCCGCGACGAGGCTCGCGGTCGACCGCGTCAGGGACACCAGCCACTCCCTGCAGCTCGCGGCGTGCCTGCAGGCGTTCGCCTGGGTCCGGATGATCTCCAAGCTGGAGCTGGACCAGGCGGTGCTCGCGGCCAAGACGGCCGCGCACCTCTACCGGCAGCTCGGTCCCGTGCACGCCGGAGAACTGCGCGCGACGCTGAAGACCTGCGTCGACCTGCTGCACGAGGCCGGTCGGTCGCACGAGGCCATCGCGCTCAAACGGGAGCTGCGCGCACCGGTCACGGAGTTCTTCCTGCGCACGCCCCAGCTCGCGGAGCTCAACAGGCGCCCGGCGCTCGCCGCGAGAGCCGCGCAAGGGCAGGACTGACTCCTGCGGAGGAGCTCATCGAGGCAGAGGCTGGGACGCGGTCCCAGCCTCGTGGATGACCCGGAGGTCCGCAACACCACGGCCGCTGTCGTCAACACCCGGGCGCCGGCCCTCGCCCGTGCATGCGGGCGCACGACCTGGGAGGCCAAGGCGTTGAACAACCTCGGGCGGTCCCACCTTCTGCGAGGCGACCACCGCAAGGCGATGCCGCACTGCCGCGAGGCCCTCGCCCTGCTCGAGAAACTCGGCACGGACCCGGACGGCCAGGCCCACGCGCAGGAGTGCGTGGGCGACGTCCACCGCGATTTCGGCGAGCTGGAACCGGCGTTGCGCCACTACCGCGAGGCGTTGCGCATCCGGGAGGAGCTCGGCAACCACTACACCCGGGCAGGCACCCTTCGGCGCATCGCGGCTGTGCATCACGCGTCCGGCGATGTCCAAGCCGAAAGCAACGCGTTGCGGCACGCGCTCGCCGTCCTCGACCGCCTCGACCACCCGGAGGCCGGAGCGGTCCGAACCGCGCCGCAGTCGGCGGAACGCGGTCACCGAGCCGCGGTCGGTAAGGTCGACTTCGTGGATCTGGAGCACACCGCCGCCCGGCTCGGAGTTCCCGTCGACGAGGTGGACCGAGTGCACCGCCTCGCCGGTGACCTGCCGTCCGCCCCACTGCCCGCGAAGGCAGACGCGCCCGCGCTCCTCGACCGGCTCTCGGTGCCGCCGGAGGACGCCACCGAGATCATGGCGGGCTGGCCGGACCCGGACTCTCCACTGTGGACACCGGAGCTGCGGTGGCTGCTGGACCGCTCGACCGCCCTGGTCCGTGCCGACCTCGACGGCCACGACTGGCTGCCACCCGGCCCGGAGCTGCCGCGCGACCGAGGTCCCGCCTGGCGGCATCTCTACGTGTACGTCTACCTGGCCCTGGTCGACGTGGCCAGGAGGTACCACCGCGAGCACGGCATCGCCGACGCCGTGTCGTGGACGACCCTCGCGGACCTGGGCCGCAACCTCGCGGTCGACCGGCGCATGCGCGGCGAGGGCTGGCCGGTCATGCAGAGCTGGCTGACCCTGCACGTCCGCGGAGGCGTCTACGAGCTCGGCCGGCTGCAGCACCAGCGCGGCGGCGACGCCATCTCGTTGCACATCCCCGACTCTGGGCCGCTGACGCCGGACGCGGTCACGGCGTCGCTCGACGAGGCCCGCGCGTTCTTCCCGCGCCACTTCCCCGACGAGCACCACACGGTGTTCTCCTGCGGTTCGTGGCTGCTCGACCCGCAGCTGCGGGAGTACCTGCCCGCGGACTCCAACATCATCCGGTTCCAGCAGCGGTTCGAGCTGGAGCCCTACGAGGAGCCGGAAGGCATCGACGCCGACGTGGAGGTGCTGCGGTTCGTGTTCCGCACCCTGACCACGCCGCTCGACCGGCTGCCGCGCCGAACGGTGCTCCAGCGCGCGATCCTCGACCACCTGCAGGCCGGTCGCCACTGGCAGTGGCGGCGCGGTCGCTTCCCGTTCTGAGCAGGTAGCCAGAAGTCGTGTTCGCAACTCGCCGTCCGGTGAGGTGGATGAAGGGCTCCTTCCTCCACCTGGTGTGGAGGAAGGAGCCCATAAAACACCTAA
>NZ_JBEXJN010000115.1:0-12582 GCF_040609115.1 Lentzea sp. NPDC004782
GGCTCCTTCCTCCACCTGAGGTGTAGGAAGGAGCCCTTCATCGACCTAGAACGCGCTCCTCAGCCACGTCCGCGCGGCGGCGACCAGCGCGTCGACCCCGGTGGTCAGCGTCGGTTCGAGGTCCGGCGCGAACTCGGGGGAGTGGTTCATCGCCACGGCCTTCCCCGGTTCCCAGGCGGAGAAGTCGACGCCGCCGAAGAACCAGAACACCGTCGGCACCCCGGCCGCCGCACCGAACACGCCCACGTCCTCGCTGGAGTTGACCAGCGCGCCGGGGATCAGGCGCTCCTGGCCGAACCGTTCGGTGAACGCGGCCACCGTCCTGGCCGTCGCGTCCGGGTCGGACACGAGCACCGGAGTGCTGTCGTGCCACTCGAACTCGGGCTCGCGCGGCGCCCCGGACGCCGCCGCCTCAGCCCGCACGACGCGTTCGACGGCGGCGCGCACGATGCCGCGCGTGTTCTCGTTGAACGTCCGGATGTTGACGCCGATCTCGGCCGTCTCCGGGATCACGTTCTCCTTGGTGCCCGCCTGCAACCGCCCCACCGTGACGACGGCACGCTCCGACGGTGAGATCTCGCGCGCGACGATTCCTTGCAACCGCACGACAACATGCGCGGCCATCAGCACCGGATCGACCGCGATCTCCGGCGCCGAACCGTGGCCACCTCGCCCGAACAACGTGACGCGAAGCGAGTCCGAGGCCGCCATCACCGGCCCGCTGCCGTGCGCGATCATCCCCGCGGGCAGCGGCCCGACGTGTTGCGCCAGCACGACGTCCGGCTTGCCGAACCGCTCGAAGAGCCCGTCCTCGACCATGTTCCGCGCGCCGCAGCCCAGTTCCTCGGCCGGCTGGAACACCACGAGCAGCGTCCCCGACCACTCCGCGCGGGCGCCGGCCAGCTGTTCGGCCGCTCCGATCAGGCACGTGGCGTGCATGTCGTGCCCGCACGCGTGGGCCACCGGCACCTCTTCACCGTCGGCGTTGGTCGCGCGTCGCGTCGACGCGTACGGCAGCCCGGTCTTCTCCTCCACGGGCAACGCGTCGATGTCGGCACGCAGCATGACGACCGGGCCGTCGCCGTTGCGCAGGACGCCGACCACACCGGTGCCGCCGACGCCGGTGGTGACGTCGAACCCCAGCGGGCGCAGGGCGTCGGCCAGCACCCCGGCCGTCCGGAACTCCCGCAGCGACAGTTCGGGGTGCTGGTGCAGGTCGCGGTAGAGCGCGTGCAGGTCGGTCATCGCCTGATCGTGAACAGCCGCGGGGAAAGACGCAAACCTGCATGGCCCCTGTGGCGGTGGGTAGCCCGATGGCATGCGTGCGCTCACAGTTCTCCCAGGTAAGACGAATTCGTTGCAGCTGACCGAATTGCCCGACCCCACGCCCGGCACGGACGAGTTGCTGGTGGAGGGGATCGCCGTCGGCGTGTGCGGCACGGACAAGGAGATCGTGCGTGCCGACTACGGCTGGGCACCGCCCGGCCGGGACCGGCTGGTGCTCGGGCACGAGTCGCTCGGCAGGGTGCGGTCCGCGCCGGGCGGCAGCGGGTTCTCGGCCGGGGACCTCGTGGTGGGCGTGGTGCGGAGGCCGGATCCGGTGCCGTGCGGGGCCTGTGCGCGAGGCGAGTTCGACAGCTGCCGCAACGGCCGGTACACCGAGCGCGGCATCAAGGAGCTCGACGGGTACGGGGCGGAGCTGTGGTGCGTGGAGACCGACTACGCCGTCAAGCTGGATCCGCGACTGGCCGACGCCGGTGTGCTGATGGAGCCGACCTCGGTGGTCGCCAAGGCGTGGGAACAGGTGCGCCGCGTCGGTGAGCGGGCCTGGTACGAGCCGAAGCGGGCGCTGGTCACCGGTGCCGGGCCGATCGGGCTGCTGGGGGCGATGATCGGCGTGCAGCAGGGGCTCGACGTGCACGTGCTCGACCGCGTGACGGACGGGCCGAAACCGCGCCTGGTGGAGCAGTTGGGCGCCACCTACCACCACGAGGACGCCGACGAGGTGGCGGGAAAGCTCGAACCCGACGTCGTCATCGAGGCGACCGGTGCGGGCGGCCTGGTGTTCTCCGCGATCCGCAACACCGCCTCGTTCGGCGTGGTGTGCCTGACCGGGGTCTCGCCGTCCGGGCGGAAGATCCCGGTCGACGCCGGCAGCGTGAACCGCGAGATCGTGCTGGAGAACGACGTGGTGGTCGGTTCGGTCAACGCCAACCTGCGCCACTACCGGCAGGCCGCCGACGCGCTGGCCGCGGCCGACCCGGACTGGTTGCGCGGCCTGATCACGCGACGGGTGCCGCTGGAGTCCTACCAGGACGCCTTCGAGGCCCGGTCCGACGACGTGAAGGTCGTCATCGGCCTGGACGGGAGCCGCTGAGCCGTGCCGTCGCCGATCGAGGACTACGCCCTGCTGGGCGATCTGCACACGGCGGCGCTGGTCGGGCGGGACGGCAGCATCGACTGGCTGTGCCTGCCCCGCTTCGACTCGCACGCCTGCTTCGCCGCACTGCTGCACGACGTGGACGCCGGCCGGTGGCTGCTCGCCCCGGCGACGGGCGGTCCGGCCGACCGGCGTGGCTACCGCGGCGACACGCTGGTGCTGGAGTCGCAGTGGGACACCCCGGACGGTTCGGTGCGCGTCGTGGACTGCATGCCGCCGCGTGGCGAGGCCGCGGACGTGGTGCGCGTGGTGGAGGGCGTGTCGGGCCGCGTGCCGATGCGGATGGATCTGCGCCTGCGGTTCGACTACGGCAACGTGGTGCCGTGGGTGCGCCACCACGGTGGCGCGCTGTCGGCGGTGGCCGGTCCGGACGCGGTCTGGCTGGAGGCGGGCGTGCCGGTGCGCGGGCACGACCTGACCACCACCGCCGAGTTCGAGGTGCGGGCCGGGCAACGCGTGCCGTTCGTGCTCACCCACACCGCCTCGCACCTGCCGCGCCCGCACGCGGTCGACGCCGAACGGGCGCTCTCGGACACCGAGGACTTCTGGACCGGGTGGATGGGCCGCTGCACCTACGACGGCCCGTGGTCGGACGCGGTGCGCCGGGCCCTGCTCACCCTCAAGGCCCTGACCTACGCGCCGACCGGCGGCATCGTGGCGGCCGCGACCACGTCGCTGCCCGAGCAGTGGAAGGGACCGCGCAACTGGGACTACCGCTTCTGCTGGCTGCGTGACGCCACGTTCACGCTGCAGGCGTTGCTGGGCACGGGTTTCGTGGCGGAAGCCCGCGCGTGGCGGGAGTGGCTGGTGCGCGCCGTGGCGGGCGACCCGGCGAAGCTGCAGATCATGTACGGGCTCGACGGTTCCCGCAGGCTGCCGGAGCAGGAGCTCGCGTGGTTGTCCGGTTACGAGGGCGCGGCGCCGGTGCGCATCGGCAACGCCGCGGCCGACCAGTTCCAGCTCGACGTGTGGGGCGAGGTGCTCGACGGCCTGCACCTGGCCCGCGAGGCGGGACTGCACACCACCGAACCGGCCTGGGACCTGCAACGTGCCCTGCTGGACTACCTGGAGGGCCACTGGGACGACCCGGACAACGGCCTGTGGGAGGTGCGCGGCCCGCGGCGGCACTTCGTGCACTCCAAGGTCATGGCCTGGGCGGGTGTCGACCGTGCCGTGCACACGGTGCGCAACCACGGCCTGGACGGGCCGGTCGACCGGTGGCGGGAGATCCGCGACCGCATCCACGCCGAGGTCTGCGCCAAGGGCTACGACACCGAACGCGGCACGTTCACCCAGTTCTACGGCTCCCGCGGGCTCGACGCGTCCCTGCTGCTGATCCCGCGCGTGGGCTTCCTGCCCTGGGACGACCCGCGGGTGCGAGGCACGGTCGACGCCGTGCAGCGCGAGCTGTGCCAGAACGGTTTCGTGCTGCGCTACCGCCCCGACGCCGACGGTGGCGTGGACGGCCTGCCCGGCACCGAGGGCGCGTTCCTCGCCTGCACCTTCTGGCTGGCCGACGCACTGCACGGCATCGGCCGCACCACGCAGGCCCGCGAGCTGTTCGAACGGCTGCTCGGCCTGCGCAACGACGTCGGCCTGCTCAGCGAGGAGTACGACACCACCACCGGCCGGCACATGGGCAACACCCCGCAGGCGTTCAGCATGGAAGCTCTGGTCAACACCGCCCGGCAGCTGGGCGGCGCCTCCACCCGGACCTCGGCCGGCAAGGACGAGCAGTCGCTGTGAAGGCGCCGCACCACGTCGTCAGTTGGCGACCAGGCGCCACCGGTTGTCCGCGCTGCCGTTGTCGGAGTCCTGCACGACCTGCGCACCCTGGCTGGTGGAACCGTTGAGGACGCCGAGCAGCTTGCCGCTGTTGGCGTTGCGGATCTTGTGCGTGCCGTCGCCGTTGGGGATCAAGGTCCACCGGTGGTCGGCGGTGCCGTTGTCCGACCACTGCAGCACGCGGGCGTTGTCGGCGGTGGACATGTTCTCCACGCCCAGCACCTTGCCGCTGTTGACGTTGCGCAGCCGCACGTCGGACCCGTCGGTGATCAGCTGCCAGTTGTGGTCGGCGGTGCCGGTGTCGGCCCACTGCAACGCCAGTCCACCGTCCGAAGTGGACATGTTCTGGATGCCCAGCACCAGGCCGGAGGCGGCGTTGACCAACCGGTAGCTCGCCGTGCCGCCACCGCCGGTGCTCCAGTAGACGGTGTAGTTGAAGCCGTGCGCGTCGTGGAACGGCCCGAGGTTCACCTGTGCCCCGTTGGCCTTCGCCGTGAACGAGAGCGACGACGTGCTGGTGCGGGTGACGGAGTTGACGTCCAGCGACGGCAACGCCGACAGGCTGGTGTTGCCGTAGTTGCCCGCCAGCACGGCCGGCCCGTAGGTGAGCGCGACGACGTTCGGGTTGTCGTTGGCGGGCTGGACGACCACGCGCATCGGCAGACGCAGCGTCACCACGTCGCCGGACGTCCACGACCGCGTCAGCGACGCGTAGCTGCCGGGCGTGGCGGGCACGTCCTGCGCGACGCCGTTGACGTTGATCGTCGCACCGGAGGTCCAGGCGGGGATCCGCAACCGCATCGTCCACGACCCGCCCGCGTTGCCGGTGACGGTCAGCGTGGTGGTGTCGCTCGCCGGGTAGCTCGTGCTCTGCGCGACCGTGATGCCGCGCTCCGACCACGTCAGCACCGACGGCGTGTACAGGTTCACCGTCAGCGCGGTGCCGCTGTGGAAGTAGATGGAGTCGGCGAGCTTGGTGTTGGTCTCCAGCCCGGTGCCCTGACAGCACCAGAACGTGCCGTAGTCCGTGCTCCAGTTGCCGCCGCCCCACGCCGGCCCGGTGTTGCCTCTGCGGTGACCGGGGTTGAGACCGGTGAAGTAGCAGATGTGGCCGTGCGGGTCCGCCGGGTTCTGCGCGCCGATCAGGTGGTTGAGCAGGGCCCGTTCGTAGAAGTCGAAGTAGGCCGCGTTGTTCGGGTCGGTCAGCCACAGCTCACGGGTGAGCTTGAGCATGTTGTAGGTGTTGCACTGCTCGCATGTGTCGGTGTTGAGGTACGCGGCAATGGCGTTGGGTGCGTGGAAGTGCTCGGCCTGGCTGTTGCCACCGATGACGTAGGTGTGCGCGCCCACGGTGATGTTCCAGGCGTTGACGGCGATGTCGCGGTAGCGGGTGGTGCCGGTCGCCTTGTACTCGCGGGCCGCGCCGATCCACTTCGGCACCTGGGTGTTGGCGTGCAGGCCGTTCAGCCGGTCCTGGTTCGCCGCCAACGGGTCGAACACCGCCGCGTGGTCGAACCGCTGCGCCGCCGTCAGCCAGCGCGCCTCGCCGGTCTGCTGGTACAGGTCGGCGAGCACCGCGTTCATGCCGCCGAACTCCGTGCCGAGCACGTTCTGCATCTGGCTGTAGGACAACCGGGCCGTGCGCCAGTCGACCCATCCGGCCAGGCGCAGCAGCACGTCCCGCGCCTGGGTGCTGCCGAGGTGGCGCCACGCGTCCAGCAACCCGGCGAGGGTCTTGTGCAGCGAGTAGTACGACACCGACTTCGGCGAGCCCGCCTCCATCGCGTCGAAGTCCGACTCCGGGAAGCCCGACAGGTACCCGGTGTTGAACCCGGCCGCGGCGTTGTTGTTCTGGCACTTGGCGAGCTCGGCCACCATGTAGTTGGCCTTGTCGCGGCACGTCGTGTCGCCCAGCACCGCCCACGCCTGGGCCCACGCGCTCAGGAAGTGACCCTGGCTGTGCGTGCGGAACGGGAAGTCCGGCGCCTCCCAGCCACCCAGCGCCGCGGCTCCGTTGGTGGACAACCGGTGGTTGGCGCGGAAGTTGTAGAGCAACCGGTCGACGTCGACGAACCTCAGGTACGACAGCGTCCTGTTCTGGTTGTCCAGCCACCGGCCCTGCGTCAACCGGACCTCGGACAGGTCGAACGGAGAGGCCGACACCCCGGCGTCGCCGCGGACAGGTGGCACCGAGGCCGCCTGTGCCGGACTCGCCGTCAGCGGCGGCGCCGCGGTCGCGACGGCGGCCACCCCAACGGCTTGGAAGAGCATGCGTCGACTCAACGATGAGGACATGGGAACGCTCCGGTTGCTCGGGCGAACAGTGCGGTTCTGACAGAGCGGTGGCGGCCTGCCACGGAATGTAGTCACGGCCGCAGGGCACGGTCAATGCTCGATGTGAGCGTTAACGAGCAGCGCGCGAGGTGCTGACAGGCAGTCGGAGAACGTCCTCAAGTGAACGTTCACATACCCATCGGTCGCAGACTCTCCGGAGTGTGCCGCCTCCCTCGCAGGGTTGCGCGAGTGGACGAATCCTGTTAGCAGTCTATGGCGAAGAGTGCTAATCCCGGGTTCGGGATGCGAGGAGGGGAAGTGGTGTTGAGCAGTGTGTCTTGTGTCGATTCGTCGTTGCGGGTTGCCATGGTCGCCCCGCCCTACTTCGACGTTCCTCCCAAGGCATACGGCGGCGTGGAGGCCGTCGTCGCGGATCTCGCGAACGCGCTGACCGGCCGCGGTCACGACGTGACCTTGATCGGCGCCGGTGAGTGCGGCGCCGCCGCGGAGTTCGTGCCGGTCTGGGACCGCACGATCCCGGAACGCCTCGGTGAGCCCTGTCCCGAGGTGGTGCACGCGCTGGCCGGCCGCCGTGTGGTGGAGCGGCTCGTCGAGGCCGGCCGCGTCGACGTGGTGCACGACCACACGCTGGCGGGTCCGCTCAACGCGGCCGCCTACCGCGCGCTGGGGGTGCCGACCGTGGTCACCGTGCACGGGCCGGTGAACGACGACCTCCACCGCTACTACCGCGAACTCGGCGAGGACGTGCACCTGGTCGCCATCAGCGACCGGCAGCGCCAGCTCGCACCGGAGCTGAACTGGATCGGCACCGTGCACAACGCGCTGAACGTGGACGACTGGCCGTTCGAGGAGAACAAGGGCGAGTACGCGTTGTTCCTCGGCCGGTTCCACCCGGACAAGGCGCCGCACCTGGCCCTGGAGGTGGCGCACGCCGCCGGTGTGCCGCTGATCCTCGCGGGCAAGTGCGCCGAGCCGATCGAACAGGAGTACTTCGACCGCGAGGTTCGCCCCCGGCTCACCGACAACGACCACGTGTTCGGCGTCGCGGACGCGGCCCAGAAGCGCAAGCTCCTGGCCGGGGCGCGCTGCCTGCTGTTCCCGATCCGGTGGGAGGAACCGTTCGGCATGGTCATGATCGAGGCCATGGCGTGCGGGACGCCGGTGGTGGCGTTGCGCCGCGGTGCGGTGCCCGAGGTCGTCGTGGACGGCGTCACCGGACTGGTCCGCGACGAGCCGCAGGAGCTCGTGCAAGCGCTGCACGACGTGCGCGACGTCGAACCGGCCAAGTGCCGTGCGCACGTCAAGGACAACTTCGGCGCGGACCGGCTCGGCGCGGGCTACGAGGCCGCGTACCGGCAGGCGCTGCGGCGGTCGCGGCCGGCGCTGGAGACGTTGCAGCAGGACTACCCGGCGCTCGACTCCACGCTGGAACACCGGTACGGCAGGCGTTTCCGTGAAAACGCCGACAAGAACAGCCTGCGCGCCGGTGGAGAAAGGTCATGACGGAGGGACCTGCACCCACGGCCCTCAACGCCGGTGAACCGGTGATGAGCCACGCCGGCCACGGCACGGTCACGCTGGTCGACGGCAGCACGTTCTGCCTGTCCAACAGCACCGGCGACGTCGAAGCCGGCACCTCGCACGGACTGTTCTACCGCGACGCGCGGATGGTCTCGCGGTGGGAACTGCGCCTGGACGGGCAGCCGCCGCACGCGCTGTCGGTGGTGACACCGGAGGCGTTCGCGGCGCGGTTCATGCTGCGCAGGCCGCCGAAGCCCGGTCAGGCGGACAGCACGCTGCTGGTGGTGCGCGAACGGCTGCTCGGCGACGGGCTGCGGGAGACGATCACCCTGCACAACCTCGGCCGGGAAGCCACCGCGGTCTCGTTGTCGCTGCACGTGGACGCCGACTTCGCCGACCTGTTCGCGGTCAAGGAGGGCCGCACGTCCGGCGGTGGCGCGGACGCGACGGTGGTGGGCGCCGAGCTTCTGCTGTGGGACCGCTCCCGCGGCGCCCGCGGCCTGTCGGTCAGCGCGTCGGCCGAGCCCACCGTGCTGCCCGGCGAGCTCGTCTGGCGGATCGTGGTGCCGCCGCGGCAGCTGTGGACGACCGAGATCGTGGTGCAGCCGACGGTGGCGAACCTGCGGGTGCAGCCGCGGTTCCACCCCGGCGAGCACATCGAGAGCAGCGGCCCGGCGCGCACCATCCAGGCGTGGCGCGACGCGAGCACCACGATCGAGGCGGACGACGTCACGCTCGACAACGTGTTGCGCCGCAGCGAGAGGGACCTCGGCGCGTTGCAGATCCGGGACCCGTCGCTGCCGGACAAACCGTTCGTCGCGGCGGGCGCGCCGTGGTTCATGACGTTGTTCGGCCGCGACAGCCTGCTCACCGCGTGGATGGCGCTGCCGCTGGACACCGGACTCGCCCTGGGCACGCTGCAGACCCTGGCCGACAAGCAGGGCAGGCGGGTGGACCCGGTGACCGAGGAGGAACCGGGCCGCATCCTGCACGAGCTGCGGCTCGGTCCGGACTCGAACCGCGTGCTCGGCGGCAGCCACTACTACGGAACCGTCGACGCCACACCGCTGTTCGTCGCGTTGCTCGGCGAGTGCTGGCGCTGGGGTGCCGACGAGGCGGAGGTCCGCGCGCTGCTGCCCGCCGCCGACGCCGCGCTGGAGTGGATCGACCGGTCGTGCGGCGCCGGGTTCCTGGCCTACCGCCGGTCCACCGACGTCGGGTTGATCAACCAGGGCTGGAAGGACAGCTTCGACGGGATCAACGACGCCGCGGGCAGGACCGTGTCCTCACCGATCGCGCTGTGCGAGGTCCAGGGTTACGTGTACGCCGCCTGGCTGGCACGGGCAGAGCTCGCGGAGGCGTTCGGCGACACCGACACCGCGGTCCGGTTGCGGGAGCAGGCGGAGAAGCTGCGGCACCGGTTCGCCGAGGCCTTCTGGCTGCCCGACCGCGGCTGGTACGCGGTGGCCCTGGACGGCCGCGGAGATCCGGTGGACGCCCTGACCAGCAACGCCGCGCAGTGCCTGTGGAGCGGCATCGTCCCGGACGAGCACGCGGCCGTGCTGGTCGACCGTCTGGCGTCCGAGGACATGGACACCGGCTACGGCCTGCGCACGCTGGCCGCGAACATGGGCGCGTACAACCCGATGAGCTACCACAACGGGTCGGTGTGGCCGCACGACACCGCGCTGGCGGTCGCGGGCCTGCTGCGGTACGCGCACATCCCCGGCGCGGTGGAGCTGGCGCAGCGGCTGGCGTGCGGACTGCTCGACGCGGCGTCGGCGTTCGGCGGGAGGCTGCCCGAGCTGTTCTGCGGGTTCGCCCGCGCGGAGTTCAGCCCGCCGGTGCCGTACCCGACCTCGTGTTCACCGCAGGCGTGGGCGAGCGCGGCGCCGTTGCTGCTCGTGCGGTCGTTCCTCGGACTGCGGCCGCACGTGCCGAGCCGCAGCCTGGAGCTGAACCCGCACCTGCCGTCCGGCTGGGGTGCGGTGCGGCTCGCGGATCTGCGGCTGGGCAACGCCACCCTGCAGATCAGCGCCACCGGCGAGCACGCGACGGTGAGCGGGGTGCCCGACGGCTGGACGTTGCAGGGCCGTTGTCAGGCGCACGATCCGATGGCGGAACCCGAACACCGAAGCTGACGTCCGGCGTGGTGAAAGGAGGGACGGCCGAACCGGCCGTCCCTCCTTTTTGGACAGACGAACGGGTCACCCGGCCGCTTCGTCGTTGCCGCACAGCGCATCGTCGAGCGACTCCTCCATCCGCACCCGTCTGCCGACCTCGGTGAGCCCGAGCACGAACCCGATCCGCGGCGTGACGACAACCCGCAACGCGATCCGTTCGGCGCGGGACCACCGTTCCGCGAGCTCAACGGCATCGACCCCCGCGGCTCCGAAGTGGGTCACCCCGCCCAGATCGAGCACCAGCGCGTTCGACGGGGCCGCGAGCCCGAACGCGTCGAGCAGGGCGGCGGTCAGCAACGGGCGCGTCGCGATGTCGATCTCTCCGCTCACCCGCATCACGAAGGCGTTTCCCACTCGCCCCATGCGCACCGTCAACGCGTCCACAGCCATGTCTTGCCCTCCACGGGGCCACTTGGAACGACGACATCGTCAGACGGCTGTTGGCTCAACCGGCCGTACCCGAACGTAGCGGAAGATTCGGCGGCTATACGCCGATGCGGCTCGGGGCCGGTCGCCCCCCAGTGGCAGCGACCGGCCCCGGACCTGCGATGTGCGCGCCGGATCAGGCGTTGAGCGCCTGCCGCTGACCGCCCGAGATGGCGATCTTGCGGGGCTTCGCCTGCTCCGCGACCGGGATGCGCAGCGTCAGCACGCCGGCGTCGTAACCGGCCTCGATCTTGTCCGTGTCCAGGTGGTCGCCCAGGTACAGCTGGCGGCTGAACGTGCCGGACGGCCGCTCGCCGACCACGACCTCCACGTCGTTCCCGGCGGTGGTGCGCTGCGCCTTGACGGTGAGGACGTTGCCCTGCACGTCGAGGTCGATGGAGTCGGCGCTCACCCCGGGCAGGTCGAAGTGCACCACGAACTGGTCGCCGTCGCGGTAGGCGTCGACGGGCACGACCGGTCGGTACGAGGTGGTCCCGGCGAGCCGCTGGGTCAGCTGGTCCAGCAGCTGGAACGGGTCGGTGCGCATCAGCACGGCGTTCTTCTCCTTCCCTTCGTGGACGTTGTTCTGACTCAGTAGTCCATGCCTCCGGCGGGAGGCGCCGGGGGCTGTTCGGTCTCCGGCTTGTCCGCGACGACGGCCTCGGTCGTCAGGAACAGCGCCGCGATCGAAGCCGCGTTCTGCAGTGCCGAGCGGGTCACCTTGGCCGGGTCGATGACGCCCGCGGCCATCAGGTCCTGGTACTCGCCGGTGAGCGCGTTGAGGCCGTGGCCGGGCGGCAGGGACCTGACCTTGTCGACGACCACTCCGCCCTCCAGACCGGCGTTCACGGCGATCTGCTTGAGCGGAGCCTCGACGGCCACCTTGACGATGTTCGCGCCGATCGCCTCGTCGCCGGTCAGGCCCAGCCCGTCGAAGCAGGTCTTCGCGGCCTGCAGCAACGTCACACCGCCACCGGCGACGATGCCCTCCTCGACGGCGGCCTTGGCGTTGCGGACCGCGTCCTCGATGCGGTGCTTGCGCTCCTTGAGCTCGACCTCGGTGGCCGCGCCCGCCTTGATGACGGCGACGCCGCCGGCGAGCTTGGCGAGGCGCTCCTGCAGTTTCTCGCGGTCGTAGTCGGAGTCCGACTTCTCGATCTCGGCGCGGAGCTGGCTGATCCGGCCCTGGATCGCCTCGGCGTCGCCTCCGCCCTCGACGACGGTCGTGTCGTCCTTGGTGACCACGACCTTGCGGGCCCTGCCCAGCAGCGAGATGTCGGCGTTCTCCAGCTTGAGGCCGACGTCCTCGCTGATCACCTGGCCACCGGTGAGGATCGCCATGTCCTGCAGCATCGCCTTGCGGCGGTCACCGAAGCCGGGAGCCTTGACCGCGACGGACCGGAACGTGCCGCGGATCTTGTTGACCACCAGGGTCGCCAGGGCCTCGCCCTCGACGTCCTCGGCGACGACCAGCAGCGGCTTGCCGGACTGCATGACCTTCTCCAGCAGCGGGAGCAGGTCCTTCACCGAGCTGATCTTGCCCTGGTGCAGCAGGACGAGCGCGTCCTCCAGCACCGCTTCCTGACGCTCCGGGTCGGTCACGAAGTACCCGGAGATGTAGCCCTTGTCGAAGCGCAGGCCCTCGGTGAGCTCCAGCTCCATCCCGAGCGTGTTGCTCTCCTCGACCGTGATCACACCGTCCCGGCCGACCTTGTCCATCGCCTCCGCGATCAGCTCGCCGATGGTGGCGTCGCCCGCGGAGATGGACGCCGTCGCCGCGATCTGCTCCTTGGTCTCCAGCTCGACCGCCGTCTTGAGCACCTGCTCGGTCACCGCTTCGACGGCCTGCTCGATGCCGCGCTTGAGGCCCAGCGGGTTGGCGCCGGCGGCCACGTTGCGCAGGCCCTCGCGGACCAGCGCCTGGGCGAGCAC
>NZ_JBEXJN010000116.1:0-12400 GCF_040609115.1 Lentzea sp. NPDC004782
TCTCCCCCGGGGGGTTCTGTCCGTTGTTGGAGTGTTTCATCCACCCGCTCGTGGGTCTCTATGCACCAATTAATCCACCTCACCAGACAGCGAGTTGCGAACACGACTTCCGGTTGCCTGCTCAGGAGATCGTCACCCAGCGGAAGCCGCGGTCGTCCTCGGTGAGTGCCCAGCGGACGGACGCGGAGTTGTGCGTGTTGCTCTCACACCTGCTGCCGCCGTAGGTCTGGACGTCCGGGTGCGCGTCCGCCACGTCGTCGACGTAGACGCTGGAGTACGTGCCGGAAGAGCCGATCAGGCACCGCCCGTTCACGCGGATGCTCTTCACGTGCGACGTCTGGTACGAGACGCCCACGCAGGACTTGAACTCCGGCGCGTTGCAGGTCGCGGCCGAGGCCGGGCCCGCGCCGACCAGCGCGGTGCCCGCGGACACCACGGCCGCGGCGGCCACACTCGCGGCCCACGTGCGTTTCATCTTCAGCAACCTTTCGTCGTGCACGGTCAGTCGAGCTCGATCGACGGCCGGTAGAGCTCGAACCAGTGGTAGAGGTCCAGCACCCGGTCGATGCCCCGCCGCACGGAGGCGGGCGTGGCCGCCGGGTCCATCGCGATCGCCGAGCGCAGCCACGCGTGGTCGATCAACGCCGCGACGGGGTGCTGCCGGTCCGCCAGCACCTCACCGGCCTGCCGCTGCAGCTCGACGTTGTACGAGGGGTCCTGAGTGGACGGATAGGAGGCCTTGAGCCGGTGGCGGACCGACCTCGGCAGCACGTGCGGGACCGCGTGCCGCAGCAGGCTCTTCTCCCTGCCGTCGAAGGACTTCATCCGCCACGGCGCGCGGTAGGCGTACTCGACGAGGCGGTGGTCGCAGAACGGCACCCGGACCTCCAGGCCGGCCGCCATGGAGATCCTGTCCTTGCGGTCCAGCATCATCCGCACGAACCGGGTGAGGTGCAGGTGCGAGATCGTGCGCATGCGGCGTTCGACCGCGCTGTCGCCGGGCAGGTGCTCGACCTGGGCGACCGCGGTCGCGTACTGGTCGGCGGTGTAGGCCGCGACGTCGAGCCGTGATCGCACGTCGGGCGACATCACGGCGGCCCGGTCGCCGCTCATCGCGCTGGGGTACACCAGCCACGGGAACCCCGCCGTGCGCACGACGTCCTGGTCGTGGAACCAGCGGTAGCCGCCGAAGACCTCGTCGGCCGCCTCGCCGGACAGCGCCACGGTCGACTCGCGGCGGATCGCCTGGAACAGCAACAACAGCGACGTGTCCATCTCGCCGAACCCGATGGGCAGGTCCCGCGCCCGGATCACCTCACGGCGCAGGGCCGGGTCGGTCAGCGGGGACGCGTCGAGCGTGACGAACTCGTGCTTTGCGCCGACAGCGGCCACGACGTCACGGATGTACGGCGTGTCCGGGGTGGTGCGGGCCTCGTCGGCGCGGAACGTCTCCTCCCGGCCCACGAAGTCCACGGAGAACGTCCGCACCTTCTCGCCTGCCTCGGCCAGGTGCGCGGCGGCGAGGCCGGTGACCGCGCTGGAGTCCAGGCCGCCGGAGAGCAGCACGCAGAGCGGGACGTCCGCCACGAGCTGACGTGCGACGGTGTCGGTCAGCAGTGACTGCACGGTGGCGACCGTGCCGTCCAGCTCGTCGGGGTGCGCGGCGGTCTCCAGCCGCCAGTACACCCGTTCCCGCAGACCGGCCCGGTCGACGGTCAGCAGGGTGCCCGGTTCGACCTCGCGCATTCCCTTCCACAGCGCCCACTTCGGCGTCATGGTGAACGCGACGAGCTCGCGCAGGCCGTCGAGGCCGACGACCGGGCGCACCGCGGGGTTGGCCAGGATCGCTTTCGGCTCGGAGCCGAACACGATCCCGTCCGGGGTCGGGTAGCAGTACAGCGGCTTCACGCCGAGCCGGTCGCGGACCAGCACCAGCTTCTCGTCGCGGGCATCCCAGACCGCGAACGCGAACATCCCGTTCAGCCGCTCGGCGACCGCGTCGCCCCACTCCAGGTAACCGCGCAGCACGACCTCGGTGTCGCTCGACGTGAGGAACCGGTGACCGCGGCGGCGCAGCTCTTCGCGCAGTTCGCGGAAGTTGTACGCCTCACCGCTGTAGGCGATGGCGACCTCGCCGGCGGGCGTCGTCACCGTCATGGGCTGCTTGCCGCCCGCGAGGTCGATGACCGCGAGCCGCCGGTGCCCCAGCGCCACGTGCCTGCGGATCCAGGTGCCCGACTCGTCCGGGCCGCGCCGGTCCATGGTCGCCGTCATCGCGGCCACGACGTCGCCGCTGGTCCGCAGGTCGGCGTCGAACGCCACCCAGCCGGTGATCCCGCACATCGCGACCGCCTAGCGCGCCGCGACGATGGCGGTGGTCTCGGCGGGCAGCTCGGCGACGCGTTCCACCGCGAACCCGGCCCGCTCCAGCAGGGTGGTGTAGTCGGCGAGGCTGCGGTGCCTGCCGCCGTTGGTCATCAACAGGTGCAGGTCCCACATCGAGGGCAGGACCGTGGGGTGCTCGTCGACGACCACCCGGTCCAGGATCACCAGCCTGGCGTCCGGTCCCGACATCGCCTTGGCGCAGTTCGAGAACACCCGCACGACGGCCTCGTCGCTCCACCCGGCGAGCACGCGGCACAGGAAGTACACGTCACCGCCGGCGGGAACCTCCTCGACCATGTCGCCGCCGACCAGCTCGACCCGGTCGAGCCCGACGCTCGCGGCGAGGTTCTCCCTGGCGACCTCGATGACGTGCGGTCGGTCCAGCACCTTCGCGCGGGCGTCCGGGACCGCACCGAGGATGGCGGCGGTGAGCTGGCCGGGCCCGGCACCGACGTCGACGAACGTCCTGCCGGCCAGGTCGATCGCGTCCGGCACGTAGTCGAAGAAGAGGTTGCCCGCCTTCATCGCCAGCTGGAAGCGTTCGGACAGCTCCGAGTTCTGGCCGAGGTGCTGGTAGAGCGGTTCACCGAACGCGATCTCGAAACCGGCCGTGACAGTGGTGATCGACTCCTTGGCGAAGGCCCACGCCGTGTAGAACTCCTCGCCGTACAGCAGGCACATGTCCCGCAACGAGTTCGGCGCGTCCTTCAGCAGCGCGCTCACGGCCGTGTTGCGGTAGCCGGTCGTGCCGTCGCCTTCGAACACGCGCAGCGCGACCAGCAGGCGCATCAGCCGGTGAATCCCGTCCACTTCGGACCCGGTGGCCGCGGCCAGCTCCTCGTCGGTGGCGCAACCGGAGTCGACCAAGGTCGGGATGTCCAGCTTGGCCGCGGTGTAGACGCACTGGGCGCGCCACCCGCCGGTGATCAGCTCGACCACTTCCTGGGCGGCTTTCAGGTCATTCTTCACGTCCATTCCCCTTCCTGGGCGAACCGAGTCTGACCCACCGTCCATCCCGCGCACTCTTTCCCCAAAACAATCCCGCACTATTCGGATGTCTCAGCTCGTGAACTGGTTTCTTGAGGACAAACCTCATCACCGCGCGGATTGCCTGCCGGACGACAACTTTCGAAGCTTTAGCCACTCTTGATGCGCGTCGAAGGCGGAACCGTGCACGAATCGGACCCAACAGCAGCAGCCGAGCGCCTCGTGCGTCAGTGTCCACAGTGGTCGGACCGGATGATCAGCTCGATCACCGGGCTGTCCGCCAGGGCCGTGGCCGGCGTGCGCGGCAGGGTCGGCGGTGATGCCGCCGCGAGGATCGGCCGTGACGGTCGCGTCCGGCCGACGAACAGCGCCGAGCGACGCCGACGTGCCCGCGAACTGATGGCCGAGCACCCGCACCTGTCGCTGCGCCAGGTCGCCAGGGCGGTCGGCATCTCGCCGGAGACCGCCCGTGCCGTGCGCGCCGAGCTGCGGGGCGGTTCACCCGGCCCGCAGGCCCCGGCACGCCGAAGCGGGGCCGCGGACCTGCTGCGGTGGCTGCGCGACGACCCGTCGATGCGGCTGAGCCACAACGGCCGGGTGCTGTTGCGGTTGCTGTTCCTCGATCTGCGCACCAGGGCCGCGTGGGCGGAGGTCGCCCGCGACGTGCCCGCGCACTGCCGTCCCGGCCTCGCCGAGCTCGCCAGGCAGAGCGCCGCGGCGTGGCAGGTGCTCGCGGATCGGCTCGACCACGAACTCCACTCGGAAGGTGCCGCATGACCGGAATCCCCGCCATTCCCGCGTACCCGTTGCCCGGCAGGGACGACCTGCCCGAGTCCGTGGCGGGGTGGAAGATCGACCCGGCCCGCGCGGTGCTGCTGATCCACGACATGCAGCGCTACTTCCTGCGCCCGTTCGCGGCGGACACGGCACGGCAGCTGACGGGCAACGTCGCGGCGATGCGCGACCGGTGCCGCACCGAGGGCGTGCCCGTCGCCTACACCGCCCAGCCCGGCGCCATGTCGGTCGCCGACCGCGGGCTGCTGAAGGACTTCTGGGGCCCGGGGATGCGCGTGGACCCCGCCGACCGCGAGGTGGTCGAGCCGCTCATGCCGCAGCCGGACGACTGGCTGTTCACGAAATGGCGCTACAGCGCCTTCTTCCGCTCCGGCCTGCTCGAACGGATGCGGGCGGCCGGACGGGACCAGCTCGTGGTCTGCGGCGTGTACGCCCACATCGGCGTGCTGATGACCGCCGTCGAGGCGTTCACCAACGACATCGAGACGTTCCTGGTCGCCGACGCCGTCGCCGACTTCTCGGCCGACAAGCACCGGATGGCGCTGCAGTACGCGGCCTCGTGCTGTGCGGTCGTCCTGACATCCGGGGAGGTGCTGCGGTGAGCGACAGCCTGGACCGGGTGCTCGCGCGTCCCGAGCTCCCGTTCGCGATCCTGCACCGGCCGCACACCACGGGCCGGGGCCGGCTGGAGGTCCTCACCGGCGAGGTGTCGGCGGTCGATTCGCTGGCCGACATCGACGTCGGGGACCTGGGGTCGGCCGGACCGCGGACGCTCGCGCTGATCCCGCACCGGCAGGTCGCCGAACGCGGGCTCGAGTGCGTCGACGACGGCGCGCCGCTGATCGTGCTGCGGGTGCGCGACCACGAGGTGCTGCCGAAGGCGGACGTGCTCGAACGGCTGCCCGACGTGCCGATCTCGTTGTCCGGCACGCGTTTCGACGTCGACGACAGCGCCTACGCCGAACTGGTGCGGCGCGTCGTGGCCGACGAGATCGGTTCCGGCGAGGGCGCGAACTTCGTGATCCGGCGGTCGTTCCTGGCCGAGATCGAGGACTACGGCCCCGAGCAGGCCTTCACGTTCTTCCGCCGGCTGTGCGAGCAGGAGGCGGGCGCCTACTGGACGTTCCTGGTGCACACCGGTGACCGCACGTTCGTCGGCGCCACCCCGGAACGCCACGTGAGCCTGGACGACGGGCTCGTCACGATGAACCCGATCAGCGGCACCTACCGGTACCCGCCGGCCGGGCCGACGCTGTCGGGCGTGCTCGACTTCCTCTCCGACCACAAGGAGACCGACGAGCTCTACATGGTCCTCGACGAGGAACTGAAGATGATGTCGCGCATCTGCGACCGCGTGCGGGTGGTCGGCCCCCGGCTCAAGGAGATGGCCCGGCTCGCACACACCGAGTACTTCATCGAGGGCCACACCACCGGTGACGTGCGGGACGTCCTGCGCGAGACCTTGTTCGCCCCCACGGTGACGGGAAGTCCCGTGGAGAACGCCTGCCGCGTCATCGCCCGTCACGAGCGGGCGGGCCGCGGTTACTACGGTGGTGTCGCGGCGCTGATCGGCCGCGACGCCACCGGCAGGCAGACGATGGACTCCGCCATCCTCATCCGGACCGCCGCGATCACCCCGTCCGGCGGTCTCCAGATCGGTGTCGGCGCCACGCTGGTGCGCCACTCCGACCCGGTCTCGGAGGTGGCGGAGACCCGCGTCAAGCTCGCCACGTTGCTCGGAGCGCTGACCGAACGTCACACGAGTTGGCAGGAGCACCCCGAGGTGCGGGCGGCGCTGAGCAGGCGCAACACCCGGCTCGGCGCCTACTGGTTCGCCGGGCCCGCCCCGCGGTCCTACGACGCGCTCGTCGGCAGGCGCGCGCTCGTGGTCGACGCCGAGGACACGTTCACGGCGATGATCGCGCAGCAGCTGCGGGCGCTGGGTTTGGACGTGACGGTGCGCCGGTTCGACGAGGACTACTCGACCTCGGACCACGACGTCGTCGTGCTCGGGCCGGGGCCGGGTGATCCTCGCGAGACGGACCATCCCAAGATCGCGCACCTGCGCGGCGCGGTGCGGTCGTTGCTGCGGCGGAAGACGCCGTTCCTGGCGGTGTGCCTGAGCCACCAGGTGCTGTGCCGGGTGCTCGGGTTCGAGCTGGTCCGGCGCGACCTGCCGAGCCAGGGCGAGCAACGGCAGATCACGCTGTTCGGCCGCCGGGAGACGGTCGGTTTCTACAACACCTTCGCCGCGCGCAGCGACCACGACCACCTCGACCACGCCACCGGGCCGGTCGAGATCAGCCGTGACGCGGACACCGGTGAGGTGCACGCGTTGCGCGGCAACGGTTTCGCGTCGGTGCAGTTCCACCCGGAGTCCGTGCTGACCGCAGACGGCCCGGCGATCCTGGGCAGGTTGCTCGCGTCGGTCCTGCGGGTCTCGGAGGTGAGAGTGCCGTGAAAGCCGTGATCGCGTGGTGGGATCTGGAAGGTGACCGCGACGTCGCCGCACTGCGGGACTCCCTGTGGCAGGAAGGCGTTCAGGCGTGGGCCGCGGTGGCCGGCCTGGTCGCGAAGTTCTGGATCTCCGACGGCTCCCGTTGGGGTGCCGTGATGGTCTTCGAGTCCGATGCGGCCGCACGGCAGGCGCTGCCACCCAACCGCGCGGCGGAGCTGATCGGCACCCCGGCACCGATGCGGCTCACCTTCGACGTCGAGGCTTTCGTGACCGGTATCCGAGGAGCGACACCGTGGCTGTGAACGTCCAGTACAAGAGCATCGGCCCGGAGTTCACCCAACCGCCGGCCGATCCCGTGGCGCTGCTGCGGGACTGGTTCGCCCAGGCCGTCGCGCACGGGGTCCGCGAGCCCGGTGCGACCGCGCTCGCCACGGTCGCGGCCGACGGCACGCCCTCGTCCCGGATGATCCAGATCAGCCGGATCACCGACCGCGGCCTGCTCTTCGCCACGCACGCGGGCAGCCGCAAGGGCAGGGAGATCGACCAGACCGGCCGGTGGTCGGGCGTGCTGTACTGGCGGGAGACCAACCAGCAGGTGACGTTCGGCGGACGGGCCGGACCCGCGGACGAGGCCGTCGCCGACGAACTGTGGGCACCTCGCCCGACGTTGTCCAACGCCATGTCGATCGCGACCAGGCAGAGCCAACCCCTGGTGGGAGAACAGGAACTGCTGGAGCAGTCGCTGCAGCTCGCCACCACGGGCGGTCCGCTGGTGCGGCCGTCGACCTGGCTCGCCTACGAGCTCATACTCTCCGAGGTCGAGTTCTGGCAAAGCAGCCCAGACGCCCTGTACCGCCGCCTGCACTACCGCCGCACCAACTCCACCTGGACCGCCCAACGCCTCCAGCCCTAACCCCTGGCTTGCGATGATGGGCTCCTTCATCCACCTCAGGTGGAGCAAGGAGCCCTTCATCGACCTCCGGGCTCACACGTGGAAGACGCCCCTGGCGACCACCACGGCGGAACCGGCGGCCTCGACCTCGTCGATGGTGTCGCGGGTACCGCGTGCGACCGCGTACATCGTCGACGGGCGACCCATCTCGACGCCCTGCCGGATCTCGATCTCCTCGCCAGGCCGCAGCAGGCCGTGCCGGATCAGGTGCACGGCCAGCGGACCGGCCGCCGAGCCCGTGGCCGCGTCCTCGGCCACCCCGTAGGCCGGTGAGAACATCCTTGTCCGCCAGTGCGTTCCCGAGCCCGCGAAGCAGTTGACCGCGACGTCCAGATGCCCGGCCAGCGCGCGCTGGTCGGGCACCACCGCGGACAGCGCGGCGACGTCCGGCAGACCGACGTACACGTGCCGCGGCCCGTTGCGGTACACCTCCACCGGCAACGTCGACCCGGAAAGCCCCAGCGCCGCAAGCAGGTCCTCGGTCTGCGCGTACGGTTCCCACGTCGGGTTCGGCTGCCGCATCCGCGCGGCAACGACCCGGCCGTCGACGCGGTTGAGCCGGAACGGGATCGTGCCCATGTGCGTTTCCATCCGCAGCAGGTCACCGGTCACCGCGTCGCCCAGCGCGATCGCCGTGCCGAGGGTGGGGTGACCGGCGAACGGCAGCTCGTTGACGGGCGTGAAGATCCGCACCCGCACGTCGCCGTCGTGTTGCGGTGGCAGCACGAACGTCGTCTCGGAGAGGTTGGTCTCGCGGGCGATCTGCTGCATCCGCTCGGCCGGCAGGTCGGCGGCGTCCAGGAAGACCGCGACCGGGTTGCCCCGCAGCGGGGTGTCGGTGAAGACGTCGACCACCACGTAATCGTGCATGTGCCGCACCATATTGGCGGCGGCGGCTGCACCGGAACCGGTTGTCCAACTGCGCACCGTCCCAGTTGGACGCTCTGTTGACGCGGAAACCGCCGTGCGGCGACGGTGGCCGCATGACGTTCACGGACGCGGCAGCACAGCGGCGGCACAACCGGGCGGTGGTCGAGGACTACCTCAGCCGGTACGGCGAGAACAGGCTCACCAGGTACCTGTTGTTCACCGAGGACGGCAGCGCCGGGCTCTACACCGCCGACACCCCGGACCCGATCGTGTCGCAGGGGCACGAGAAGCTCAAAGCGCACGGCGAGTGGTCGTTGACGATGTTCCCCGACTGGAAGTGGTTCAACGTCGAGATCTTCGAGACCCAGGACCCCGATCGGTTCTGGGCCGAGTGCGACGGCGAGGGCGAGATCCGCTACCCCGGTTACGAGCCGGGGATCTACCGCAACCACTTCCTGCACTCGTTCGACTTCCGCGACGGGCGCATCGTCCGCCAGCGCGAGTTCATGAACCCGTTCAACCAGCTGCGGTCGCTCGGCATCGAGGTGCCCACCATCAACCGCGGCGGCATCCCCACCTGAGCCTCCGCGTCTTTCGGAGGTTCCTCCTCGTCGCACGCATTGCGCACCGGTGTTGATCTTTCGACCATGTGACGCGACCGTTCGACCAGAGGAGCACCGGCATGACCGTGAACGTCCGGCACATCTACATCGGGCCGGAGTTCACGGTTCCACCGGCCGGCCCGATCCCGCTGCTGCGCGACTGGTTCGCGCTGGCCGTCGCTCGAGACGTCGACGAGCCCCACGCGATCGCGCTGAGCACCGTCGCGGAGAACGGCCGCCCGTCGAGCCGCACCGTGCACGTGCACCGGATCACCCACCGCGGCCTCGTCGTCGCCACCCACGCGACCAGCCGCAAGGGCCGGGAGATCGACCGGACCGGGCAGTGGTCCGGCGTCACGTACTGGCGGGAGACGAACCAGCAGATCACCTTCGGCGGCCACGTCGAACCGGCCGACGCGGGGCTCGCGGACGTGCTGTGGCGGCAACGGCCCGCCTCGGCGAGGGCGATGTCGGCGACGAGTGCGCAGAGCGAACCGCTGACCGACCAGAAGTCCTTGCTCATCCGCGCCCGGAGCAGGCAGCGGATGCCGCTGCCCCGGCCGCGCACCTGGGTCGCGCACCACCTCGTGATCACCGAGGTGGAGTTCTGGCAGAGCAGCCCGGACGGCCTGCACCGGCGGCTGCGCTACGACCTCACCGACCGCGGCTGGACGTCCGTGCGGCTGCAGCCCTGACGGCCCTTGCGAAAAACGCGGAACGTCCTCCGCAGAACGCGTGGTCCGATCAAGTGATCTCGCCCCTGGCGCGGTGATCACGAACACCGATACGATCGGCTCGTAGTCGTCGAAAGGGAGTTCGTGCGCGGAATCGTCATCGCGACAGTGCTCGCCCTGGCGTTTCTCGTGGCCCCGGTGGAGGCCGCGGTCGCCACTGCCTCGTTGTCAGCTCCGGCAACCAGTTCCCACAACCGGATCCCGCTTCCGGACGACAAGAAGGAAGAACCTCAGCGCAAGAAGAGCGAGGCGAGCACCAAGCTCGCCCGCGGCGTGCTGTACCGCGCGCGCTTCGTCGTCCGCCGCGTCAACGGTCCAGTGTGGACACACGCGGTGCCGGAACCGGCCGTCGACCTCGACGTGCCCGAGCGCACCGAACACCTCTCCAGACTGCTCAGACCTCCCGCTCTGCAGGTGTTCCGGAACTGATCGGCTCTGATCGCCGAGAAACCGGAAACAACCGCACAGTGAGGAATCCATGAACTTCCAACTCCTGGTCGAGCGCGCCCGTGAGCACTCGGCCCGCCGTCCCGTGTCCGCAGGACCCCGCCTCGCCGCCGGTCAGCAGCCCACCGCGCTGTTCGTGACGTGCGCGGACTCCAGGGTCGTGCCCAGCCAGATCACCGGCGCCGAGGCGGGCAGCCTCTTCGAGCTGCGCACGGCGGGCAACGTCGTGCCGCCGTACCGGCTCGACTCGCCGTCGAGCGAGATGGCCACGATCGAGTTCGCCGTCGTGCAGCTCGGGGTGTCCGAGGTGGTCGTGTGCGGTCACTCGCACTGCGGCGCGGTCAGCGGGTTGCACGGCGCGGAGATCGGTCACCTGCCCGCGATGCGGCGCTGGCTCACCACGCACGGCCGCACGGAAACGCCCGCGCGGCGACCTGATCCGGCCCTGCGCGCGGAAGGGCAGCAGCACGTGCTGAAGCAGCTGAACACGTTGCTGGAGTACCCGTTCGTCCGCGACCGGGTCGACGGTGGCGAGCTGCGGGTGCACGGCTGGTTCTACGACATCGAAACGGGCGTGGTGCACACCGCACCCGAGTTCCGGCCGCTGTGAGGGGGAGGACTGTGATCGCACTCGCCAACCGTCCCAGCGACCAGGGCAGCGGCGGCGGCTCCCGCTGGTCGGCCACCTTCGGCAAGGACCTGGCCGCCTCGGTCGTCGTCTTCCTCGTCGCCCTGCCGCTGTGCGTCGGCGTCGCCGTCGCCTCCGGTGTGCCCGCCGAGCTCGGCATCGTCACCGGTGTCATCGGCGGCATCGTCGTCGGACTGCTGCCCGGCAGCTCCATGCAGGTCAGCGGACCGGCGGCCGGGCTCACCGTCCTGGTCGCGGACACCGTCGCCCAGCACGGCATCGGCGCGCTCGGCGTCATCGTGCTCGGCGCCGGGCTGGTCCAGTTACTGCTCGGCGTGCTGCGCTGCGGCACGTGGTTCCGCGCGATCTCCCCGGCGGTCGTGCAGGGCATGCTCGCGGGCATCGGGCTCGTGCTGATGCTCGGCCAGCTCTACCCGCTGATGGGCGGCACCCAGCCGCGCACCACGTGGGACAAGGTCACCGGACTGCCCGCGCTGGCCGCGAACGCCGTGACCACCACCGCCGGACTCAGCGCCCTCGGCGTCGGCCTGCTGACGATCATCATCACCGTGCTGTGGCAACGCACCCCGGCTCGGGTGCGCGCGGTGCCCGGTGTTCTCGTCGGTGTCGTGGTCGCGAGCGCGGTCGCCGTCGTGGCGGGGCTCGACGTACCGCGGATCGCCGTGGGCGACCTGGCCGCCGAGCTGCGGTTGCCCGATCTATCGGTGATCAACACCGGTGTGCTCGGCGCGGCGCTGGTGTTCGCGCTGGTGTCGTCCGCGGAGAGCCTGTTCAGCGCGGCGGCCGTGGACCGGATGCACACGGGTCCGCGCACGCACTACAACCGCGAGCTGGTGGCGCAGGGCGTGGGCAACACGCTGTGCGGCCTCGTCGGTGCCCTGCCGATGACCGCCGTGATCGTCCGCAGCGCCGCCAACGTGCAGGCCGGTGCCCGCACGAAGGCCTCGCGGGTGCTGCACGGCGTGTGGCTGCTGTTGTTCGTCGTGTTGTTCCCCGGCGTGCTGGGGCTCATCCCGGTCGCGGTGCTCGCCGGTCTGCTGGTCCACTCCGGGTGGAAGCTGCTGGCACTCAAGAACGTGGCGAGCACGTTGCGCGTCGACCGGGCCGAGGGGGCCGTGCTGATCCTGACCGCCGGCCTGATCGTCAGCACGGACCTGCTCACCGGCACGCTCGTCGGCCTGGGCGCCGCCGTCGCCAAGACCGCGTGGGACGTCTCGCGGCTCAACGTCACGGTCAGCCCGCTCGGCGACGACGACGAGCTGGTGGTGCTGCGGGGCAACGCCACGTTCCTGCGGCTGCCCCGGCTGCTCGCCGCGCTGGAGCGGATCCCGCTGACCAAGCACGTCCAGCTCGACCTCACCGGTCTGCGACACCTCGACCAGGCGTGCCGCGAGGCGATCGACCAGTGGGCCGAGCGGCACCGGGACGTGCGCCAGGAGTGAACGAAAGCTCCCCGCGTGCACTTGAAGTGGAGCCTGCTCTACCGCGGGCGGCCTGGTCGGCTGGCTAGGTTGACCGCAT